>NZ_JBHERJ010000080.1:0-127865 GCF_043359455.1 Lysinibacillus sp. PWR01 | reverse complement strand
GGAGACAACATAAAAAATAGAGAAATCCTAATTTGAATGAATTCAAATTAGGATTTCTCACTAATTGAAGCTAGTTATGTCCCAGCCTCTTAGTTGCCTATTATTATTCTATCGTCATTTTTTTCGGTGATTCTGTACCTGTATACCAATCAAATTCAATTTCAAATGAATGCTTGTCGCCCTTTTTTGTATAGGAGTATTCGATTTTGAGCTGCTCACTAGGGCTAACAACTGTTGACTCTGTGCCTTGGACAAAAGTGAATTCACCATTCTCTTTAAGCTTTTTTGCGATTGTTTCTAGTGTTGCCGCAAATTCTGCTACACTTTGTCGTTCTTTATGCTTCAAAATAACTTCTGTCATTGGTTTATTTTGTTTTTGCATCGAAATCCCTCCTTACGTATTGTTACTTCTATTATAACATGGAAGGGGCACTAAGCTTTTATAACAACACAAAAAGCGGATGAAGGAAACGATCCTTTTCCTAATCCGCTGCTAATCTGGAACTACACGGATAGCCCCATTCTGCTTATCGTTTTACAACATTTGATGCTTGGGGTCCACGATTGCCTTCCACAACATCAAATGAAACCTTTTGACCTTCTTCAAGTGTACGGAAGCCTTCCTCCTGGATGCCCGTAAAATGAACAAATACATCTTCGCCATCATCACATTCAATAAAGCCATAACCCTTTTCATTATTGAACCACTTTACGATCCCCTGTTGCATAAGCATTCGCCTCCAATGCGCTTGAATGTAAAATAAAGTTAACTAAGTCGTGCTATATTGAGAAAATGTGAAAAAATTGCATTTTCTCTTAGAACATACAGGAATTGAACAAAGTTGTCAATCGATTGTCGAAATGCTCGTATGTCTGGCTTTCTTTTTTTTCACAATTAAGACTATAATGGAAATGAACAACATAGAAAGTAGGATGCCAAATGACAACGAAAAATCAACCATTATCAGATTTAGAAATCGCTAGTCAAGCAGTGATCAAACCTATTACGGAAATTGCCAATGCTGCGGGTATTCCAGACGATGCCCTTGAGCAGTATGGACGCTACAAAGCAAAGATCGATCCATTAAAAATTACAGCTCAGGGCGAGGATGCAAAGGTTGTATTAGTCTCAGCCATTAGTCCAACCCCAGCAGGTGAAGGGAAGTCGACGGTAACGGTAGGACTGGCAGATGCCCTTCATCAATTAGATAAGAAAGTGATGGTTGCTTTACGTGAACCATCATTGGGTCCCGTAATGGGCGTAAAAGGTGGAGCAACTGGCGGTGGCTACGCACAGGTAGTACCGATGGAGGATATTAATTTACATTTCACTGGTGACCTTCATGCGATTACAACAGCTAATAATGCTTTATCTGCATTCATTGATAATCATATCCATCAAGGGAATGCATTAAACATTGATCCACGACGCATTATTTGGAAGCGTGTAATGGACTTAAATGATCGTGCCCTTCGTAAGGTAGTGGTAGGATTAGGTGGTCCTGTTCAAGGCATGCCGCGCGAGGACGGCTTTGATATTACGGTTGCCTCTGAAATTATGGCGGTATTCTGTTTAGCAACAAGTATTGAGGATTTACGCGAGCGCATTGCAAGTATCGTGATTGGCTATACTTTTGAGCGTGAGCCTGTCTTTGTGCGTGATTTACAGGTAGAGGGTGCCTTAACACTATTATTAAAAGATGCCTTTAAGCCAAACTTAGTTCAAACATTAGAGGGAACACCTGCCATTATCCATGGTGGTCCATTTGCGAATATTGCCCACGGCTGTAATTCCATTATGGCGACACAAACAGCTCGTAAGCTAGCTGATATTGTGGTGACAGAAGCGGGCTTCGGCTCTGATTTAGGTGCTGAAAAATTCATGAACATTAAAGCCCGTAAAGCTGGCTTTAAACCAAGTGCGGTAGTTATCGTAGCGACAATTCGTGCATTAAAAATGCATGGTGGTGTACCGAAAACAGCGCTTGTAGGTGAAAATGTGGAAGCACTTCTACAAGGAATTGAAAACTTAGCTAAACATGTTGATACAGTTCGTACATTTGGCGTTGAACCAATTATTGCCTTAAATCGTTTTATCACGGACACAGAGGCTGAGCTAGAAGCTGTTCTGAACTGGTGTCAGGAAAATCATGTTCGTATTGCTCGTACAAATGTCTGGGAAGAGGGCGGTAAAGGTGGTCTAGCCCTAGCTGAGCAAGTACTAGCTGTGCTAGAGGAAGAAAACAACTTCTCTCCTTTATACGACGTAACAGAATCGATTGAAGAAAAAGTACGTACGATTGTGCAAAAGGTATATGGCGGGAAAGATGTACAATTTACAGACCAAGCTAAAAAACAAATTGCCCAAATCGAAAAATTCGGCTGGGACTCTCTTCCGGTTTGTATGGCGAAAACACAGTACTCTTTATCAGATCAACCAAGTTTACTTGGTCGTCCAGAAGGCTTTACCATCACAATTCGTGAAGTTATTCCAAAGCTTGGTGCAGGCTTCTTAGTGTGCCTAACTGGCGATATTATGACAATGCCAGGACTTCCAAAAGCACCTGCTGCCCTACGTATGAATGTCGATAATGAAGGACATGCGGTAGGATTGTTCTAAATGTATGTTGAAAGCTGCCCAAGTTAAATGGGCAGCTTTTTTTATCGATAATGGAGAAACTGGGTTCCTAGATGCTCGCTGCATTGTCTGGAAGTGACCTAACTCATCGTCTATCTACAATGCAAACATGGGATAAATGTGAAATTTTAGTTGATTCATTCACCCGCTACATGAGTAAAAATTCATAAAAATTAATTTTTTTTAAAAGATTTTAAGATTCTAGTGAAAACTAGGATCTTTTTTATGTTGTAGAAAAAACACGAGAACTTTCCTTATATAAATGTGTTTGGTATTTTTTATTAATAGTTCTCTGATTTTGGAAAGAAAGAGCGGATTTTTACAACTAAGGACAATTGTCAAATGAATTTTTATTTAAAAAATACATTGAATTTTCTTTTTCTTTTAAATATAATTTATTTAATTCTAATTCGGAACACTGTACCGATAATAGGAACATGGAGGGATGAAGTCTTGAAAATCGCAACAGATATTGGCGGTACTTTTACCGACCTAGTTTTCACAGATAAAAAAGGAAATCTTCATTTTGATAAGGGCCATACGACACCTGGTCATTTTGAGGATGGCATATTAAATGTATTAGGACGACATGTAACAGAAGATTCTTTAATTGAATCATTTATTCATGGATCGACGGTTATCATCAATACATTAACGGAAAGAAAAGGGGGCGTAGTCGGGTTAATTACAACAAAAGGCTTCCGTGACATCATAGAAATTGCTCGTGGAAATCGACCAGACTTATATAACTTTAAATATAAAAAGCCAGAACCATTTGTAGAGCGTTATTTACGACAAGAAATTGATGAGCGAATCGATTTTAAAGGAAATATTATGAAAGCGCTTAATACCAAGGAAGTTGGCGATATCGTTCATAAATTTAAGGAATTGGGTGTTGAGGCGATAGCCATTTCCTTAATACATGGCTATAAAAATCCAATTCATGAACAACAGTTAAAAGAAGCCATTTTGAAAATTTGGCCTGAAGTGTATATCACACTTTCAAGTGAAACGATTAAAGAATACCGAGAGTATGAAAGAACAAACACAACAGTCCTTAATTCTTATGTAAAGCCCATTGCACATGCGTACTTAAAAAGCTTAAAAGAGAAATTAAGCACAATTGGCATTACAGACCATTTAAAAATTATGCAATCGAATGGCGGAACAACAAGCTTTGATAAAGCAATGGAGCTGCCAATCAACCTTGTAGAATCTGGTCCAGTAGCAGGTATGTTTGGGGCTGCAAAATTAGGCCAACTTCTCAATGAATCCAATATTATCGCCTTTGATGTGGGTGGGACGACAGCAAAATGCTCGCTTATTACAGATGGCAAAGTCAATGTCACAACAGATTACTATATTGAAAAAAATGAAAAATTTGCAGGTTATCCGATTAAAACACCTGTAGTGGATATTGTTGAAATCGGCAATGGTGGTGGCTCCATCGCACGTGTAGATCAGTTTGGCTCATTAAAGGTTGGACCAGATTCTGCGGGGGCAAATCCAGGACCTGTAGCATATGGCTTAGGGAATACACAGCCAACAATTACAGATGCCAATGTTTATTTAGGAAGATTATCCTTAGAAAACTTTGATAACCCAGTATCTATTGACAAAGTGGAGGAGGCTCTTGTTGAAGCAATTGCGAAACCATTTCATGTGTCAGCAGAGGAAGCAGCACAAGGTATTTTAGATATTGCAAACTCCAATATGTTAAACGCACTGAAGCTGATCTCTATTCGTAAAGGCTATGACCCTGAAGACTTTACAATGGTGGCATTTGGTGGTGGTGGCCCACTACATGCGATTAACCTAGCAGAAGAACTAGGCATGAAAAAAGTCATTATTCCTTATGGCTCATCCGTCTTCTCAGCACTAGGAATGATGATGACTGAATACCGACAAGATTATATTCAAACAAGTTTAATGGGGTTCGATCATCATCATCTAGTGGCGATTCAAGAAAATATTGATCAAGTGATTGCTAATGCCTATGCGGATGCACCATTATCAAAGGATCATTATTATTTTGAAATTAATTATGATTTACGCTACAAAGGTCAAGAGCATGCCGTTAAATTAAATGCATCAACTATTACGCTTGATGAAGAGGGGCTACTTGAATTAGCTGAAGCCTTCCACATCAAACATAAACAAGAGTTTTCTTTTGATTTACCAGCTACGCCAATTGAGCTAGTCAACTTACATCTTACAATCTACGGTAAAGATGAGGCGGTTCAATTTAAAGAGCTAGACTTCTCTTCTATCGACGGTTCCACATGTGTCAAGGCACAACGCAATTTATATGTGAAGGGAACAGGTTGGGTAGAGGTCAATGTCTATGACCAACAAAAATTAGTACCTGGTTATGTCATTACAGGTCCTGCTATTGTGGAAAATCCAACATCTACGGTCGTAATCAATGACAAGCAATCGATTGAAATTGATAAATACGGCAACTTGATTGTAGAGATGGAGGGGAAATAAAACATGAAAAAAGATGTTTTTGCAGTAGAAATTATTCAAGATTCATTGCTAGCCATAGGAGATGAGATGTTTGTGGCCCTAGCACGCTCTTCTATGAGCCCAGTTATCTATGAAGTATTAGACTACGCTTGTGGTTTAACTGATGCCAAGGGGAATTTAATTAGTCAAGGGAACGGTGTAACGAGCTTTATTGGGATGTTAAGTCCAATGGTGCAGCGTGTTATTGAAAAATTTGATAATGGGGAAAAACTACACGAAGGTGATGTCATTATTATCAATGATCCCTATGTTGGAGGTGGATCGCATTTATCGGATGTGGGCTTAGTTCTACCTATTTTCTATAACGGTGAAATTATTGCGTACTCTGCCAATAAAGCACACTGGACAGAGGTAGGGGGCATGGACCCTGGTTCGTTTACAAGTAATTCTAATGAAATCTATCAGGAAGGTTTACAGCTACCAGGTGTCAAACTTTATCATCAAGGTGAGCTGAACGATGCAGTCTATGAAATCATTTCTACGAATGTTCGTTTACCAGAGCTTTCAATCGGTGATATGTTTGCACAAGTAGCCGCCTTAAAAACAGGTGAAAAACGAATCGCAGAGCTTTGTCAGAAGTTTGGTGCGGAATCGGTGAAATTGTCCATTCAAAAATTATTGGACAAGGGTGAGAAAATTGTAGAGCATGAGCTTCAACACCTACCTAAGGGTGAATTTTATGCGGAGGACTTTATTGAAGGGGACCCATTAAAAGGTGGACTCTATCCAATTAAAGTGAAAGTCACAATCAGTGATGAGGAATTTATTTGTGACTTCAGAGGCTCACATCCGGCGGTCAATGTACCAATGAACTGTTCGCAATTTGGTTTAATGGCAAGTGTGCGCGTTATGTTCCTAGCATTACTTGGCGATATTGACGTAATTAACGAGGGTGTCTTTAAACGCTTAACGATTATCACAGATGACAATTCCATTGTTTCCGCTAAACGTCCACATCCTGTATCGATGAACTTTGAGGCACGTATTGGGGCAGCTGATCTAATTTGGAAAGCTCTTGCACCGCATTTACCAGAACGATTATCAGCGGGGCATTTACAGTCTGTTTGTACGTTTATTCTCACAGGGAAAAATCCTGAAAATGATGAATCATTCCTAATTGTTGAGCCATCTGTCGGTGGCTGGGGCGCAGCGAATGATGAGGATGGTCAAAGTGGGCAATACTGTATGGGAGATGGTGAAACATATAATCTTCCAGTTGAAATTGCCGAAACAAAATACGGTATTCAAATTGATGAATATAGCTTGAATTGTGACGGTGCTGGTGCTGGTCAATTTAGAGGTGGCTTAGGTGTGCGTCGCGTTTATACAGTCAATCATAACGGTCAAAAGGTTTCCGTGAACTTAGGTAGACATCAATTTGCGCCATTCGGTTTAAATGGTGGTGGAGAAGGCTCTCACAACTATTTAATCATTCATAAAAAGGATGGAACGAAAATTGGACCAGTGGGCGTACTTGCCAATTATGAATTGCAAAAAGGCGACCGTATTGAGCTTGTTACAGCAACTGGCGGTGGTTATGGTCATCCACATGAACGAAGCACAGAGGCCATTGAACGTGATCTATTAAATGAATATATTTCAGTAGATGTAGCGAAAGAGCGATATGGTTATCAAAACGCTTAAAGGGAGAAATAAATGACTGTCAAGACATTAAAAAACTCATTGGATATACTAGAGTGTTTTGCCACGACAGAAAATGCATTGGGTGTTCGTGAGATTTCACGCATGATGAAACTGCCGACAAGTGTCGTGCAAAGAACCATTAATACATTTACAGAAGCGGGTTATTTAATACAGGATGAACACACGAAAAAATATAAACTGGGTTATAAAATGTACCTTTTTTATGATGTGTTATCGAATTCCAAAGACCCACACTCGACCATTTATGAATTGATGCAAAATCTTGCCAGTGAAATAAATGAATCAGTATTTCTTACTTATATGGACAATGAATACGGTGTCACAACGAAAATAGCCGAAAGCAATAAAAATGTAAAGTATGCGGTGTCTTTAGGAACAAAGACACCCCTTTACATCGGTGCTTCCTGTAAGGTAATGTTTGCTTATTTAGACGAGGACAGGCAGCTAGAATTAATGGCCTTCTTTCAGGAGGAACAATCGAAAGAAGAGCACATTTCTTTCCTAGCGTCATTAGAGGGAGAGCTGCAACAAATTCGCCAAAACAACTGGTGTGTTACCGTTGGGGAGTATAATGAACATGCATTTGGCATCAGTGTACCGTTATTTAACTATAAAAAAGAAATCACTGCATCTCTTACAATTTCTGGGCTAGTATATGATTTAGATGATCAAAGGGAGAAATATATGCTTGAACAGTTAGTGAAAGTAGCTCAGCAAATACAATCACACATTTCAAAATTATAACAACAATAGGGGAGCTGACACTATGAATAATAAAGTATTACATCCAAGGGCTTTAGAGCCTGTAACTCTACTAATGATCGTCTTAACATCTGTTGTGGGGGCAATTATTGGGATACAACTGATTACGACTTTAGGGATTTCTGCCAATACATCGATTGTTGGGGCAATATTTGCGATGATTCTTGGAAGAATACCGATTGGCAAACTCATTGCCTTTAAATCCGTGCACAGACAAAATATTATTCAAACGGCGATTTCTTCAGCTACATTTAGTGCAGCAAGTAGCTTAATGTTGCCAATTGGTATTCCATATGTATTAGGCTATGAAAATTTAGTATTACCATTGTTTATCGGTGTTATTTTAGCGATGTTTGTCGATGCTTTATTATTATATAAATTTTTCGATACAAAGATTTTCCCAGCAGCAGGTACTTGGCCACCAGGGATTGCAACTGCTGAAGCCATTAAAGCGGGCGATAAAGGCGGTAAGAATGCTAAGGTATTAATTGGTGGTGTGTTACTCGGTATCGTGGGATCTATTCTGAAAATTCCAATGTCAGCTTTTGGGGTAGCGTTCATCGGTAATATTTGGGCGCTGACGATGTTTGGAATTGGTCTTTTACTAAGAGGCTATTCTGTTCAATTATTTAATATTGATTTAAATGCTTACTACATTCCACACGGTATTATGATTGGTGCGGGCATCGTGGCTCTTTTCCAAGTAGCGTTTACATTATTGAATAAACGCTCTTCGAAAAAGTCAGAAGAGTTAAGCTATTCAAAAGATGCAAAAGAAATTCGTCAAGGCTTTGGTGTAGGATTTATTGCCTATTTAGCCATTGCGTTATTAATCGCCATTTTAGGTGGGATTATCACGCATATGTCTTTCGGAATGTTAATAGGATTCATCATCTTTGCAACAATTGCTGCATTTGTCCATGAGCTGATCGTTGGTATTGCTGCGATGCATGCAGGTTGGTTCCCAGCATTTGCAGTAGCGTTTATCACACTGATTGTTGGTATTTTAATTGGTTTCCCAGCACCAGCGCTTGCGTTATTGGCAGGGTATAGTGCCGCTACAGGAGTAGCATTTGCTGATATGGGCTATGACTTAAAAACAGGTTTTATTTTACGTGGAAATGGTAGTGATCCTGCTTTAGAAAAAGAAGGACGTAAACAGCAAATGATTGCTGGTATGTTAGCCTTCTCCATTTCAGCAGTCGTTGTGCTACTTTCGTATAAATCTTATTTTGCACAAGGTTTAGTAGCACCTGTTAACCATGTATATGCAGCGACAATTCAATCAGGCGTTACAGGCGATGTAGCGAAACAATTAATGATTTGGGCGATTCCAGGTGCGTTAATTCAGCTGATCGGTGGGTCAAAACGTCAAATGGGTATCTTATTTGCAACAGGTTTATTACTTGTCAATCCAATTGCTGGTTGGGCTGTATTAGCGGGTATCTTACTTCGTGTTATTTTCACATATGTGACGAAAGGTAAGAGAGAATCTGAAATGACAGTCTTTGCAGCGGGTGTCATCGCTGGAGATGCGTTGTATAGCTTCTTCTCTTCTATTCTAAAAATAGGGAAATAGAAAGGAGTAAGGATGAATGGCAAAAGGATTATCGTATGAGGATGGGATTGCTGCGGTTTATGGAGGAGCGATCCTTGGTGGTGGCGGCGGTGGTCTCCTAGAGGAAGGACTCAAGCTAGTGGAGGAAATCTTTGCAGCAGGGGAACCTCAAATCGTGGATATTACCGAATTAGACCAAGAAGATTTAGTTGCTTGTGTGGCAATGGTAGGTGCGCCATCAGCAGCCGATCAATATATTTCGAATGAACAGCTTTGTTGGAGCTATCGCAATATGAACAATCATACCAATCAACGTTTAAAGGGCATCATTACCAATGAAAATGGTGCCATCACGACGATCAATGGCTGGTTGCAGTCGGTCTTATTAAATGTACCAGTTGTGGATGCTCCCTGTAATGGGCGAGCACATCCAACGGGAATCATGGGTTCTTTAAATCTCCATGAACAACAAGATTATCAATCCGTACAATTTTATGCAGGAGGGAAAGATGACTTCGCCGTCCAGGGCTTTGTGGAAGGGAATTTACACAGCACCGCAAAAACAGCACGCCAAGCGTCTATTTTAGCAGGTGGGCTAGTAGGGGTAACTCGAAATCCTGTGACGATTGACTATTTACAAAAACATGGAGCGCCAAATGCGATTACAATGGCCATAGAGCTTGGCTATCGCTTCTTAAATGGACAAACCTTTGAAGAAAAATTAGCCAATGTGTTGCAGCATTTGAATGGCGTACACATCGTATCAGGTGAAGTCATGAATTATTCGTTAACAAAGGATAATGGCTTCGATGTAGGAAAATTATCAGTGGGTGATTACCATCTAACGTTCTGGAATGAATATATGACGTTATCGAAGGAAGGACAGGTACAATCTAAATTCCCAGACCTCATTATGACGTTCGATACAGAGAAAATGATGCCAGTTCCAAGTGCAAGTATTGAAGAAGGAATGCATGTCGCAGTTATTCATGTAGACCAATCGAACTTAAAATTAAGTTCAACAATGCAAAACGAAGCACTTTTACAGGAAATCGATGAAGTGATCAAAGACGTTCTATAAAGAAAGAAAACAAAACAGTAAAAGCTGCCATCATCTACTTGAATGTAAGATGGGCAGCTTTTATTTGTCCTTCAGCGGGAGGGTAATACATTTTATCACAATCGTTCCTACTTCCTTTTTCGCTTCATACATTGATGGCTTAAATGAATTTTAATTCTGATTTGCACGACTCCTCGAACGTGGTGTTCACAAGCTGTAAGCAAGGTTCGTGTATGATTTTCATTAAAGGGAGGAGCTACGTTCATACATACTCAAGGTATTGACTAGATGAAGGTAACAACCGTTAATGAAAAAACAATGCACTTCTGCTACATCTGGCGAAATCCTTTTGGTCATGCAACAAACTAACTTGTTGTTCACATTTTCGGCATGTACATTTGGCTATGCGGGTTAAACAAAGAATTTCTAAGGGAAAGTGTTCACTTTTATTTGTTTAGATGATTGGTTTACAATACGCACGTCATCTTTTAAACAGGTTATTCAATTGTAAGCCCGCTGAAGTTAATATTAAATCTGTTAAACACACAGCTGTTGTACATTGCTGAAAAATATGAGGTACAGAACAAATAGCTGTTCTGTACGTTTATCATACAATATTCTGAAAAATTAGTCAATTGAAATGGATTTGATTTTTTATTTTCTCGGATTACCTCTTATGTAATAAAATACAGTATAATTTTGTAGGAAAGGAATGAGTGTAGACTATGAATCATTTAATGAATAAAGTACGTGAAATATATGAGCAATTTGATGCTAGTCATGATTTTCAACATATTGAACGCGTCTATCAAAATGCATTAGCTATCTTGCATAGCGAGCCAACAGCAGATGAAGAAGTTGTGAAAATAGCGGTGCTTTTACATGATGTCAGTGACAAAAAGTATACCGATAGCAAGGACAAGGAAGAACAGCTTATTGCGGAATTACCTGTTAGCGAGGAAAAAAAGCAGCATATTCGAGATTGTATTGCGCAAGTGTCGTTTAATGGTGGAAATGAGCTAGAAGCAACGTCATTGGAAGCAAAAATCGTCCGAGATGCAGATCGTTTAGATGCGATTGGGGCCATTGGCATTGCCAGAACATTTGCCTATGGTGGAGCAAAAGGTCGCAAGCTTTATGATAAGGAAGAAGAAGCACGCAGAACTATGTCAGAGTCAGAATATCGTCAAAAAAATACCGCGTCTGTCACTCATTTTTATGAGAAATTATTACTGCTAAAAGATTTAATGGTGACGGAAAAGGGCAAACAAATGGCACTTGAACGCCATCAATTTATGGAAAGCTTTTTAAAGCAACTCCAGCACGAAATTGGTCAGTAGCATATAGGACAAAAACCGCCTTTTCAATGAGAAGGGCGGTTTTTGTGCTTCATTCGGGTAGGGCCTTCGTAGCACTAAAATTGTGAGGAGTGCTTTCAATATGACAAAAAAACGACTCCTATCGCAAGTGGCATAGCACATCCATTGATGACGACTGCTAACGCCATTAAAAATCACTTTTTACTAACATAATAGATGGGAGGAGCAACAAGTGAGGAAACCTTCATCGTGTTATTTCTTTACCAATCGCTGTTGTTAATGCTTCCCAAATGATTGTCAGGTCTGCTGGAGAAGTGCGCCAATTACTGAAAGCCGCACGAATAGCTGGGATACTTTTGTAGACAGTTGGTGTCATGTATACGTTGCCTTGTTGATTTAAAGTCGTTAAAAATTGTTGGTTCATTTCAGCTGTCAGTGCCTCATGATTGACTGCGAAGCACACGATATTTAGCCGAACAGGTGCTAGCAATGTAAAGTAGGGACTATCATCTATTTTTTGACCAAGCTGTTGTGCGAGTGATACATTTTCTTCTATTAATTGTTGGTAGCCCAATTTACCATAGGCCTGTAAAGAAAACCAAGCAGGTAGCGCACGAAATCGACGTGAATTTTCAGGTGTAAGATCACAAAAATCTGGATTTTCAAGGGAACTACCAAGATAGGCAGCATTATTTTGAAAAACGGTTGCTTGCAATGATTGATGACGGGTAAATTGCATAGCGGCATCATAAGGGACGTTCAGCCATTTATGGGCGTCAATTGTAATAGAATCTGCATAATTCATGCCCTCGACAAAGTGACGATACTTTGGTGAACACGCTGCAAAGCCACCAAAAGCCGCATCTACATGAAGCCAGAAAGGATATCGCTTTTTTAGCGCGCCAATCGCTTGTAAATCATCAAAATCAACCGTATTGACGGTTCCAGCATTTGCTACAACTATACAAGGTTCATGTTGATTTTCTTCAAGAAACTGCTGGAATTTTGTAATGTCAATTGCTTCCCGCTGTTCCTGACATAGGATAGTGTGAATGGAATTTCTACCCATGCCAAGCATAGAAGTTGCTTTGACAATACTTGAGTGGGGCGTTCCGCTAACAATTTTTATTGGAGGGATACCATATAGACCATCCAAAGCAGTGTTTTTTCCATAGTATTGTGCAATCCATTCCCTTGCTTGAGCCAGTCCTACAAAATTAGCCATCGTAGCCCCACTGACAAATGTTCCTCGATAATCATCGCTCAGTAGCAATAACTCCTTTAGCATGTCAATTGTCGCAAGCTCCATTGAACCAGCAATAGAGCCCTTAGAATGGGATAAATTTTGATCGTAAATACTTACTAACCAATCTCCGACAATCGAAGCAGGGGTAGATCCACCTGTGACAAAACCCAAGTATCTTGAACCTGCACTACTATTTAAGCCCTCAGCAAATTGCTTTGTAAAATATTGAAGTGTTGCCTGAGCACCCTCACCCACTTCTGGAAGTATTGACGTAGGAAGGCTAGAGGAATGGTTCGTTACAGCTCTATGCTCCAAATTAGTAAAAAAATTGGCTGCATGATCAACTACATCCATTAAAAGCGTTTTTATTTTTTCCTGATCTTGCTTCATGCTCGTCATGTGTCATCATTTCCCTTCATTTTAACTTAGCTATTTCTGCCTCTACACTATATAGTGATATGTATAACAGTCAAATGAAGACTATAACAGTTGGAGGTCCAATGGAAATAAAGCTGAATCGTCAGTCCGATCAATCTTTAATCAATCAGATTTCAACTATCATTGCAGAAAAAATAAGGTCAGAATATTTACAGGAAGGGAGCCAATTACCTTCTATTCGGAGCTTTTCAAAAGAAAATCAAGTGAGCCCTGTAACGGTCAGTAAGGCGTATGCCTTATTAGAAAGAAATGGTTATATTGAAGTGATACATGGCAAGGGGGCATTTGTTCGAAAAAAAGGACAAAGAGGCACAAATGAGACCTGCAGTGATTATAACTGGCAATTAACGATCCCTGATTACATTCAACGTTCTCAATCTATGTTAAATAAAAGAATGGAATACGCGATGAAATTCTCAAGTGCCACCATCCACCCAGGGTTATTACCCTCTGTTTATTTGGTGAATGAAATTGTGGCGATATTACAGGCAGATCCTCAGATTGTGGCTCGTTATGGAACTGTACAGGGTGATGAAGAAGTACGAAAGGCGATCCAAGACTATGTCCAAGAATATAATCACATTGCCACAACACCACAAGAAATTATTGTGACAAATGGTGTACAACAAGGGATAGATATAGTGGCTAGAACATTTATTGGCCCTGGAGATATTGTTATTACCGAAGCCCCTACATATACAGTAGCCATCGATGTCTTTAGAAATCGTGGGGCCCACATTATTCCCATACCAGTAGACGAGGAGGGAATGCAGACAACTCTTCTAGCGACACTATGCCTAAGCAAACAACCAAAGCTTATCTATACAAATCCAACATTTCAGAATCCTACAGGCACAGTTCTAAGTGAAGCGAGAAGGGGAGAGTTGCTGGATCTTGCCCAACAATATGGCTTTCTTATTGTAGAGGACGATTCATGGAATGAAATTTATTTTGACGATAACCCCCCACCACCAACGCTCAAAGCTTTAGATACAAGTGGTCATGTTATTTATTTAAAAGGCTTTAGTAAGGCGTTAGCCCCAAGTTGTAGAATCGGCGCTATCCTTTCAAAAGGTACCGTTCATCAACGACTTTTATCTGCCAAATCCAGTGCCGATTCGGGTAACCCCTTATTAACACAAAAGGCACTGATTCCATTCTTACGTTCAGACCGAATGCATGCCCATTTAGAAAAACTGCGTATTGCACTTGAGATAAGAAGGGATCAGACGATTGCATTGTTGAATAAGCATGCACCAAAGGGCGTTACGTGGATCGAACCAAAGGGTGGGCTTACTATTTGGGTGTCTTTACCTCATAATGGTAATACGGATGAGCTGTTATGGAAGGCTCAACAAAACCATATTACCTTTTTACCAAGCTCAGCTTGTTATCCAGGAGAGCCTCAATATCACCATATGAGAATTAGTTATTCTTATCCTGAACCGCATGACTTAACACAAGGAATCATCAAGCTTTGTCAGCTTATGGAATCCTATTTACAGGACATTTCACCAGCTCGTTGATAGTTTGTTGTTCTTTGTTTACCTGCCGTTTGATGTTATGATGAATAGTGGATATCAATAATCGTCTACATAAAAATCGTGTGGGCATGGACAATACCTAACATGAAAGAGATGGAATAGTGGAATGAGTCATTTAATCGTACAAAATTTAACCAAAACGGTGGGCGATAAAACGCTTTTTCAAAATATTGAATTTACCATTTATGAGGGAGAGCGAGCAGGCTTAATCGGTATAAACGGAACGGGAAAATCAACCCTGTTATCCATTTTAGCTGGGGACATGGAAGCGGATACGATGACAGTAGATCGCCCGAATAAATACCGTGTCGCCTATTTACCACAGGAGCCGACATTTAATGCTGGGGAAACGGTTTTACAGGCTGTCTTTGCAGGCGATTCGCCCATTTTACAGCTTAATCGTCAATATGAGGAAACGGTTGCTGCACTAGCAAGTAACCCTACATCCGAAAGTTTACAAAAGACGTTATTTAGCCTGCAACAGCGCATGGATGAAGCGCAGGCATGGGATGTCAATGCCCTTGCGAAAACGGCTTTAACAAAGCTAGGGATTGAAACATTTGAAAGAGAGGTACTAACTTTATCAGGCGGCCAGCAAAAACGGGTTGCATTAGCGAAGGTGTTAATTGAACCAGCGGATCTTTACTTATTGGATGAGCCTACCAACCATTTAGATGTGCAGTCTACAGAATGGCTTCAAGAGATGGTATTACGACTAAAGGGTGCAGTGATTTTCATCACCCACGATCGTTACTTCTTAGATGAATTATCGACACATATTTACGAGTTAGCGAATCAAACCTTGTATCGTCATACTGGGAATTATGGTGATTATTTAGAGGCACGAGCTATTCGTGAGGAAATGCAAGCTGCTTCTGCGCAGAAGGATCGCAACCGTTACCGTTCAGAATTAAAATGGATTCGTCGCGGTGCGAAGGCGCGTTCAACCAAGCAAAAGGCTCGTATTCAACGCTTTGAAAAGCTAGAAGAAAACCTAGAACGCAAATCAGAGGATGTTTCATTGGATATGGGACTTGCGACAACACGCCTTGGTCGTAAAGTGCTGGAGGCTGAGACTATTTCGAAAGCCTTTGGACAGCAAAAAATCCTTGAAAACTTCTCATTTTTACTACAGCAGGGTGACCGAATTGGCATTATCGGTGCGAACGGAGTAGGAAAATCAACTTTATTGAACATGCTAGCAGGAGAGCTGACACCAGATCAAGGCGAAATTCTTGTTGGATCAACAGTGAAGCTGGCACATTTCAAGCAAACATTGCCGAAAATGAATGAAAATGAGCGCATGATTGAATATATACGTGAGGCTTCAAATGATATTACGGATGCAGAGGGTGTTCGTTACTCAGCCGCTCAAATGCTGGAGCGCTTTTTATTCCCGCTGCATGCTCATGGCACACCAATTGGAAAATTATCGGGCGGTGAGCGCAAGCGTCTTCATTTATTACGTTTATTGTTGGAGCAACCGAATGTTCTGTTGCTGGACGAGCCTACCAATGACCTGGATATTGAAACATTGGGTGTGCTAGAGGATTTCATCGAGCATTTCCCTGGCGTTGTTATCACGATTTCCCATGATCGTTTCTTCCTAGACCGTATTGCGAAAAAGCTATGGATACTAGATGGTCTGGGACAGGTAGAAGAAACATTGGATCTTTACAGTGAGTACCTGGAGAAACGTGAGCATGCTGCTACTGTCAAAGTAGAAACGCCAAAAGTGGAAAAGGCCAAGTCCGAAAAGCCAAAATCAGACAAGAAAAAGCTATCGTTTAAAGAGCAAAAAGAATGGGAAACGATTGCAGACGAGATTGAAAAAACGGAGACGGCCATTATGGAGACCGAAGAAGGAATCGCGAATGCAGGCTCAGATTTTACAAAGTTACAGGAATTAACGGCCAAGTTAGATGAACTAAATGCACACTATGAGCATCTGATTGAAAGATGGTCTTATTTAGATGAAATAGTTAACGGATAAGGAGCGATAGACATGAAGATTATTACAATTGAACCGACGCCAAGTCCCAATTCTATGAAGATTGTTGTTGATACAGAGCTACCGTTCGGGAAAAGCTATAATTTTACAAAAGATAATAAAGACGAAGCAACTGGCGAGGCTGCTGCTATTTTAGCGATTGAAGGAGTAAAGGGCGTTTACCACGTAGCCGATTTCTTTGCTGTTGAGCGTAATGCCAAATATGCATGGGAAGGCATTCTAGCAAGTATTCGTCAAGTGTTAGGGGAAGATGTCCAAACACAAGAAGAAACCGTTGTAGCCAATGAATTTTATGGAGAGGTTTACGTGCATGTACAGTTTTACAAGCAGGTGCCTTTACAAGTAAAAGTTTTTGATAATCAACGCGAGTATCGTATTAGCTGTGGTGACCGTTTTGTCGATGCGTTTAATCAAATCATTGAATCAGCAGTAGATGAAAACTATATTTTCCAACGTAAGTGGATTGATTATGGTGTTCGCTACGGTGAGCTTGAAGAAATTGCAGAAACCGTCCAACAGGAGATTGATGTCACTTATTCTGCTGACCGTTTAGCAGAAATTGTCGCAGCTATCAATAATGATGGCGAAAAAGCAGTTTTGAAAACGGATAAACTAAAAGTGACGGTGGCGCAGTTCAAGCAACCTGAATGGGAGAAACGCTTCCAATTACTCGACCAAATGGCTGACCCTGAGCTAGACGATCTACCGCTATTGGATTTAGCCTTACAGGATGAGCAAATGTCCATTCGTCGACTAGCGACGGTATACTTAGGCATGATTGAGGATGTGGCTGTTGTACCTTATTTAGAAAGAGCCCTACAAGATAAAAGTGCAGCGGTACGCCGAACAGCAGGTGACTGCATGAGTGACCTTGGCTTAGTAGAATTTGAAGAAGCCATGCTGCAAGCCTTACAGGATAAAAACAAATTGGTTCGCTGGCGCGCAGCGATGTATTTATATGAAGTCGGCACGGAGCAATCCTTACCAGCATTGAAGGCTGCTGAGGATGATAAAGAATTCGAAGTGAAGCTACAAGTGAAAATGGCCATTGCCCGTATCGAACAGGGCGAAGAAGCAAAAGGCTCGGTCTGGAAGCAAATGACCGAATCCCGTCAACAATAATCAGGAAAAACCAGCAGACGCTGGTTTTTTTCTGTTTTGTAATGGTTGGGGGTTGCTCTAATCAGTGGGTGAAGTTGATCCTGAATAGTGAGGGTCCGCTCCAAGAAGTTGGAAAGTCGCTCGTAAGAAGTGAGGAGCCGCTCTAAAGAGTGAGAACCTGATCAAAAAGGGGTAAGACCGCTCGTAAGAAGTGAAAGCCCGCTCTAAAAAGAGAGAGAGCCGCTCCTAAGAAGCGAAAGCCCGCTCCAAAAAGAGAGAGCCGCTCGTAAGAAGTGAAAGCCCGCTCTAAAAAGAGAGAGAGCTGCTCCTAAGAAGCGAATACCCGCTCTAAAAGGTGAGAAAGCCGCTCCTAAGAAGCGAATACCCGCTCCAAAAAGAGAGAAAGCCGCTCCTAAGAAGCGGATACCTGCTCTAAAAAGAGAGAAAGCCGCTCGTAAGAAGTGAGAACCCGCTCTAAAAAGAGAGAGAGCCACTCGTAGAAATGAGGACCTGCCCTCAAAAATGATGAAGCCGCTCCTAAGAAGCGAAAGCCCGCTCTAAAAAGAGAGAAAGCCGCTCGTAAGAAGTAAGAACCCGCTCTAAAAAGAGAGAAAGCCGCTCGTAAGAAATGAGGAGTCGCTCTAAAAAGAGAGAGAGCCGCTCCTAAGAAGCGAATACCTGCTCTAAAAGGGTGAGAAAGCCACTCCTAAGAAGTGGAAACTCGCTCTAAAAGGAGAGAAAGCCGCTCCTAAGAAGTGAATACCTGCTCTAAAAAGTAAGAGAGCCGCTCCTAAGAAGCGAAAGCCCGCTCTAAAAGGTGAGAAAGCTGCTCCTAAGAAGTGAAAGCCCGCTCTAAAAAGAGAGAGAGTCGCTCCTAAGAAGCGAAAGCCCGCTCTAAAAGGTGAGAAAGCCACTCCTAAGAAGTGGAAACTCGCTCTAAAAGGAGAGAAAGCCGCTCCTAAGAAGTGGGAACTCGCTCCAAAAAGTAAGAAAGCCGCTCCAAAGAAGCGAAAGCCCGCTCCAAAAAGTTAAGAAAGCCGCTCCTAAGAAGCGAATATCCGCTCTAAAAGGTGAGAAAGCCGCTCCTAAGAAGTGAAAACCCGCTCTAAAAAGGGGTAAGACCGCTCCTAAGAAGCGAAAGCCCGCTCCAAAAAGAGAGAAAGCCGCTCCTAAGAAGTGAGAACTCGCTCTAAAAGGTGAGAAAGCCGCTCCTAAGAAGTGGGACCCCGCTCCAAAAAGTAAGAAAGCCGCTCCTAAGAAGCGAAACCCCGCTCCAAAAAAAGTATTACCCTCTTCCAAACTAAAAATCTATCAACCACCCAAAACCACTCCTAAAATCGAAACCAATCATCTCCTGCATTCAATGAATTGATCGAAAAAACGCGTAAAACAGAAAAAAATGTTGTTTTCTAGTGATTTATTGCTAAACAAAAAGTTAAGGGCGTACTTTGAATCATTAACATATTGTCTAGTTTCATAGAGAAAGGACAATGTTAAAATAACATAAATTCAGAATATTCTTTAAAAATAGGAGGTCCTTTGCATGACAGTAACTAGTTTAAAGACAACGAAATCGTATGTGCGTGATCGTGAGGCGGTCATTACCTTAACACAGAAGCTCGTACGCATTGAAAGCGTTTACCGTGAGAACGATCCGAAGGGCAATGAGCAAGAGGTGGCAACTTTTGTAGCGGCGTATTTACGAGATATTGGGATCGAGACGCATATCGAGGAGGTTGTGCCAGGGCGACCGAATGTCATTGGTATTATTGATTCGGGCAAGCCTGGGAAAACATTACTTTTCGAAGGACATACGGATGTGGTGACAGAGGGCAATCGAGAGGCTTGGGCCTATGATCCATTTGGAGCAGAAATTGTCGATGGGCGTATGTATGGCAGGGGAACGAATGATACAAAGGGGAATCTTGCTTGTATGATTACAGCTTGTCAGTCTTTGCTACTAGATCAAGAGGCGTTTACGGGCAAGATTATTTTATGTATTCCTTGTGATGAAGAAGGGCTTATGCTTGGCATTAAACATTTTATTAAAAATGGCTGGGCTGATGGCGTGGATGGGGCGATTATCTGTGAGCCACAGGAAAATAATGTGTGTATTGCCCAGCGTGGGGCTATTCGTTTACAGGTAGATATTTTCGGTAAAATGGCGCATGGTGCCATTTCGTGGAGCGGTATCAATCCTAACTGGCGTATGGCACGTTTCATCGTAGAGCTTGAAAAATTAGAAAAAGAGGAGCAAGCACGGTTAGGGCGTGATCCAATGCTGAATTGGCCTTCTATTACACCAACGATTTTACGTGCGCCGGTAAAAGGCGATGCACAAATCAATGTCATTCCGGACCATTGTATGACGACGCTCGATATTCGTACGGTGCCTGCGCAGGATCATGATGAACTGCTAGGCAAAATCGAAGCGATTATTAAACGATTACAAGCAGATGATCCTGATTTCAAAGTTGAATTAACGGTCCTTGATAACCGACCTGCAACAGCAACAGCGAAGGAAGACCCGGTTGTACAGGCTATTTATGAAGCTGTGGCAGAAGTAACAGAAAAGGAACCAAAATATAACGGTGTTCCAGGTGCGACAGATGGTACGTTTCTTCATGTGCATGGTATTCCGATTGTAACGGTTGGTGCAGGAGATCGAGAAATCCCTCATCAAATCAATGAGTATGTAGATATTGAAGAATTAGCAGAAACAACGGCAATTTACCGTTTGGCAGCTTTAAAATTTTTGGCGGGTGATGCACAATGACGGCGATCAAAATAGCGGTAATACCAGGAGATGGTATAGGAAAAGAAGTGATGCAGGAAGCGTTAAAAGTTTTAAATTGTTTGCAAGAACAACATAGCTCCTTACACATCGAAACAACCATTTTTCCTTGGAGCTCCGATTACTACGTGCAGCATGGCTATATGATGCCTGAGGATGCACTGGCAACACTTCAAACATTTGATGCGATTTTATTCGGCGCTATTGGTGATGCACGTGTGCCAGATGATGTGACCGTTTGGGAATTGATTATGCCCATTCGGAAACATTTCCAGCAATATGTGAATTTCCGTCCTATTAAATCACTGCCAGGGATCGTGTCTCCGTTGGCTAGCGGAAAAGAGATTGACTTTGTAATCTTCCGTGAAAATGCAGAGGGCGAATATTCAGACAGTGGTGGTCGACTGTACCAGCAGCAGCCACAGGAAATGACGATTCAAAATACCATCATGACGCGAATGGGGATTGAAAAGATTGTCCAAGCTGCCTGTGATTATGCGAAGCAACACGGTAAAACCAAAATTACAAGTGCGACAAAATCGAATGCCATTATTCATTCGATGAAATTCTGGGACGAGCATACAAGAAAAACAGTGACACAAAGCTCACCAGCACTGCAGCTTGAATCCATTTATATCGATGCATTAGTTGCCTATTTTGTAGAACGACCACAGGATTTCGAGGTGGTGGTGGCGTCCAATTTGTTTGGCGATATTTTATCTGATTTAGGCTCTGCCATTGTCGGAGGACTTGGTCTGTCTCCATCGGCCAATCTGAATCCAGAAAAGGATTTTCCATCGATGTTTGAGCCTGTTCATGGCTCAGCACCAGATATTGCAGGCAAGGGCATTGCCAATCCAATCGCACAAATTTGGTCGCTTGCCTTGCTTCTTGGACATCAGGGTAGACCAGATTTAGAACAGCTCATTGTCAAAGCTATTACAGCAGTGCTGCAAGAAGGCGTTGTGAAAACAGCAGATATTGGTGGACAAGCGACAACAGCACAAATGGGCGATGCGATTTGTCAGGAAATCATTAATAGAACGTTAACAGCAGGAGGTGTTTAGCATGACAGTTGAGCAAAAGGTGATTGTGGTTACTGGTGCAGGAGGCGGTATGGGCAAGGCCATTATTCAAGAGCAATTAAAGCAGGACAACCGAGTCGTAGGGCTTGATTTATCGATCGATGCCTTATCCGATATTGCACAGGATGCCCTCCAATGCTTTGAAGTCAATGTGTTACAGGAGGACCGTGTGCAAGCCATCTGCCAGCAGATTTTTGACAAGTATGGCAGAATTGATGGCCTTGTAAATGCACTGGGAATTGCCCAGTCAGCTACACCGATTGAAGAGGTCACGATGGATGAATGGAATCGTTTGATGGATGTGAATGTGAAAAGTTTATTTATCACGACAAAGGCAGTGGTCCCTTTTATGAAAAAACAGCAAAGGGGTTCTATTATTACAATTGCCTCGATTTCAGCGGTGCGACCTAGACCGGGCTTACAAGCCTATATTGCGTCGAAGGGTGCAGCAGAGAGCTTTACGAGAGGGCTTGCGATTGAGCTTGCTTCCAGTCAGATTCGTGTTAATACGATTCATCCAGGCCCAGCCGACACGCAGATGCTTGGTCAATTTGCCGCACAGGGTGCTGATGTAGAGCAAACGAAGCAAAGTGTGTTTGTGCAGTCTGTCCCACTTGGGCGATTGGTGAAGCCATCAGATATAGCAGGGGCAGTTAGTTATTTACTGTCGGACGCAGCAAGCATGGTTACAGGGACGACATTACATGTAGATGGTGGTCGTGGATTATAGGAGGGGTACGATGAAAAAAATTCCTATGTTGATAGATGGCGAGTGGGTTCACGGTGATGCAGAGGCATACCTAGATGTTAAGAATCCCTCAACAGGTGAAGTGATTGCACAAATTAGTAACGCGAGTAAAGAACATGTAGAAGAGGCAGTACGTGCAGCCCGTGTAGCCTTTGAACGAGAGGACTGGCGTCAATGGAAAGCCTATGAACGTGGGCAGTTATTGATCGAATTTGCTCATTATATTCGTAAGCATGCTGAGGAATGGAGTTTACTCGAATGTCGGGATGTAGGAAAGCCCTTATCACAGGCAAGAGCAGATATTGAAGCAGCGGCTCGCTATTTTGAATTTTACGGCGGTGCAGCGGATAAGGTGATGGGGGATACCATTCCGATTGAGGATGGGCTATTAAATGCAGTAGTGCTAGAGCCAGTTGGCATTACGGTACATATTGTGCCATGGAATTATCCGATTCAAATTACGGCAAGAAGTGTCGCAGCGGCTATAGCGACTGGTAATGCAGTCATTGTGAAAAGTGCGGAGGATACACCGCTGACAACCCATGCCATTGCACAATGGTTCGCGGATAAGCTACCAAAAGGGATTTTCCAGCATATTACAGGCTTAGGACGAGAAGTTGGCCCTTATTTAACATCACATCCCGATATTAATCATATTACGTTTACAGGTTCTGTTCCAACAGGGATTGCGGTGATGAAGGCGGCAGCGGAAAATGTTGTGCCAGTGACATTAGAGCTTGGAGGGAAATCACCTAATATTGTTTTTGCAGATGCTAACATCGAGCAGGCATTAGAGGGGGTTGTACGTGCGATTATCCAAAATGCTGGTCAAACTTGTTCAGCAGGGGCACGTTTACTCATTGAGGAACGTATCAAAGAGTCCTTCATTGGACAATTAGCGCAAAAATTCCAAGCCATACAAGTAGGGCCAGGTGAAGCGGATATGGATATGGGGCCGCTACTAAATGAACAACAATATACGAAAATCACTGCATTATTACAGCAAGCAAAGGTAGATGGCTATGTAGTTACGGGTGGAGAACCATTGACATTGGCAGGCTATGAAAATGGCTTTTATGTACAGCCAACTATACTAGATGGCGTTGATCCAAAAGATCCATTAGCGCAGGAAGAAATCTTTGGCCCTGTGTTAACCGTCTTGACATTTTCCAGTGTAGAAGAAGCTATCGCATTAGCCAATAGCACAGACTATGGCTTAGTGGCGGGCATTTGGTCGCAAAATATTGATACGGCTCATTATGTGGCAAGTCGTGTGCAGGCTGGCCAAGTATTTGTCAATAATTATGGGGCTGCTGGTGGCATTCAAATGCCGTTTGGAGGCTATAAAAAAAGCGGAATTGGTCGAGAGAAGGGCTTTGTTGCACTGCGAAACTATACGCAAATGAAAAACATCGCTATACGCTATGCACCACCTAATCAACACTGAGATGGAGGGACGCATATGGAACAGCCAAAAGAAAAAGAAGTGCTTTTAGAGGTCAATCAATTATCAATCAAATTCCATTTAAAAAATGGCAAAGAGGCAAAAGTTGTTGAAGATGTGAACTTTACCATTCACAAAGGAGAAACCGTTGCACTAGTAGGTGAATCGGGTAGTGGCAAAAGCATTACATCCTTAGCCATCATGCGGTTGCTGCCCATACCACCAGGAGAAATTACAGCAGGTTCTATAACCTTCAACGGCAACAATCTACTTAGCTATAAAAATAAAGAGATGAGCCGTATTCGTGGTAATGAAATGAGTATGATTTTTCAAGAGCCCATGACCTCTTTAGATCCCGTTTTTACGATTGGCAATCAAATGATAGAAGGCATACGCAGACATCAAAAGGTATCAAAAAAAGAGGCGTGGCATAAAGCGCTTCAGCTCTTAAAGGAAGTCGGGATTGCGAATGCAGAAAAGGTCATCGCTGAATATCCTCACCAATTATCAGGCGGGATGCGGCAACGTGTCATGATTGCCATCGCAATGTCCAATAATCCGCAGCTACTGATTGCGGATGAGCCAACTACAGCGCTGGATGTCACGGTACAGGCACAGATATTAAAGCTGATGCTGAAAATGAAGGAAGAGCATCGGTCAGCCATTTTATTCATCACCCATGATATGAGTGTTGTCGCAGAAACAGCTGACCGTGTCATGGTGATGTATGCAGGGCAGATAGTCGAGGAAGCGCCAGTAAGAGAGCTATTTTTAAATCCACAGCATCCTTATACAACGGCTCTTTTAAAGACGATGCCAAGCCTTGAAACAGATGTCAAAAGGCTGCCGTCGATTCCTGGGACTGTGCCACCAGCATATGCATTACCTGACGGCTGTCGCTTTGCCCCTCGCTGTCCACATGCGATGCAGCATTGTCATCAGGAGCAACCCGCAGTTCATTACATTCAAGAGGCACATAAGGTGCGCTGTCATTTATTCACAGAGAAAGGAGAGCTGGCTCATGACGAAGAAAGAAGTTTTGCTGGAAATTAATCATTTAAAAGCCTACTTTCCTGTGAAGCGCAAGTCGATGAAGGAAGAGAAAAAAGTCATCAAGGCAGTTGACGATATTTCAATAGAGATTTATAGAGGAGAAACACTTGGTATAGTTGGCGAATCAGGTTCAGGAAAATCCACCTTTGGACGAACAATTTTAAAGCTCGTTGAACCAACGGCAGGGGAAGTATTGTATAAAGGACAGCCCATCCAGCATTTAAAGGGAAATAAGCTGCAAAGTTACCGCAATCAAATGCAAATGATTTTTCAGGATCCCTTCGCCTCTCTCAATCCTCGGATGCGAATCGGTTCTATTATCGAAGAACCGATGAAGCTGCAATTAACCTTGACGAAGGAGCAACGAAAAGAGCGTGTGAAGGAGCTGTTACAAAAGGTAGGGCTACCTGAGGATGCCATGCAAAAGTTTCCGCATGAATTTTCTGGTGGACAACGACAGCGAATTGGGATTGCACGGGCATTAGCGATTCATCCAGAATTCATTATTGCCGATGAGCCCGTATCTGCACTGGATGTGTCGGTGCAATCGCAAGTGCTCAATCTCATGATGGATTTACAGGATGAATTTCAATTAACCTATTTATTTATCTCACATGACTTAAGCGTTGTGAAGCATATTAGTGACCGTGTGGCAGTGCTGTATTTAGGTAGAGTGGTAGAAGTTGGGACAAAGAAGGAGCTATATGCCAATCCATTACATCCCTATACACAAGCATTACTATCTGCGATACCAGTGGTTAATTTTGATGAGCCAAAACAAGAAATACTTTTACAGGGCGAGTTACCAAGT
This sequence comes from Lysinibacillus sp. PWR01, assembly GCF_043359455.1. Lineage (NCBI taxonomy): Bacteria > Bacillati > Bacillota > Bacilli > Caryophanales > Bacillaceae > Lysinibacillus > Lysinibacillus sp. PWR01. The sequence continues at coordinate 102,059 of NZ_JBHERJ010000080.1, read as the reverse complement.
CCGATGAATCCACCTGTCGGCTGTGTCTTTCATACACGCTGCCCGTTTGTGATGGAAAGATGTCATCAGGAAAGACCGGTGCTTCAGAATGAAAATGATCATCAACGCGTAGCTTGCTTTTTGTATAATAAATAATCAGAATATTAAATTTGTTTAAGAATCGAGGTGTTGATGATGTTTGGCAATATAACAGATGTGCCAGGTGTTAAGGTGGGACATCGTGAAAACAAGGAGGGCATCACTGGCTGCACGGCGCTATTAGTGGAAAACGGGGCGGTGTGTGGAGTGGATGTTCGGGGCTCTGCACCAGGTACTCGTGAAACAGACGCGTTAGATCCCATCAATGAAATTGATCGAGTCCATGCCATTTGTTTAGCTGGTGGCAGTGCGTTTGGATTAGACGCTGCTACAGGTGTGATGCAATTTTTAGAGGAGCAAGGGATTGGGGTCGATGCAGGTGTGGCAAAAATACCGATTGTGCCAAGTGCGGTCCTCTTTGACTTATTTATCGGTGATCCGCATGCTCGACCTACTGCACAAATGGGCTATGAAGCGGCACAAGCAGCACAAGTTGGGTTATTTCCAAATGGCAATGTAGGCGCTGGCTACGGAGCAACTATAGGCAAATTAGCAGGTCCAGCGTTTGCGATGAAAGGTGGGCTTGGTAGTGCTTCCTATGCGGGGAAAGGTGGTCTCGTAGCAGGTGCTATCGTGGCTGTCAATGCAGTAGGAGATGTCAAGGATCCTACGACAAGGCAAATTTTAGCTGGAGCAAGAGATGCGCATTCTGGTCAATGGGTAGATTGCTGTGCCTATCTGGAGGAGCATGCGCAATCAGAGGCATTAGCTGGTACCAATACAACCATTGGTGTTGTGGCAGTGAATGCCAAGCTAACGAAGGCAGAGGCTAAAAAGATTGCGCAGCTTACGCAAAATGCCTTAGCACGAACGATTTATCCTGTTCATACGATGCTGGATGGCGATACGATTTTTGTGCTCGGGACGGGCGATCAATCCTATGCACTTGATTATTTAGGTCAACTAGCAACAAAGGTGATGGAGGAAGCGATTCTTGCTGGTATTAAAGCCGCTGATCGATTGGCGGATGTTGAAAGTTATACAAGCATTCAAAAGATAAGCACTTAGGAAAAGGGGGAACGGCCATGCAATGGAAAAAAAGCGGATTGATACTAATAACAGTGTTAATGGCAATCGTTATGGCGGCGTGTTCAAGTGATGGAGAGAAAAATACGACAACTTCAGGTACTACGGATGGTCAAACGGCAGCAGATGTTCCACAGGAAATTGTTGTACGTGTCAATGATGATCCAGATTTTTTAGATCCACATAAAGCAACAGCGTCCATTTCGTATCAAATGATTCTTAATATCTTTGAGGGGCTAATGGCTCCTGAAACAGATGGCTCGTTAAAAGAGGGACTTGCTGAAAGCTATGAAATCTCTGAGGATGGCTTAACGTATACGTTTAAAATTCGCCAAGGTGTGAAGTTTCATAATGGTGATGACTTAACGATGGAGGATATTCAATATTCCTTTGACCGTTTAATGGGAAAAAATGGTGGGGAAAAAATGTCCAATAGCTTTGATAACGTGGCATCTACAGAGGCACCTGATGCGAGTACATTTGTGATCAAGCTAAAAGAGCCAAATTCAAATTTCCTCTATTCATTAACAGGAAGACAATCAGCTATTATTCCGAAGAGCAATGATGGGAAGCATAATGAAAATCCAATTGGTACAGGCCCATTTGCCTTTGTGAAATATGCACCAGGTACAAATTTAGAGCTTAAGAAAAATGAGCAGTACTGGCAGGAAGGATTACCTTATTTGAATAAAGTAACGTTTGCCTTCCAATCAGATGATCAGGCAGCCATTATGAGCTTGATGGCCAATGAAGTGGATTTAACGAGTGTTCCTTGGCACCGTGTGAGCGAGGTAGAGGGAAGCTATAATTTATCACATCAAAATAATAACTCATCTCTTATTGTGACATTTAACGAAACAAAGGCACCATTTGATAATGTGAAGGTTCGTCAAGCAATCAATTACGCTATTAGTAAAGCTGATATTATTGACTCTGTGTTTGCAGGCTATGCCGTGCCACTTGGCTCTAATATGAGTCCAGCAATGGGCGATTTCCAAAAGAAGGGCTTAGAAAGCATGTATGAGCGAGATGTGGAAAAAGCGAAGGCCTTATTAGCGGAAGCGGGATATCCTGATGGCTTTAAAACAAAAATTACAGTGTCTTCACACAATGATATTTACTCAAACATTGCACAGATTGTCGTGGCTAATTTGCAAGAAATCGGAATTGATGTAGAAATTGAAGTCGTGGAATGGGGAATTTGGCTAGATCGCGTTTACTTTGGTCGTGATTATGCAATGACAACGATTGATTTAACGGGTCGTGCATCTGCTTTTGAAGTGTTGAATGATTACATTTCTACAAATGATAGTGAAAACTTCTTCTTATTTAAAAATGAAGAGTACGACAAAATTATGGCCGATGTTTTAAAGGAAACAGATCAAGCCAAACAAATAGATTACTATCATCGTGCACAGGAAATTTTAGCAGAGCAGGCGACAGCGGTATATATTGCGGATTATCAAATCGTTTGGGGCTCTGATAAACAAGTGACGGGGCTGAAGAGCTATCCATTCTGGTTCCACGATATGTCAGAGGTCAAGTTTTCAAACTAGAAAGGGATGAGTGCTTATGATGTATATCCTACGTCGAATCATCCTGTTAATAACAACCATCCTTCTAGTATCCATTATTACATTTGGTGTTTTTCAAATATTACCTGGTGATCCGGTTCGAACGATGCTAGGGACAGAAGCGGATCCCACTCAAATTGAAAATTTACGATCTGAGCTTGGCTTGGATCGTCCTCTTTATGAACAATATGTGGATTGGATGAAGGGCTTATTGACAGGGCAATTAGGGAATTCCATTCGATTTTCCATGCCAGTAAAAGAATTACTATTTGATCGACTTCCTGTCACAATGTCATTAGCAGGGCTCACCCTTATCATTGTCTTAATCATCTCCTTACCTTTAGGGATGTTTGCAGCAAGAAGACAAAATAAATTAAGTGATGTGTCCTTATCGACTGTAACCCAAATCGGTATGGCCGTGCCTTCCTTTTGGCTTGGGATGATGCTTATTCTTTACATTGGCTTACAGTTCAGCTTCTTTAAAATTAGTGGCTATATTCCTTGGACACAAAGTGTAGCAGGGGCGCTCAGTACGCTCATACTTCCAGCTTTAACGATTGCGATTCCCCAAATTGCGGTGAATTTTCGTTATGTCCGTACAGCTATATTGGAGCAGGTCCAGCTCGATTATGTCCGTACAATACGCAGTAAAGGGATGTCTGAACAAAATGTGATGTATAAGCATGTTTTGAAAAATTCAATGATCCCGATATTGACGGTTTTTGGTTTGATTATGGCGGAGGTTGTAGCAGGGACGATTATTGTGGAGCAAGTGTTTTCATTGCCAGGGATTGGTCAATTATTGATTACGGCTATCAGTAATCGCGATTTTCCACTCGTACAAGGGATCGTTATGTATATTACAGTAGCTGTCGTCATGATTAATTTTATCGTCGATGTTTTATATTCTGTGCTGGACCCTAGAATTCGATTACGTTAAGAGGTGACTACCATGAAACAACTACAGCGCTATACTAAAAAAATCAATTTAGTCATTGGTCTCCTCGTCATTGTTGGCTTTCTGCTCGTCATGCTTGTTAGCTTTTTTTATACACCCCATGATGTCAACGCAATGAATATACCGGAAAAATTGCGTGGTCCAGGTGGTGCTTATATGTTTGGAACAGATGAATTCGGGCGAGATATTTTTAGCCGCATTATGAAGGGGACACAAACAGCCTTTGCCGTTGGTCTATTAACGGTTGCAATCGGAACGGTGTTTGGCATTCTCATAGGCGGGATTGCAGGCTATGTTGGTGGCTGGGTCGATGAAATATTTATGCGCACGATGGACGCTTTAATGGCCTTTCCAGGGATCATTTTAGCATTAATGCTTGTAGCGGTATTCGGCCCAGGAATAACGAATACAGCCATAGCGCTTGGCATTATCGCGATACCTGCTATTGCCAGGATTGCCCGCAGTGGCTTTGTGCAACAACGTGACTCGGAATATGTGCTGGCAGCGAAATTAATTGGGGTCAAGCCTTATAGCATCATGTTCCGCCATATTTTGCCGAACATTTCATCGCAAATTATTGTTGCGGCAACCGTAACATTTGCGACGGCTATGCTGGCCGAGGCAGCATTGAGCTATTTAGGGCTTGGGGTACAGCCACCAAACCCTAGCTGGGGCAGAATGTTAAAAGATTCACAAGCCTATTTAATCGGTGCCCCATGGTATACGTACGCCCCTGGTGGAGCCATTACGATTCTTGTTCTAGGCTTATATATGCTCAGTAATGCTTTACGAGATTTTATGGACCCACGTTCAAAATCGTAATAGATCAGGTGCTGTTTTTTGCAACAGTTCATATGCCTTAACAGCCATTTCAATATTGAGGCGATGGGGAGCTTGTAAAAAATCAGCACCTAATATACTTTCCAGCCGTTCAATTCGTTTATAGAGTGTTTGACGGACAATAAACAGTTGTTCTGCCGTATCATTTTTAGCCCCATTACAGGTTAGATACACAGCTAATGTTTGAAATAAATCATGGCTACTTTTTTGATCTAATACTAAAATTTCTTGCAAGTAATCTTTTACAAATTGTAGGAGAGCTGTTTGATCCTGCTGTAATAACAATCGATAAACACCTAAATCCTTATAATAGATGGAGCTCGTCAATTGATGATGCTGCATGTGGATGGCTGATTTGGCTTCCTTATAGCCCAGATGAACACTTTCAATCGTTTGATAGACATTGCTAATACCACAGCTAAGGGTAAGTTGCTCAAAAAATTGTGCTGCTTTTCGTGCAACAATCTGTGAAATCGCTTGATCAAAGGCGTCGCGATTGTCTTTCATATAATCTGCCGCAATGTAAAAGGCTAAAATAATAATCTCATGCTGTCTTACAGAAACAGTAGGGAAAAACCCTAGCTTTTTCAGAATCGAACGAACATACATGGCATTTTGGAGCTGTATTTCCTGCCATTCTTCTTCAGGCACAGTATTGGCCTCATCATGTAGATTGAACACGACGACTCGGTAAAATAAATTACGACTTTCGATTGGTAAATAGCTTTGATAGTATTGAATATCTACTGGCTGACCTTGAATTAAGGCTAGGATAAATTCATCCTCACGGCTTTGCTGTCGCTCCTGAAGCATACGGTTACGCATTAAAATATGGGCTATCGACATGGTCGCCCGTTCAAGATTTAACAAGGTGTAATCACTCGGCTTTGGCAGTCCAGAATGCATACATAAATAGCCCCAAACTTGTCCAAGCCCATTAACAGGAATAATGACAAAATGGTCTTTGTCCAAGGACAAAAGGTGCAAGGGCTCTTGTAGTTCTAACTGCTGACAATGCTCTTCCATGACACGTAAGTATTTTTTAGCTTCCATCGGATAATAAAAGCTTTTTGTATCTTCTGAGACAAATAAAAATGGCGCATCAGTATCTTGGTGGAGCACTTGTAATATTTTTAAAATACCATTGGGCATTAATGATAATTCCATAAAAGTTTTGGATAGTGTATCTAGCTGTGTAAGTGCCTGTTGGTGTTGATTAATTATGTACGTGTGCAAATCTTGCGTAATATCAATAAATCGTACAATTTCTTCAAAGATAATGATAGGGAAATGATGGGCATTTGCCATGGCAATCAATTCTACGGGGACATGGTCAAAATAGTCTCCAATTTCTATACAAAGACCAGCTGCCTCATTACGAATAAGGTTTTGTAAGTAGGCGATTTGTGTTTCTCGTTCTAGCTGTAAACCGACACCGGTGGTTAAAATTAATTCACCACCATTGATCAATGTGTCAAAATCTTTAATTTCTAATATATGTGTCCACAATACTTGTCGATCAAGGCCATGCTGCCCTGCGATAAGCTTCGCCGATTCAAAATGCTTGCGCTTGAGGACATCACGTACGAGTAGAGGATGTTTCGACATCAATTAGCACCTGCCCTTCGAATGTACAATGTCTATTTCATTATGTTAGAGAAATCAGAAAATTTCAATATTAACTAGCTTAATAGGGAAAATGGTGATAGACAAAAAGGCACCGATGATAGACGATTGGAGGTCATGATATGGAGCGAAATGATCAGTTTACACATACTTTACAACAAAAAGATCATGAAAATGTTTGGCATCACATGTCCATGCACAACGACAAAGCACCTCCCATTATTGAACAGGGAGAAGGGGCATGGATTACAGATAGTTTAGGCAATCGCTTTTTAGATGGCATGTCAGGCTTATGGGCAGTGAATGTAGGGTATGGGCGTGAGCGTCTTGCTAAGGTTGCGTATGAGCAGCTGAAAAAGCTCTGCTATGCTCCCCTAACACAAAGCCATGAACCTGCCATCAGACTCGCTGAAAAAATTAACAGCTTACTTGATGATGACTACATGATGTTTTATTCCAATAGTGGCTCAGATGCGAATGAGGTGGCGTTTAAGTTAATACGTCAATACCATCAACAAAATGGGGAAGGGAACCGCTACAAAATCATTGCTCGCTATCGGGGCTATCATGGCAGTTCACTTGGGGCTTTAGCTGCTACAGGACAAGCATTACGTAAATTTAAGTACGAGCCGTTAACACCAGGCTTCTTACATGTTGCTCCACCTGATCACTATCGTCGTCCAAAAGGGCAGTCCATTGAGGCATACAGCTTAGCACTTGCCCGAGAAATGGAAGAAAAGATTATTTGGGAGCAAAAAGAAACGATTGCGGCTGTGATTATGGAGCCACTCATCACTGGTGGAGGAGTGCTTATTCCACATCCTACTTATGTCAAAGAGGTAGAGCGTATTTGTAGAAAGCATGGGGTATTACTCATCATGGATGAAGTCATATGTGGTTTTGGAAGGACAGGGAAGTTATTTGGCCATCAGCATTTCGACATTCGACCAGATGTCATTACGATGGCGAAAGGATTAACGAGTGCCTACCTACCTTTATCCATAACAGCGATACGCAAAGACATTTATGAAAAATTTAAAGAGACAGACGGCTATAGTCATTTCCGCCATATTAATACATTTGGCGGCAATCCGGCAGCTTGTGCAGTGGCCTTAGAAAATATAAAAATCATGGAAGAAGAAGGACTTGTGCAACGAGCAAGAGATTTGGGAATTCAATTCCTACATGATTTACAAGACTTATTAGAGCTGCCCTTCGTTGGCGATATACGTGGGCTTGGGTTACTCATTGGCATCGAGCTGGTCGAAGATAAACAATCTCAAACACCTGCCAAGCCGGAGCTTATAGCGAAAATTATGGCTGATTGTCAAGCAAATGGCTTAATTGTTGGAAGAAATGGTGATACAGTCGAAGGTTTCAATAATATCATTACGTTAAGTCCACCGCTTTGCTGTACAGACGAGGACTTTGACTTTATGGTTGCTGTATTAAAAAGAGTATTCGCAGCCAATGTCTAGCTTAAGGCGATTCCAAGTGTGCGATAAACCACAAGGGATCGCCTTTAATACTGTCGTTTATGTCCTTTCTTTACCTCTTCCCAGTCAATTTCGATGTTATGCAACACACGTGTTAGTAGACTGTGAATGCTGTCCATCTCCTCATTGGAAAATCCCTCAAGCGCACGAGCATTGGAATATTCGCCCTCCCGTTTTAAAAAAGGATAGATGTCCATGCTTTTGGCTGTTGGAAAGAGTAATTTATTTTTCTTATTGCCTTGTTCAATCCGTTTTTCAATAAAGCCTTTGGTCTCCAATTTTTGAATAGCCCGTGAAGCCGTTGTACGATCCACCTTCAATAGCTCTGCGACCTTTTCTTGAATAATACCAGGATTTTCACAAATACGGATGACATATAAATATTGCCCCTTCGTCAAATCCAATTCCTTAAATTCAATATTGCTAATTGAGTCCAATGCCCGTGCAATGGCACCTATTTCACGTAAGATTTCTTTCATGTTCGATCCTCCTGAGATTTTTATTGTAATTGCAATAAAAATCGTTCTATACTAATACTATCATCTTCGAAGTGAAATTGCACCTAGGGAAGATGATAAGGCAGGAGAGACTAGGAGGATTAGTTATGCGTATAAAAAAAGTAACAACTGAAGCGGAATTACAAACAGCGTTCGATTTTCGACGAAACGTTTTTATTGAAGAGCAGCAAGTGCCTGAGGAAGAAGAGTATGATGAATTTGATGCGCTAGATGCTCCATGCGACCATATTTTGGTGTATTACAATGAGCAACCCGTTGGAACAGGTAGACTTCGAGTTGTGGAGGGCTATGGCAAATTAGAGCGTATTTGTATATTGGAAGAATACCGCAAATTTGGCCTTGGCAAGGAGATTATTGTGGGCCTAGAGCAAATTGCACGAGATAAAGGACTAACAAAAGCAAAATTAAATGCCCAGTCCTATGCGGAGGGCTTTTATGAAAAATTAGGCTATCAGCGTGAAGGCGAAGAATTTATGGATTGTGGCATCCCCCATATTCTAATGAAGAAATACTGGTAATGGATGAAATCACCGTTTTTCACTAACATGCCAGATTAGCGGAATACTTTGTAACTTTTCAATTGTTGCTTGGGTCTACTGCTAAAAAGGGGGGATGTTGTTGAAGAAATGGATATTCCTTTGTACCATGTGTTTGTTGCTGACTGCTTGCGGTAGTCAAGTCATAATCGAATGGGTCGATTTAATCAAATGGGATGGTAAACAATATGAAGCTGTTTATGAAGTAGCGTTAGCCGATCGTTCATTCATTGATAAGGAAATAGGGGAAGTTAATTTTAAGGTGGCTGATCAGATCAAAAGGACCTCCTATCGTTTTAAGGATGGCGATGCAGCCTTTCATGAGAAAGGAACGAAGCTTTATGCGATAAAGGGTCTTGACGATGCCATTGCGGTAGAGGATCAGTCGGTGATTAATGGCTATCGAATTTATATGGTAAGAGATGAGGCTCCGCCACGACGGCATTTTGATCAGGTTCCATTAGCACAAGTGAAGAAAATAGAATTTTACACATTCTCTCTGGAAGAAGGCAATCGAAAAACGGCTAGCTATACAGACCCGTCTGACATGGAAGATATACAGTCGATTTTAGCCAACAGTAAACTAGCCCCATCCTTTGAACCAAATGGTGATACAAGTCGTTATGATGTACTCCTTTATACAGACGAAGCCATTGCTTTTCAATATGGCATCCAATTTGATGGCACTACTTATTTTTGGTTTCCTTCAGATAAAGCGATTTTATCGAATGATATACAGCAGTTTATTGCGAAAGATTAGCGTACTTCTCTAAAGAGGCAGTATAATTCCTTCCTACTTTTTGTAATGGTTCAGGCGATAAGGAAGATTAACACTTTAGCAAAATGCTCCAATTAAAGAAAGCTGCCCAATCTAATTAGGCAGCTTTCATTTATTTTTCCTTTACAACTGTACCAGCAAAGCTGTCATGAGGAAGACGTTGTCCATGCTGTTGCTCAAAGGCTTGGCGATCTTTTAGATAATCAAACGTACTGATGGTGTCTCGATAAGCCATGCGTTTCATAATTTGCCCTTCTGTTAATGGACGACCATCTTCATTTTCAAGTGTTAATCCCATTGCTTTGTAGCCAATGGTTTGTCCGTTTTTACGAAGTTGTGCATATTCTAGTGCCCACAATACGACAGTTGGCGTAACAAGTGCATGAACAGCCTCATTTTTCACTTTTTTTCGTAGGAAGTGTTCAACACCAAACGTGACAGCCGTTGAAATAGCTGTATCGATTAAAAATGCTGCTGTGCGTTTTTTTGTTATCGATTCCATATAAGTCCTCCTTTAATTGACCTGTCACTAGTACATACGAACAATAAGGACAAAAAGTTTCGATTTATCCTAGATTCATATCAGGATAGGAGGGAATCGCCCCGTGCTTTGTTGTCGAAATGCCTGCATAACGGTTTGCAAAAGATAGCAGTGACATCGCATGCTGCTCACAATAGGCTACCACATAATCCACCGATAGTCCATGATGAAGATATTGACTTAAAATAGCGCCTATAAATGCATCACCAGCCCCAGTTGTATCAACGGTTTGTACCTTATCAGCAGGAGCCTTCACATGATGCTTCTTCGTATATAAAGTAGCCCCAGCAGCGCCATGTGTAATGATGATGATGGCTACATGCTCCCGGAATAATATTTGGACAGCTTCTTGTTCATCTTCTAGTGCAGTTAAAAACAATAGCTCTTCCTCTGAAAGCTTGACAATATGGGCTTTAGGTAAGAAGGCTAAAATGGTTTCACGACACGCAGCTTCATCCTGCCATAAAGGAAGGCGCACATTCGGATCAAAGGATACGAGGCTCCCTGCTCGATGTGCCTGCTCAATAAAGGCAAGATGTGCTTGCTTCATAGGACTCTCCACAAGATTAACAGAGCAAAAGTGAACGATATCTTGCGCTGTTAATAGCTGTGAGGGGAGGTATTCCTGTTTGTACAAGAGATCTGCAGCATGTCGGCGATAAAATTGAAAATCTCGATCGCCATGTTCGTTTAATGAAACAAAGGCAAGACTTGTCTCGGCATCCGTTGTTTGACGAATAAACTGCGTATCTACACCTGCTTGCTGCAACGTTTTAATCAGGAAATCACCAAAGGCATCCTGACCTACTTGTGTGAGAAGAGTTGCCTGTTGACCTAGCTTTGCACAGACAGCGGCTACATTGGCAGGGGCTCCTCCTGCATGTTTAGTAAAATGCTCGATATTGGCAAGGGAGCCGCGTTGCTGTGTCGGTGTAAAGTCAATTAATAATTCCCCAATTGTGAAGAGCTTGCCCATTATGAGACCTCCTGTGGTAGCCGCTTTTTCTTCGGAACATAAATCGTATAAAAAATACCAGCAAATATGAGAAGGATCCCCATCGTTTGCATAAAGCTTGGCATAAAATCAAGCAGTAGCATATCTAGTAAAATGGCGACAACAGGGTCGACGAAAACTAATACGGATACAAGAATGGTAGAAAGACTGCGTATACTATCAAAAAATAAATAGTAAACAAATCCTGTATGAATAAAGCCTGTGCCAAGTATATAAAACCAATTGCTTGTCGTTAATCCATCAAACAGCGAGAAGTCGATAAAAGGAAGTAGTATCACGATTCCAACCGTTGTTTGAATATAGGTTAACGCATAGGAGCTAAGCTTCGTAATGGTTTTGCTTGTTAGCATGGTGAGGGCATAAAATACTGCTGACAGTAATGCCCAGACAAAACCAGATTGCATAAACTCTGATAACGACACAAAATTATTGAGACCAATGATAAAAATACTACCGATAAAGCAAGTGATTGTTGCTACAAGTGCCTGAATGGTCATTTTTTCCTTCAAAAAAATAGCGCCTAAAATTAACACAAATATAGGGGCTAAATTATAGATGGAAATGGCAATTGAAATGGACATTTCTTCAAAAGCTTTAAATAAAAATACCCAGTTTAACACAATAAAGACACCGCAAATAAGTGTTTGGAGAATTTCTTTCTTATCCCAAACCTCTGTTTTATGTCCACCCGTGATGAGCCACATGCCTCCTAGAAAGAGGGTTGCGCAAATGCATCTAACAAAGACAAGCTCTGTAGCGGGAACACCAGTATGAACGGTAAAAAAGCCGATGGAACCAAACAGCGCCATGGAGACTGTTAGTTTAATGATTGCTGAGATGTTCATACGAAACCTTCCTTCTATTATTTTATGAAACTATAAGAACTATTCACGAATTTGGCCATTGCCATGAATAACATATTTTGTTGATGTTAATGCAGGCAAGCCCATAGGTCCACGGGCATGTAGCTTTTGCGTACTAATGCCGATTTCTGCTCCATAGCCAAATTCAAAGCCGTCCGTGAAGCGGGTAGAGGCATTATGATATACTGCCGCCGCATCGACATTGTTTAAAAACGTCTCGGCAGTTAATTGATCTTCTGTAATGATGGCTTCAGAATGATTCGTCCCAAAGTAATGAATATGCTCAATAGCTTCATAGACATTTTCCACCAATTTAACGCTTATTTTTAAATCAAGGAACTCTGTCGCATAATCTTCCTCCGTAGCTGGAAGGGCAGCTTCAAAACGCTGACATACTTGGTCATCACCAATGATCGTTACGCCTGCGTTATGAAGGGACGTTAAAAGCTGGCCACCGTGTTCCTTAAACCAAGCAGGGTGAATGAGTAAGCTTTCTGCTGCATTACAAACAGAAGGACGCTGTGTTTTAGCATTTAGACAGATTTTTTCTGCTTTTATGTAATCCGCCATTTGATCCACGTATATGTGACAGTTGCCTGCACCTGTTTCGAGTACAGGGACAGTCGCTTCATTGACAACTAAATCAATCAGCGCTTTGCCACCACGAGGAATGAGTACATCTAAGTACTCTTTTAAATGAAATAGTTCTTTGGCTGTTTCGCGGCTTGTATCCTCAATTAATTGCACAGCATCGGTAGGGATGGATGTTTTAGCAAGTGCGCGATGAATACTTGCGACAAGAGCGATATTTGAAAACTTAGCGGAGGAGCTTCCGCGCAAAATGACTGCATTGCCCGTTTTCAGAGAAAGTGTCGCTGCATCGACTGTGACATTTGGTCGAGCCTCATAGATCATACCGATGACACCAAGCGGCACGATTCTTTTTTCAATGCGTAGACCGTTGTCTTTATCAATACGTTCAACAATTGTGCCTACTGGATCGTTTAAGGAGATGAGTAAATGAATGGCATCTGCCATTGCTGCTATACGCTCTTCATTGAGCATAATGCGATCCAACGTAGAAGCAGGCATGCCTTGTTGCTCACCCTGTGCCAAATCCTTGGCATTTTCAGCCATGATGTCATGTTGATCAATTAATAGCTGTTCAGCAATTTTTTTCAGTGCTTCATTTTTTTCGCAGGTCGTTTTAATATTTAACACGTAGCTTGCGGCCTTAGCGCGTTGTCCTTTTTCTTGAATTTCATTTGTCATTTGTCATTCCTCCTTAATTTGTTTGAATTTTCAGCCACTTATCTCGGTGAATCACCTCAATAGGGCATTTCGACAATGTATCTGTCCGTTTTCCCATGGCAGAGATAAGCTCTTGGGAGGAGTACAGCACTTCGCCACGTCCTAATAAGTCCTTCTCACTATAAACTTCTACAACATCACCATTGACAAAATCACCCTCAACACGATAGACGCCAGCAGGTAATAGGCTTTTGCCATTGTCCATTAAAGCTTGTTCAGCGCCACTATCTATAAAAATTTTACCAGAAACTTCCGTAAGTGCAATCCACTGTTTATGATTTGTTAACACGGCAAGCTCATCATGCTCCACATACGTGCCATCACCATGTCCTGTTAAAATATCGACGAGCTTCTGTGCACCATGACCTGTTCCAATAAATACCTTCACTCCTGCACGGAGCGCTGTTCGTGCTGCCAATAGCTTAGAGGCCATGCCACCCGTGCCAACTTTTGACCCTGTACCATCTGCAAAGCTTAACAGCTCATCCGTAATGGCTGTTAACCGATCAATGCGCTCTGCCTCTGGATTTTTATTGGGATTGGCATTATAAAGGCCATTGATATCAGTTAAAATGATGAGCTGATCTGCATGGACAAGCCCACTTACGAGTGCGGACAGCATATCATTATCTCCAAAGGTTAACTCACTAATAGACACAGTATCATTTTCATTAATAATCGGTAGCATTGATCGTTCTAATAATTCCTCGAAAGTGGCATAGGCATTTTTATAGCATTCTTTTTTAGAAAAATCCGTGCGTGTCAGTAAAATCTGGGCAGGCATGATATCGTAAATACTAAATAAAGCACTATACGTTTGAATGAGTAGGCTCTGCCCTACAGCAGCAGCTGCCTGCTTTCCTTTCACCGTCACAGGACGAGCAGGGTAGCCAAGTTGTTTAAAGCCCGCCGCTACGGCACCTGACGAGACAAGTAAAACTTCATGTCCCAGTTTCTTCAATTCAGCGATTGCCTGTACATGGTCCATTAAGCGGACTTTATCGATTTCACCTTTTGCGTTCGTTAAAGAGCTACTGCCAATTTTAACAACGATCCTTTTTCTCTCCATTTCACTACCTCCATCATTACTGAATCAAAAAAAGCCTTCTCATCCTAAAAATTAGGACGAAAAGACTTGCCTTCCGTGGTACCACCTACATTGAATATCATGCGACATTCCACTTTTCTCATAACGCTAGAGACTGCGCCTAGTTTGGCTAGGACGATTCACGAAGTAGGTTTCATCAGTCTTTCTTGTACAATGCCTTGCAGCCGATGGGCATCGCTCTCTTCTCAAGCAGTGGCTAACTACTGATCTTCGTTCGTTTTCTCATCTATTGACTAAAGGATGCACTACTTCTAGTAGTCTGTCAAGCTGAATGGATAAATTACTTGAAAGTTTTGATAAATTAAGAAAGGGATGTCCTAAAATGATGAAGAGGCAACCTATACGATTATTTAAACCACCAAATCGCGATGAAAAGGGGAAGCATAGCCAACACAATGACAAAGAAGCTCCAAATGACTTGTTTCCCAGAGGACATATTTTTTGGTTTGATGCTCATTTGTTCATAAAGCTGGTTAATGGCTCGTTGCTCTTTCGCATAAAGCATTGCTTGAAATTCTTCATAATCTTGAATATAGCTAGATGGGGCACGTGGACTGAAGCGTAAATTTCGAATGGAATCCGTAATCTCTTTGTCAGCCATCCAATACGTGATGACAGGGGCTAAACCAGCGTTCTGGGTGGCCTTCACCTCAATGTCATGGGATTTCATTTTATAGTACACCTGTCCATGCTCATCCTCATATTGCGAAACAATATCACTTACTGCCATTATCAATCACCTCTTATGGAAGTTATCTATTTTATCATGAGTTTCTACTATTATAATGGATTAGGGGAGAAAAGTATCGCTTGAACGAGCATAATTTGTGAAACGAAAATTCAAAAAAAGTTTTGGATAAAGTCATAAACTTACATCTAGTGTGAACAACGTCATGTAGTATAATGTAAATAGTTTTTTAAAAGAAGTTGAAGGAAGGGAAAGTTTTGGAAATCTCAACGTTATTTGCGTTTTTAGGGGCTGCGATTATTTTAACCATTATGCCAGGGCCCGATAATTTATTTGTGCTTGCCCAAAGTATTACACAGGATAAAAAAGCGGGTATTGCGACATCACTTGGATTATGCACGGGCCTACTTGTTCATATTAGTGCGGCAGTACTCGGTATTTCTGCGATTATTTATCAATCGACTATTATTTTTTCAATCGTTAAATTTGCAGGAGCAGCGTATTTATTATATTTAGCTTGGCAATCTTTTCGTGCTAAGGGAGACCCTTTTACGTTGCAACAGCAAAATACGCAAGCTTATATTAAATTATATAAAAAAGGAATATTAATGAATATTTTAAATCCTAAAGTATCGTTATTTTTCCTAGCGCTGTTACCACAGTTTGTCAATCCATCGCAAGGACATGTGGCGTTTCAAATGCTTATTTTGGGTATTGTATTTTTAATACAAGCACTTGTATTATTTTCATTGTTTAGTATATTTGCAGGGAAAGTTAGACAAGTCATTATTGGGAAACCTGCGATTGCTAAGCGATTGAATACGGTTCAAGGTATCTTATTTACATTTATTGGAATACAAATTGCTATCAGCAAACAGTAGGGAGGAATGGACATGGCTATTTTACATATTACCTTTAGCTTAGCAACACAGGGTTCTATGAAACTTGCAATTCGTCAACATCGTTTGCAGCGAAATGAATCAGTTCTAAGTGTCCATGACGATCTCTCGATTGGACCTCTTCAAAACTTTGACGAACGTAAAACTTGGTTAGCCACGCATATTTTGGATGAAGATGACCAGCAATTGTACGATGATATGTATGAAAACTGGAAGAAGAAAATCGCCAATTTACCCTGCGATGTGGATGTGTGGATTTGGTATAGTCACAACACACATGAACAAATTGGACTGCGCTATGTAATGAGTGAGTTAATTCATAAATGCAGTATGGTGTATGGCATTGATGCAACAGAGGCAATGAAGAGTATTCAACCCAATATGGACATTCGCCATACAGGAGAACTTTCCTCAGAAATGCTAATGAAGCTACGCCCTAGTGCCAAACGATTCTCTGTGCAAGAATGTCAGCAACTCGCTAAGGAATGGGCGCACATCATAGAACAGCCAGGTACACTACGCCTGTGGAAAAATGAACGATTGCATCATGTAGAGGAAGATGCAATGGATGCCTACATTATCGCCAGTGCAAAAAATTTGCATATACAGCACAATGAAGAGTGGCTAATGCCCACGCATATTTTGGCACAGACATTTGAAACATTTGTCCATTATGTAGGAAATGACTTTGTAGAGTATCGCTTGCTAACGCTCGTTGAACAAGGCGTATTTGCAATGAAAGGCGATACATCGGATATTTTTTCCTATCAGGTTAAATTACTTTAATACATTTAAATGAATGAACAGTAAAAAATCAGGCGAACAAAGCCTGATTTTTTATTGTTCCAAATGATGATGCTGTTGGTTCAAGTTGGGGTGTACGGCTATTAATTTAACCGTTTTCATGTTGATAGCACTTTTCATATTCAGCTTCCATCAACAAACTTTGACAAGCCAAGCCATTTTCATGATAAATCTCTTTATCAATACTTAATACTATACTTCTATTTGAGTTGGTATAATTAGGCTCTTTATTAACAATGGATAATTTTTCTTCGTCTAGCCATTTCATCGAGAATTGACTTTTTGCCTCTGCATAATAGACGATTTTGTTTGTGTGAGCTTTATGATTTAAAATTTCTATCCATACATGAACACCACCACTTGGACCTGCACCACCATATGGTTCATAATAAGCGTGCGCTGTATATTTTCCTGTAGGAGATGACACAGATTCGGGCACCTTTTGCGTATTTTTTTTATCTAAAGTACTGAACGTAAAAAAATATTGGATATATATAAATATTCCCAAAAACAGGACTAAACCTGTCAATAGTGCTGTTAGTGTTTTTTTAGGGAAGTTTTTCTGTTTAAAAAAGAAAATCATTAATTTGATAACAAAAATGAACAATACGATCAAGGTAAATAAAAATACAAAGAAACCTAATGTATTAAGTAATAAATTCAAATTATTACCTCCCTAGTATGGTGAAACAGTGCCTTTTAGAAAATAAAGCGAGTAACATGGACATCTAGATGATGTTGTTACTCGCTCTTTCTATTTATTGTCATAAAAATCGAAAACAAATTGTTTAAACTGACGTGCAGATGGTGGTAAATAACGATTTTCTATCCAAGCCATGCCAATAATGCGTTCACATACCATATCCTCAACATGGATTTTAACGATTTTTTTCGGGTTTAAATCCTCATCATCTGGTAGCAAGGAAACGCCAAGCCCCGCACCAACAAATCCAGCGATGGTCGATACTTCGTCACCTTCATAAGAAATTTTAGGCTTTATGCCCGCAGCATTTAATAAGCGATCAGCAGAGCGGCGAAGTGCATAGCCCTTTTTCATTAAGACAAAACTTTCATGCTCCAATTCTTTCATTTTGATGCTTTTACGATCGGCAAGTGGATGGTCAATCGGGACCATTATAAAGAGCTCATCTCGCCATAATTCCTTCCAGCAAACTGGCGGCTCTGTATCAATCGCAGCTAGTAGGCACAGGTCTAACTCACCCGCCAGCAATTGTTTTAGCTGTGAATGGGAGTAGTTTTGTGTGAAATGAAAACGGATATGGGGGTGTTTTTGACGGAAAGCGCGAATCAAGTCCGGTACAATACTCGTTCCAAGTGTATGTAAAAAACCGAGTGATACTTCTCCAAGCTCTGGATTATTCAGCTCTTGTAATTCTAAAACAGCCTTTTCATATTCTTTACGCATTCGCTGTACACGATATAAAAACAGTTCTCCATATCGGTTTAGCATAATCGAGCGCCCTTGTCTGTCGAAAAGCGGTACACCTAATTCTTCCTCCAGCTTTGAAATTGAACGACTAAGTGCTGGCTGTGAAATCGCTAATGCTTCGGCAGCCCGTGTCATATGCTCTAACTTTGCAACGGTTACAAAATATTCTAATTGTTGCCACTCCATTTTTTCACCTCTTTTCTCGTTATTTTTAAGTTATCTGCATTATAACGGGAAACAGACGGGAAGTATAGGGAGCAAAAAAATTTTAAAAGGACGTTGCAATTATTTAGCAGAATGGAAAAGTTAAGTAGCTGAAAGTGTGATAGTACAGCCGTTAAGTTGACATCATTCATGCACAATACACATTGATTTGATAAAAACTATAAATTGTACATTATGAATAAAGGGTGATAAGATAGACACATAAAATACACAATTATCAATTTCCGTGAAGGGGATATCATAAAATGAAGTTAACAAAGCCACAACCTCTAACAATCGAGGGAGGCAATAAAGCCGTACTATTACTGCATGGATTCACAGGTAGCACAAAAGATGTGAAAAAGCTAGGAGAATTTTTATCTCAACGCGGTTATACTGTGCATGCACCTATCTATAGTGGGCATGGTGTAGAACCAGAAGCATTATTAGAAACAAAACCAGAAGACTGGTGGAACGATGTAGTAGAAGGATATAACTTCCTACAAGAGAAAGGCTATGAAGAAATCGCTGTAGTTGGGATTTCACTTGGTGGCGTCTTTTCATTAAAAGTGGCAGAGACATTCCCAGTAAAAGCATGTGTAGCGATGTGTGCACCGATTACACGTGATAATTCAAAAGGCTTATTCACACGTCTGTACCACTATGCTCGTTTATATAAACACTTTGAAAATAAATCAAAAGATCAAATTATTTCAGAATTACATGAATTACGTATTTCACCAAAAGATTCATTGGATGGCGTAACACGTTTAACAACGGAAACGCGCGAAGAATTATCAACAATCAAAGCACCAACACTTGTGTTACAAGGTTCATTAGATGATGACCTCTACCAAGAAAGTGCACCTTTTATTTTAAATACGGTAGAAACAGATGACAAAGAAATCATTTGGTATGAAAATTCTGGTCACATTATTACATTAGATAAAGAACGCGATAAAGTGTATGAAGATGTTTACAAATTTTTAGATCATATTGAATGGTCAGTTGCAAACTAAGGAGGGGGCTGTCAGTAGGCAGCTCTTTTTTTGTTGAATCTCTCTGGATAAACGAAAAAACTATTGTAATTATAATAAATGCTTGATAACATGATGAAATTGTAGTGAAAAATCATTCGATTAAAATAATTTGCTATAGTTTAAAACTTCTAAGGAGCACATCAATTATGCAACAAAAAATACCTTTTTCAACTTACGCAGTCATTGGAACAATGTTATTTGGACTGTATTTTGGAGCAGGGAACCTCATTTTTCCTATTCAAATGGGTCAATTTGCCGGGACTAATTTTTGGTTTGGATTAATCGGATTTTTAGTGACTGCTATCGGCTTACCATTCCTCGGAATTTTGGCGATTGGCTTATCAGGTAGTAATGGTTTACGAGATCTAGCCAATCGTGTTCATCCTCTATTTGGCATCATCTTTTCATTGGCATTGTACTTAACAATCGGTCCATTCTTTGCTATCCCACGTACAGCAACTGTACCTTTTGTAGTAGGCTTTGAGCCATATATTCAAGCACAGCATGCAACACTACTACTAGCTGTATTTAGCTTTGTATTTTTCGCGATTGTCTACTATTTCTCTTTAAATCCAGCGAAAATAATGGATTATATCGGCAAATATTTAACGCCTGCCTTTTTAGTTGTATTATTTATTTTAATTATTACAAGCATCATGAAGCCAATGGGCGATTTCCAGCAGCCTATCGGTGATTATAGGGATGCAGCCTTTATGACAGGTTTTAAAGAGGGCTATAATACGATGGACGCCCTAGCATCACTGGCCTTCGGGATTGTTGTCATTCACGCCATTAAAAGTGCAGGGATTACTGATCGCAAGGAAATTGCCAAGGCTACATGGACATCAGGTATTTTTGCGATGGCTTTAATGACGCTTATTTATGGTCTCATTACGTATATGGGCGCTTCTAGTATTAATGCTGTTGGTACTTTTGATAATGGTGGTTTAATCTTTGCCGCGGTGGCCGATCATTATTTCGGCTCATTTGGAGCTATTTTATTAGCGGTCATCATCGTACTGGCTTGTTTAAAGACAAGTATCGGTTTAATTACGTCTTGTAGTGAATTTTTCCACGAAGTATTTCCAAAAATCAGCTATAAATGGTTTGTGTTCCTATTGTGTGCAGTATCCTTTATGATTGCAAACTTTGGCTTAAACAATATCATCCAATTTGCGATCCCTGTTTTAATGTTCTTATATCCATTAGCAATCGTCTTAATTTTGCTTGCTCTAACTTCATCCTTCTTTAGGAATAAGCAAACAGTGTATGCCATTGCGATGATTTTTACATTTTTCATTAGCCTAATTGATGGCTATAAAGCCTTGGTTGAAAGTGTGCCAGGCGCGAAGTTAGGTGTTTTAGACGCTGTAGAGAAGTACTATTCCACAATGCTGCCTTTTTATGATGTCGGCTTAGGATGGATATTACCTGCACTAATTGGTGCGGTAATTGGAAGCCTGATGCCTTCTCGAAAAGTTATCTAATGAATAAACACGCACAGAAAATGTCTCTGTGCGTGTTTTTTAATGGATTAGTAAGCTGTCCAGCCACCATCCACGGCAATCACTTGTCCATTCACAAAGCTTGCTTCGTCTGAGCCTAGGAAAATAGCTAATTGAGCGATTTCTTCTGGCTGACCAGCACGCGGATTAATGGATAGACCAAGTGCTTGGCGTGCAGCACCCGTTTGACTCATATTTGTCATAGAAGAGGCGATATTGGTCATCACTGCTCCTGGCGCAATACCATTACAGCGAATATTTTTATCCGCATACATAAACGCAGTATTTTTTGTTAAACCAACAACTGCATGTTTGGAAGCTGTATAAGCCGCTCCTGCACGTGCTCCATATAAGCCACCAGCAGAAATATTATTGACAAAGACACCGTGTCCTTGTGCAAGGAAAATTTCTGTTGCCATACGCATAGAACGCATAACGGCTGTTGTATTCACTGCAAATACTTTTTCCCATCGTTCATCAGAAATTTCTCCAACCGGCTCCATACCATCCATAATACCCGCATTGTTGACTAAAATATCTAATTGACCATAATTCGTTTTCGCTTCATCAAATAAACGTTGTAAGTCTTCTGTTGATGCGACATTTGTTTGAATGGCAAATGCTGTCCCTCCAGCCGCTTGAATACCATCCACAACCGCTTGAGCACCCTCTAAATTTAAGTCTGAAACGACAACCTTAGCGCCTTCTTTTGCATAGCCTTCTGCAATAGCTTTCCCCATACCTGAAGCTGCACCTGTCACAATGGCTACTTTACCTTCTAATCTCATCTCAAAGACCTCCTCATGGTAATTTTATTAGTTATTGAACATCTGTTCATTAAAATCATATAATAAAGTTGAAAGCGATTTCAATATGCAAAAAAACGGGAAGTGTTGAGTAATCAACACTTTTGGACAAACTGTTTAATAAGGAGCTGAAAAAATTGCGTACAACGGATTTACGAATTATTAAAACGAAACAAGCTCTCCACGATGCCTTATTGACCTTGCTTAGCCAAAAACCTTTGGAGCAAATATCCATTGCAGAAATTTGTAGAGAAGCAAAGGTCAATCGGGGCACGTTCTATTTACACTACGAGCAAAAAGAGGGGCTCTTTGAAGAATACTTTCAGGAGATTATGGAGGATTTATATCAATCCTATGAAGAACCCTATCGTGCCGTCACCACCCTGGACACCAATCAATTAGATCCCAATACAATCCGTATTTTTCATCATATTGAACGCTTTAAAATGTTTTACCGTATTGTCTTTTCTAAAAATGTTCCGCTGACCTACTATTACATGCTCTTTGATGGCATTTATTCCTTGCTAAAACGAGATATTACCACACATCGCATACATCAAATGGAGGATCATATTTCGATTGACTATTATAGCGCCTATCAAGCAAACGCCATCATCGGTCTCATCATCCAATGGTATCGTGGCGATTTCAGCGATAGTGTGACCATGTTAAATCAGCAGCTAGCAGCTATTTTGAAGAATGTGAGAAGTGGGGGATAGCACGATTGAAGTGAAGGGTAGGGTAAGAAGCGGTGGATAGAACGCTCGATTTGAAGGATAGAACAGGAAAAGTAGCGGATAGAACGTTTGAAGTGAAGGATAGAACAGGAAAAGTAGCGGATAGCCCGCTTGAAGTGAAGGATAGAGTAAGAAGTAGTGGTTAGGACGCCAGAATTGAAGGATAGAACAGGAAAAGTAGCGGATAGCCCGCTTGAAGTGAAGGATAGAGTAAGAAGTAGCGGATAGCCCGCGCAAATTGAAGGATAGAACAGAGAAAGTAGCGGATAGCCCGCGCAAATTGAAGGATAGAACAGAGAAAGTAGAGGATAGCCCGTGCAAATTGAAGGATAAAACTGAAAAAGTAGCGGATAACCCATCCAAAGAGAAGGTCTACATCAACTTGTAGACCTTCTCTTTTCTATCAAATTTATCGAACGGGGGCAGGCTTGAATGTGACGATCAACGTAGCAATGGCTAGTGTTACGAAGATGATGATGCCTAAGGAGCTACTGTTTTGCAGGAGATTATCGGTACTACCACCAAAGATAATCGTGTAGTAGCCATCTGCTCCGTAAGTGGCTGGTAGCATAGCAGCGACTTGCTTGTAACCTTCAGATAGCATGGTTTTTGGTACAAGGACGCCTGATGTTACTAATTGGAGTGAGAGGGCACAAATATTAAATACCATCCCTAAATTCCCAAAGGCGATGACAAATACTTGGGCCAAGCTAAGGAAAGCGAGATACATCACAGCTTGAAAGAAATATATCGACAGCAGGCTTTCCTGGCTAGCGATATCAAAAAGGTGCATCAGCCCAATTGTTAGCAATGGCAATATAAAGGCTACGCCCACATTGAGTAGCTGTCGTGCGAGGAATAATTGCCATTTTGATAGGCTTTCTTGAACGAGCTGTGCTGCTTGCTGGTGTTGCATAATCATGACCATCGCGCCCACAAAGGAGGAGATGATGACCATAAGTGGCACAAAGTTTGCGGCAAATCCTTTCACATCATTGGTTTTAACAATGGTTCCGTCGACGGCATGGTCTTTGACATTCATTACAGTCGTTTTGACAGAAGTGGTAATTTGTTGGGCAGTTTGTTGCTCGAAGGGAAGCTGAGCAAATTGTTGAGCAAAGGCCTCAACTGCTTGATTTTGTTGCATTGGATAAAGGGTTTGATTGATCTCTTCTGTTAATTGCTTTGCTACACCCTCCATCATATTTTTCGCTACACTTGCATTGGCTTGATTAATCGCATAAACAATTTCTGCCTCTTTCCCCGCTTGTATTTGATTTGTAAAATCAGTGGGAATTTGCATAATCATATTAATTTGACGTTCGTTTAATGCACTCTCTGCTTCCTTCATTGATGAATAGTCCTCCATTGAAAAGGGGATGGAGCCTTTGATGTTCTGTGCTACCTGTTGCCCCATCGCGGTATCTTCCACAACAAGGCCAATGCTTAACTGTTCCGCTCTTTCATTGACACCATCATAGGCAGTCATCCAAATCGTAAAGAAGATTAATTGAAAGGCAATGGTTGCAACAATGCCGATATAGGTTTCACGAACTCGCAATAATGCTTGTAAACCTGTCATATTTTATTCCTCCTAATTAAGTAAGTACTTACTTGCATTGATTAGAAAAATTTTTTCTAGGAAACGAGTCCCCTAGAAAAAATAGCAACACTAGTTTGTAAAAGTTCTTCAGTTGGTAAGTCAGACACGATTGTTCCAAGTTGAGCACGTGACATAAAATGACCAAAGTTCAAAGCAATCAGCGATAAAGCTGCTGCTTCAAAATCAACTTCTCTTATTTTTCCTTGCTGATGCATCTCTTGAAAGTAGTGAATAAGCTCCTTTTTGATGAGGAGTGGGAGATTGGCGATTTCCTCACTAATTTCAGGAAACTGAATAGATTCCTTAAAGCCAATCATGACAAAATCTTTAATTGACATTAAAAAATGAAAATGCTTCAATGAGAAATTTAATAAATCCTTTTCTAATTCCCACGTTACATTTTGATTGATCTCCTGCTGTAGAAGAGGATAATAAGAAAATTGCTCAATGATGGCTTTTAATAAACCGCGTTTGTTGCCAAAATGACGGAAAAGAGTGACCTCATTGACACCTGCTAATTCTGCAATGGTTTTGGTAGTTGCAGCTGTATAGCCTTTTTCACTAATCAATTGTAGAGCAGCTTCGATAATTCGTTGTGCAGTTCCTTTCGTTGTCAAAAATATACTTCCTTCCATGCAAGTAATTACTTACATCTTAGCATAGTGTACGATGAACTGCAACATCACAAATGAGCGTTGACAATTATATCGACTGCTGATATATTTTAAATGTATCGACTGACGATATATTGATAGGCGATATAGAGGAGGATTTGAATGACACAGGAGCATCCGCCATTAACAGAAGGCGTTTATTATATTTTATTAGCATTATATGAGGCGAGGCATGGCTATGGCATTATGCAATTGGTGGAGGAAATGAGCAATGGGCGAGTGCGTTTAGGGGCAGGTACCATATATGGCGCAATTAAAACATTGCTGGAACGAGGCTGGATAGAGGCGCTCGATGAGGATGGCAGAAAGAAAGAATATATGATTACCGAAACTGGAAAAACAATGGTTGAATATGAAATTTTGAGATTAAGGGAACTTTTTGACAATGGTATCCGTATAACGAGAGGAGTTGAATAATATGCATAAATATCGATTGATGATTAATCCCTATGCAATAGAGAAGTGGGTCAATGACATGGCTTGTCAGGGCTGGCATTTGAAAAAATTCACATGGATTCGCTTTACGTTTGAACGTGGAGAACCAAATAGCTATATTTATCGCCATGATGAATTAGAGCGGTTCGGTACGCACTATGAAGAGGATTATCTCGAATTTCTCAAATCCTCTGGCATTGAGCAAGTAGATCGCTCTGGCAATTTTGTGTTTTTTAGAAAAGCAGCACAGGCAGGTCCATTTGAGCTGTATACAGATAAAAAAACGAAGATTGGTAACCTGTCAAAAAAGATGATGATCTTGCTTTCTCTTATTCTTCTTAATTTGTTCATTGGTCTCATCGGTTTAATTGGTGATTTTTCGGAGCAAACAACAGACTGGGTTGGTTTCGCGTTAAATACGCTGAATCTTGTGGTTGTTGTATTATTCGCCCTCCCATTCTATAAGCTTATGCGTATACGTAATCGATTAAAGAGAGAATTAAATGTATTTTCGGATTAACGAAGCGTCTATTATTTTCCGGGAAATCAGAAAATAATGAAAAAGGAAGCGTAACTTTATAGTTGGGGTGATGCAAATGAAAAAAAGAGTGTATCGTTTTTTTATGGATTTCGAAAAGGAAGAACGATGGGTCAATGACATGGCAGATCGGGGGTGGAATCTGAAAAAAACAGTCGTAGGTTACTTTGTTTTTGAACAAGGCACACCAGGACAATATATTTATCGAAATGAATTTGTTAATAGAAAATCGAAGGATTATTTTGAGTTTCTAGACGCTATGAATATCGAATGTGTGTCCAAGTTCGGTGGATGGGCCTATTATCGAAAACCAAAATCAGAGGGCCCTTTTGAGATATTTACTGATGCTTCCTCGAAAATTAACTATATCAAATCAATGAATCGCATTTTTATCACAGTGTTACTGTTAAATTTAATCATGGGTATTTATAATCTATCGCTAGGTTTACGAGAATCTGCTGTAGGACCTATAAACACGAGTGTAGGGTGCATGAATTTGATCGTAGCCTTACTGCTATTCATTCCTATAGTAAAAAATGAAAATCGTAAAAAAGGCTTGAAACAAGACTTACATATATTTGAAGGATAAGGAGGATGACAACATGACGTTACAGTTACAGCATGTTACAAAGAAGTACAAGGATTTTACAGCTGTGGATGATTTAAATTTTATCATTGAAAAGGGTGAAATTTTTGGTCTAATTGGTCAAAACGGTGCAGGGAAAACGACGACATTCCGAATGATTTTAGATTTACAGGAGACAACGGCGGGGACGATTACTTGGGATGGCCAGCCAGTCAATGCCATTAACCGAGATGTCCTTGGTTATTTACCTGAGGAGCGTGGTATTTTCCCGACGATGAAGGTGGAGGAGCAGCTTTACTTTTTTGGCGAGCTACGTGGCATGAAACGAGCAGAGCTGAAAAAGGAAATTGATTTTTGGATTCAACGATTTGAATTAGAAGAAAAGCGCAAGGATAAGGCAGAAACACTGTCAAAGGGGAATCAGCAAAAGGTACAGCTGATTGCAAGCTTCATCCATAAACCAGCGTTTTTAATTTTAGATGAACCATTCAGTGGGCTAGATCCAGTCAATAAAGATTTACTAAAGGATGCTATTTTACTATTGAAAGAGCAGGGCACGACCATTTTGTTCTCCAGTCACCAAATGGACAATGTCGAGGAGCTTTGTGATCATTTGTGCTTATTAAAACGAGGTATTTCTTTATTTTCTGGAAGCTTACTAGATTTAAAGAAACAATATGGTAAAACAAAGCTTGCTGTTCGTACGGATTGGTCGACGACACAGTTATTGGCACTAGAGGGTGTTAAGGATGTGCGCGTAGAGAAGGAGCAAACGGTGCTTACATTAGCAGACGAAAGCTTTGCCCAAAGTATTTTTGAGCAACTGTCCAATGGGAAGTATATTGAAAAATTCAGCTTAGATTATTTATCGTTAGATGAAATCTTTAAAGATAAGGTAGGTGGCCATGTTGTCGAAGTTTAGTTTATTAATGAAGCAATTATACAAAGCTAAAATTAAATCAAAATCCTTTATTTTAATGACATGTTTATATGTCCTTGTCATGTCTGTGGCTGTCTTCTGGTCAGAAATTAAGGAGCTATTCACAGGCGATGATGAAGCACAGCAAATCGCGATTATCAATGAAACCTCTGCCGATTTAAGTGGTATTTTTGTCTCGAATGGAGACATGGCCTTTATTCAGGATGAACAAGATGTTTCGGCCCTCGAAAAAAGAGTGAAGGACGGCAAGCTCGATGCTATTGTGACGATTAACGATCAAAATGGTCAGTTACATGCGGAAATTGCTACGTTCACACCACTAAAATTGAATGATCAATCTACATTGTCATCCTTATTACAGTATGCAGGTCAGCATTATGCTGTACAGCAACTATCGTTATCGCCTGAGCAAGCAGCACAAATCATGGCGGCTCAAACAACGATTTCAACGAAAAACTTAAATGAGGAATCAGCGGGTGGAAAAAGTGAGGAAGAAAAGCAATCAGGGCTAGTTGTTTCCTATGCGGTTGGGATTTTAATCTATTTCTTTATTTCTACATTCCTATCGATGATTACAACTGAAATTGCCTCTGAAAAAGGCTCACGAGCAATGGAAATGCTTTTAGTAAGTGTCAAACCAACGACACATTTTAAAGCAAAAATTGCAGGCGTTTTATTGCTCGCTTTAACACAGATGGGCATTATTGCTGTAGTGTTCCTTATCTATGCGAGGTTTATTAAAGGTGGAATGGTTTGGGATGCGGCGGCTAGTATTGTCAAGGAATTGTCTGTTGGCTATGTCATTTACGCAATCGTATTCCTATTGCTAACAATCATCCTGTATCTAATTATTGGCGCATTATTTGGCTCTTTAGTATCGAAAGTAGAGGAAGCTGGTCAAGTATTAATGCCTGCCATTATTATTACAATGATCGGTTTTTATGTTATGATTTCAGGAATGAGTAATCCAGATACAATTATTATTAAAATATTCTCTTATATCCCACTAACTTCTGGTATGATCATGCCAATGCGTATTGGCGCTACAGATATCGGTGGCATTGTACCGTTACTTTCATTAGGAATTTTAGTCGCAACGATTATTGTCGTATACCTATTTAGTTTATCGTTCTATAAACGTAGTGTATTGACATATAGCTCTGGCGGCGTCATTCAAAAAATTAAAACGGTATTAAAGGTAACAACATAACACTAGGGCAGCTACATCATGATGTAGCTGCTTTTTTGGTCACAAGAAGCCACAGTTAGCAAACAATGTAAAGGAATTTACGGAATTAGTCGAATTTTGTATAGAAAGAAGCTATAATTTAACAAAGGGGTGAGACCATGATAGCTAAATCAGAGGTGGAAGCGCTCCTTGCCCTCCCACCAAGTCAACGTTTAGTAACACCTGAGGAAAAAGCGCAGTTCTTTCAAAAACTTCAGCAGCTTTGTCTCATGAATAATGAAATAGAAGAAATTCTCCACCATCGTACTGAGATGGACATTTTTGTTGATAATACTCACCCTAACCAATACACCGTGCAATATAAGCTTCACCAAAATGGCTATCGTATAGCAGACTCATATTTTTTCATACTATAGAAAATGAAACTTTTTTACATGGTAATCGTAAGTAATTAGTAGAGATAAATTGCAGGGGGTAAAACGTATGTCTGAATTCAACAATGATCTTTTAAAATCCAAGGACCCATTCGCTTCAGAAAATCCTTTATTACAGCCAAATCCACTTTTACAGCAGGCGCCTGAGCAAAAGCCGGTACTTGTATCTGAGCAGGAGCTATCACAAATCGCTCAAAATCAGCTGATGTTAAAGCAAGATCCAGAGGTTCATACACTTGCACAAAAAATTGATGTCAAAGATCAAATTGCCATGCTAGAGCTTGGTAAAGAAACAGCAAGTGGCATTTCTACCTTTTCAGATAAAATGCTCGCAACGATGAAAGCTAGTAAGCTGGAAGAATCGAGTGTGCTATTAAATAACCTGAATAAAATTATGGATAAATTCGATCCACAGGATTTTGCGGAAGAGAAAAAGGGTGGTTTCATCTCCAAGCTCTTTAACAAAGGAAAAGAGCAATTGGAAAGGTTCTTATCTAAGTATGACAGTATGAATAAAGAAGTGGATGTCATTTACCGTGAAATCCAAAAATACGAAGGGGAAATGAAGCGTAATACCATTGACCTTGAAAATCTGTATGATCAGAACTTAAATTACTTCCAATCATTAAGTAAATTTGTTGCTGCGATTGAAGTAAAAACAGAAGAGGTTCGCGCATCATTACCTGCACTTGAGCAAAAAGCACAAACAGGTGATCAACTGGCAGCTATGGAATATGAAACAATGCTTCGCGCTGTGGAATTATTAGAGCAACGTCGCTATGATTTGGAAATGGCACAACAAGTATCCTTCCAATCAGCACCACAAATTCGCTTAATGCAGCAAGGGAACAATCATTTGATTGCCAAGATTAATTCTGCCTTTGTCACAACGATTCCGATCTTTAAGCAAGGGCTGATCCACGCAGTCACATTGAAGCGTCAAAAGCTGATTTCTGATTCTATGGTGGAACTGGACCGCCGTACCAACGAAATGCTTGTCCGTAATGCTGAAAATATTAGTAAGAACAGTGTGAATATCGCACGTCAAGCTGGTAGCCCAAGCATTAAAATCGAAACGATTGAAACAACGTGGCAAACAATTATGGCTGGTATTCAAGAAACGAAGCAAATTCAAGCAGAAACAGCAAGAAACCGTGAAGAAGGTCGTAAACGTATTGAACGTTTGCAGTTGGAATATGAAAAACTGAAAAAAATGTAAGGCACAAGCTTCTTGCAGCTATTGTTGCAAGAGGCTTTTTATATGGAATGTGTTGTCAGGTAGAGAGGCTCTTTCCAAGGGTTTGCCATAATATTCGCTAAGATGGAAATGTTCTTTGACAAAAAGCAAAATAGTGATTATGATAAAGTTAAATGAGAATGATTATCAAATGAAAAAGGAAGCGGAAAGATGCGAAACAAAGCAATTCGATATCATGTATTTTTTCGTGGAGGAGAGAAAAATAAATGGCGAATAAAATAAAGCCCTCTACATTGTCATATGAGCCTTTTAAAGACGGAACGCTTGCTCTATACACGACAGATAGCTTAATGATTGTGCCGCAAAGCCGCTATTTAGAGCTGCTGCATACGGAAGAGTTATATAATGCGATGAATAGAGATTTAGATAACAAGCAAAATGGGTTAGAACGAGAACGAAAAATGCTAAAAATGCAAAATGCACAGCTAACAGAAGAGCTGCAAAAGTTCAAGCAGCAAAACACAGTTTTACAGAAAAAGGTAACAGAATATAATTGTGTGGTGGAAGAAATGAAGGTGCTCCGCCAACAAAATACGGATCTTCTCATTGAACTAAGTAAATATACAGCGATGTCAAGAGAGTCACTGACGGGGCCTTTGAAGTCGATGATTCGAGATATGCGTGAGCAAGGGGTTGGGATTAAAGAAATCCATATTCGCATCAAGCGCCAAATCAATCCCGAGATTAGCTATAGTACTGTACGCAAGTATATTTCTGAGCTAGAGTCGGAACAGAAAGGTTAACAGCTTTTAAAAGGCACTAGAAATTTGGCATTTACAGCAGCCATTCAAAGTCCTATAATGAGTCTATTCTTTAACTAGTTTAAGATTATAGGAAATCGTTTATCGATTTCAATCAGAGTAGGAGCGTTAGTGTCCATGTCAAATGAGAAAAAAGGGGTTTTGGCTGCCTTTTTTGCCTATGCCTTTTGGGGAGCATTCCCTCTATATTGGAAACTACTTGAGCATGTACCAAGTATGGAGATTTTATTATCCCGTGTCATTTGGTCCTTTGTCTTTACGGTACTTGCAGTTATCGTATTTCGAATGCGTCAGGATCTCGTAGCAGATCTAAAATATTTATGGTCACATCAAAAGCAGTTCTGGCAGCTTGCAGGTGCGTCCTTTGTCATTTCAATGAACTGGTATTTGTATATTTGGGCAGTGACACATAATCATCTCATTGAAACGAGCTTAGGTTATTATATTAATCCGCTCTTGTCTGTTATTTTTGGGGTAATTTTCTTTAAAGAATCGCTCAGTCGTGCACAATGGGTAGCGACAGGAATTGCATTTATTGCGGTGATTATTTTAACAATCAATTACGGCTCAGTACCTTGGGTAGCTTTATTGATTGCGCTATCTTTCGCTATTTATGGTGTGCTGAAAAAGAAAATTACACTGGATGCTACAAGAGGGTTAGCCATTGAAACGTTATTGATTTTACCCTTTGCATTAGGCTATTATGTGTATCTGTTTACTACCCATCAAGCCTTGTTTTTACATGTCGATGTTAAAACAGATATCTTAATGATCTTCAGTGGTTTAGTAACAGCCGTCCCGCTTATTTTATTTGCGAAGGGGGCACAGAATATTCCTTTATATTTACTAGGGTTTATCCAATATGTATCGCCAACCATTGTCTTGATTTTAGGTATCGTGCTATACAAAGAGCCATTTAGTCAAGTTGAGCTCCTTGCATTCAGCATTATTTGGGCGGCATTACTCTTATTCTCTGGTTCCAAAATTATCGAGACAAGAAAAGCCCATCATAAATCAGTTTCGTAAAAGACTTGTAGATTTTTCTACAGGTCTTTTTTATGTAATTTTTCCCTCTTCGTTTTGTATGATTTGCATGCTACTCTAATGGAGATATGAATAAAGAGGTGTAATAAGTTGGAACATATTTTACTAGCCATTTTTGGGCTGGCTTTTATAGCCTTTGGGATGAGACATAATGCGAGCGTACATAAAGATGAGGGATTGGGCTCTAGCGGCTCTTTCATTTGGGATTTATTTACCCTAGTACACAAAAGTCTTTTACTTCCTTATTGGATTGAGCTGTTGGATTGCCTGCTATTTTGTTTAATCGTCTCCGATAGATCGATAAAATTCATCCACTAATATGGTGAAAAATATAGGTAGCTTGTTGAATTGTCTGATTGAGATGGAGTGACTGTTTGAAAATTATCATAATCGCTAGAGCGAATGGTAGAACGAATACGATGGCTGCAGGATTTTTCAGCTCATGCTTTTGCTTTCTAAAGAAGAGCCAACAAATAATGACAGCAATTAAGACGATGATGAGAATAATGAGGCTAACAATGAGTGTAGAGTGCAACTCATTCACGGCTTCTCTATATTGCGCTAATAACCCCGCATTGTCTTGACTCTCCACAATGACTTTTTGGCTGTCTTTATGGGCAATATCCCACTTAAAGTGATCATTCTCCTGTAAGACTACATAATGAAAGCCCATTGCATTTCTTTCACCAATCACAGTGGCAGAGGCAGAGGCTGTAGGGATTATTAAAATAAAGAAGAAAAGAAAGGTGAATAGGCAATGGATAATTCTTTGTTGCATTTAGGTACTCCCTCCAAATAAAGTCTTATTGATAGATTCGACAAAAATAGGAGAAAACCTTTTGAAGCATTGGCACCTTTACTTTCAAACCGACATATAGTAAAATGTCAATAATTAGATAACAATGATCAATTAATGAGAGGTGCTTTTTTGTGAGTGCGGTAGGTTCTAACTAGGTAAAAATTGAATGAAATAGTGGCAATGACGACAGCCGGGGATTTATGTTATGGACACCCCTTATTTTGTCATGGACCTATTTCAACAACCTATGTAGATACCTACAATACTTTATCAAGCGTGGCATACAGGATAGAAACTTCAATTAGATGAAGTTTTATTTGTGATGCCGGGAAAATGCGCCTTTTAAAGATAGAGCTGTGGGGATTCCTCACAGCTTTTTTATGTTGTTTAAACCATCATTGCTATCTAATATTGGGTAGGTATCTTCATGTATGATAAAACATTACAATGAGGAGCATAACAAATGAATAAAACTACGCTTGAAAAATTACAATATCATGAATTAAAGGACATCGTTAAATCCTACTGTGTCAGCGGGTTAGGAAAACAACTTTTAGATAAATTAATGCCAAGCTCAAACTTAGCAGTGGTAAAAAATCGATTGAATGAAACAACAGAAGCTCGTGCCATTTTGGATGCAGAGGGGCATGTTCCGTTTTTAGGGGTATCGAATATTGAGCATATCATGACGAAGCTTGAGAAGGGGATGATTCTTGACCCCAGTGAGCTAGTGAGTATCTCCGATTTTTTACGAGGCTGTCGCAACATCAAAAAATTTATGTTAGATAAGGAATTTTTTGCCCCCATTCTTTCTTCTTACGCTCATTCTATGGCTGAATTGAAGAACGTGGAGGAGGAGATTAATTTTGCGATCAAAGCCAATCGTGTAGATTCGGTTGCTAGTCGTGAATTGAAGCGCATCCGTCATCATATGGAAACGACAGAGGAAAAATTGAAAGAGCGCTTAACGAAATTTTTGAATAACAGTGCCAATAAACCGTATATTCAGGAATTCTTTATCAGTCAAAAGGATGATCGCTATACGATTCCGATTAAGGCAACCTATAAAAATCATGTACAGGGAACAGTAGTGGAAATATCCTCAAAAGGGGCAACCGTTTTTATGGAGCCGAGTGTGGTGGCTAAATTAAATGTAGAATTGGCTACCTTAAAGGCTGAGGAAGCGGTGGAGGAATATCAGATTTTAGCGACTTTATCAGGGCTATTAATGGAACATCTGCATGCTATCACGATTAACATGGAGTTAATTAGCCAATATGATATGGTCTTTGCGAAAGCGAAGTTTAGTAGACAAATTGGTGGTAGGGAGCCACGTATAAATGATTACGGTTATATTCAATTGATCAATGGCAAGCATCCATTACTACCAGGAAATGCGGTGCCCCTTCAATTTTCCATCGCGAAAGACTATCGTAGTCTCATTATTACAGGACCAAACGCTGGTGGCAAAACGGTTGTGTTGAAAACCATTGGCCTCTTAACATTAGCTATGATGTCGGGCTTCCATATTGTAGCGGACGAAGGAACGGAAATGGCGGTATTTGATCATATCTTTGTTGATATTGGCGACAATCAAAGTATAGAAAATGCACTAAGTACGTTTTCATCGCATATGAAAAATCTTTCCGATATTATGAGAGCCGCTAATAATCATACGCTATTGCTGTTTGATGAAATTGGCAGTGGAACAGAGCCAAATGAAGGAGCCGCACTGGCCATTGCGATATTAGAGGAATTTTATCAAATGGGCTGCATTACTGTTGCGACTACACATTATGGTGAAATTAAACGATTTTCTGAGATGCATCCTGATTTTATGAATGCGGCAATGCGCTTCCATCCTGAAACATTAGAGCCTTTGTATCAATTACTCATCGGCACGTCTGGAGAAAGCAATGCGTTATGGATTTCCAAGAAAATGAATGTTCGCGAAGCTGTTTTACAAAGAGCAAAGGATTATATAAATAACAAAGAATATCAGCTGACGCTCGTTCAGGACAGTAAAATTCGAAAGCCTAAAGAAGAGAAAAAAAGCTTGGCAGCGGCTTATGCATTTGCAAAAGGGGATCGTGTCAAATTATTGGACTATGATGATGTGGGACTGGTGTACGAAGAAATGAACCCGTACAATAAAGTCAGCGTATTCTATCAGGGGCAAATACTTGAGGTGAATGTGAAGCGACTTACCCTAGACTTACCCGCAACGGAGTTATACCCTGAAGGATATGATCTAGAGACTTTATTTGTAGACTATCAAGAACGTAAGCTTCAGCATGATATCGAACGGGGATCGAAAAAGGCTTTACGTAAGATCCATAAACAAATAAAGAACGATCGTCAGCAGTAAAAACAAGGGATTGCACAGCCTCGTGCAATCCCTTTACGCATTAAGTTATGGAATTAATTTGTGCCTTAATTGTTCGATAGACTTCCTCAATTTTTCGTTTATAGGGTAAATCCACTAAATCCAGTGAATCTGTGTAGGCCATTTTCGCAATTTCATAGGCTGTTGTGAGCTCACCAAAATGTGCATAGCAAAGGGCTTTATAGGAAAAGCATTCATGTACGCTCAAGATATCATAGGGATGACTAATAAAGATCGGTATTTTTGTATAGTGATCAAAGGCGGCCTTTGCCTCCTCATAACGACCAAGTAAATATAAAGATTTTCCTTTTTCAAAATAAATATAGTTGGGATCTAGCTTGTCAAATTGCTTATGTTTAAGTTGATTAAAACGCTCTACTTCTATAAGTGCCTGCTCATAATGATGAACGTAATTATTGTAATAATGTGCTCGTATGACAAAAATTAACGCATCAACCTCATCCCGCCCAGCAAAAGCACGGTATTGATCAAGCTTCATCAGCATATACTCAACCTGCTCAAAGTCATGGTCAACCATGGCACAATAAGCGCCAATTCGATACATA
Organism: Lysinibacillus sp. PWR01; assembly: GCF_043359455.1. Classification (NCBI taxonomy): domain Bacteria; kingdom Bacillati; phylum Bacillota; class Bacilli; order Caryophanales; family Bacillaceae; genus Lysinibacillus; species Lysinibacillus sp. PWR01. Next base: position 66,385 of record NZ_JBHERJ010000080.1, on the reverse strand, counting down.
TCATCGATTTGATAGAACAGTTGATTTTTATGGGCATTGATAATCGTCTCGTTAATTAACTTTTTTCCTTCCTCATGTTTACCGATAGCAAGCTGTAGCGTGGCTGTGTAATAGGCCATTAATAAGGTGTCACGCGAATCAAGCTGATAGTCTTCCTGTTCAATGATTTCCTTTGCTTGTAACATATAGGAGAAGGCTAATTCATATTGACGCTTTTCCGCTATAATAGCCATTTGTAGGACAAATGTTTTAAACCAATGGCTAAGTAAATTAATTTCTTTAAAAATAGTGCGTGCCTGCAAAAGCGGGGCTTCCCATGTCGATAATCCTGCTTCATATTGGGCATCTGCATAAATATATAATAAGCGACCTGCTTCATAGCTTTGAGGTAGGCCCTCCACAGACGGCTTAATCAAATCGACAATTTCTTGATGATGGTCTGTATCACCACGTTTTACTTCTGCAAATAAAATTTCCACCTGCTCTAACAACTGGCGAATGGAGGATGGGGTTACTTCTTCCAGTAATTCACTAGCTTTTACACCTAAACGTTCAGCAATATAGTCAAGGCTTTCCATGGAAGGCTTGGCCTTATCATTTTCTATTTGGCTTAACATTCCTTTAGTTAGACGATCACCGGCAAGTGCCTCTAATGTTAATTTTTGTTCTTTCCTTAATTTGCGAATTCGTGTGCCTAAAGAGTCCACTGCCTCGCCTCCTTTTGTTTAATTATATTAAACTTTTGCTTGCATGAAAAGGGGGAACTATGGTATATTTTGTTTAACCTAATTAAACTTTTTAATTTAGTTAAATAACGGAGGGGTTTAGATGAATGAAGCGGAAAAGTTAAAAAAGGCGACCTATCATTTATGGACGTTCACAGCGAGTAAAATGATTGCCATGTTGGGTGCAAATGTGATGGCATTCGGTTTTAGCCTATATATTTTAGCGATGACTGGGTCGGCGATGAGCTTTGCGACGAATATGATTTGTTCCGTATTACCACGCGCACTTGTGGCACCCTTAGCAGGCTATGTCGCAGATAATTTCTCAAAAAAACGCACAATATTAATAGCGCAGGCAGGCACCATTTTGACAGTAGGAGGATTATTGCTTTATACAGAAACAGTAGGAATGTCTGTTTATGCTATATACATAGCTACTGTTTTTAATACAATTTGCTCAGCCTTTTCGGGTGTAACGTTTTCATCTGCTATTGCCACACTTGTTAATCCAGAACGATTACAGCGTGCGATGTCATTTAACCAAATGTCAATGTCCGTAGCTGCGATTGGGGGACCAGTCATTGGTGGTATGATGTATGGATTTTTTAATATGGATGTATTTTTAATGGTGAATATGGTGGCCTATGCGATTGCTTTTTGTCTTGAGGCAACAATGGATTTTAACCTCTATAGTACAAGAGGGGAAGATACGAAAAAAGAAAAGATGTGGGAAGGGCTGAAAAGCGGTTTTTATTACATCAAGCAACGAAACGTCATTAAAACCATTATGTGGGTAGCATTATGGATTAACTTATTCTTTTCTGCCATCGCTGTTGGAGGAACGTACATCATCATTGAATTGCTAAAAATCAAATCCACACACTTTGGCTTTATTGAAGCGTCAGGTGCATTAGGTATGCTCTTGGCCTCCCTTTATTTCGCAACAAGACCTGAAGTAAAGGTACCTTTACGCTTTTCGAAAATCAGCTTACTGCTATTGGCGGGAAGTGTTGGCTTAGCAGTCATCCCATTAGTCACTGATTTTTCCTATATAGCGATCGTGATCTTCTACCTCATCATTTACTTTATTTTCGCAATTTTCGAAATGGGTATTAATATGCCGATTGGGGTATATATGCAAAAAATTATAGCGGAAGAGTATCGTGGGCGTGTCTTTGGACTAATGGAAACAATGGCGATGTCTATGATGCCAATCGGTATGGTAGTCTATGGCATGCTATATGATACATTACCAGCTACGATTATTTTACCAGTAACGAGTGTCATTATTATTATCATTTCACTCGTGATGCTGCGCTCTTCTATTTTAAAAGAGGCACATCCAGAGTATTATGAAAAAGCAGCTCTACCGGAAAGGGTCGCTAACACAACAACTTAAAATAACAGGCATGCAGTGAAATGCATGCCTGTTGTTTTACTGATCCTCAATGACAATATAGGTTGCTTGAATGGGGCCGTGGACACCAACGATAAGAATCATTTCGATATCGGCTGAGTTACTTGGTCCCGTAATAAAGTTGATACAGGAGGCAATTTTTTCACCCCGACGGATTTTTTCACTAATCCAACGAGCTGCCTGTGTCATACGAGGCACAATCGTACTTTTAGGAATTAAAATGATCGACTTCTCTGGTAAAAAGCTAATGCTTCTCCCTCTATCCTTGCTGCTAAAGAGCACGGCTGTTCCCGATTCTGCTAACGTCATTTCACTAATGGTTATCCCGATATTTGCTTTTTCAGCTTGGCGGATATTTTCCTCGGGTTGCTGTGGGTCCCATTCATAAAGCTGAATATTGGCTTGTGGCCATTGTTCGTTCATGAGTGCAGATAATCCGTAGTCTTGGAACCGTTTATCCTGCCATGTAATAACGGACTGCCCTCCATAATTGTCAACAACAGTCTGTAAATCCTGTGGAAGTGTAGTAGTACTAGAAATGACAATATGAGTATGGATGTTGGCACATTGCTTGATTAAAATCTCTACCAATTCGTCCTTTGTCGCATCTTTGAGCACACGATCTTGTGGCTGATACTGCCAAATTGGTCGTGGCAGCTCTGTCTTAGGTGAACGTCCGAGTTGCTTCGCAATGTTTGCTAAAAAGGTTTCTCGATGCTGAATCATATCAGTCATTATTGCCCGCCTCCTTTTGTACGATGCTTCATCCAGTCTCTAAAGCTGTCTTTACTTGGTGCAGGAAAATCCCTTGCCTCAGTCCATGCTTTTAATGGGCCAGGACCTTTAGAAATGGTATTGTCTTTAGTAAATGGAGACATTGCAGGCGCAGCCATTTTTGTCGCCATTTTATAAAGGGTAGGGGAGGAAGCCCCAAAACCAAATGCCTTCATTAAAAGCTTTTCAGAAACAGGTGCCTTGCCTTCATTTTCAACAATGACTTGACGATGGCGATGAATGAGCTGATGTAAAGGAATTTTAACAGGACATGCATCTGTACAAGCACCGCACAATGTAGAAGCATAGGGCAGTTCTTTAAAATCATCATAGCCCCCCAAAAGTGGGGAGAGGACAACACCTACTGGACCTGAGTAAATAGAGCCGTACGTATGCCCACCAACATGACGATAGACAGGGCAAGCATTGACACAGGCAGCACAGCGAATACACTGTAAAATAGGCTGGAATTCACTTCCCAAAATAGCAGAGCGCCCATTATCGACAATGACTAAATGGAATTCCTCTGGTCCATCCGTATCCTCTTCGTCCTTTACGCCTGTTAACGTTGTAATATAGCTCGTTAGCTTTTGACCAACTGCACTTCTTGTTAATAAACTAACAAGGACCTCCATTTCTTCAAAGGTAGGAACAATTCTTTCCATCCCCATAACTGTGATTTGTGTTTTTGGTAATGCTGTTACTAAATCAGCATTGCCTTCATTCGTGACGAGTGTAATCGAGCCACTTTCGGCAATAGCAAAGTTGCAACCTGTAATCCCAATATCGGCCTTTAAATATTCCTGCCGTAATTTTTCACGTACATAAAGGGCAAGCTCCTCTGGCTTTTCTGTTTGACTGTAGCCTTGTTTTTCTTTAAAAACATCTCGAATTTGCTCCTTATTTTTATGCAAGGCTGGCGCCACAATATGCGAAGGGGGCTCGTGATCTGCCACCTGCAAAATATACTCACCTAGGTCTGTCTCAATCACTTCACAACCAAGTGCTTCTAAAGCCGTATTTAAGTTAATTTCTTCTGTCACCATTGATTTAGATTTCACAATTTTTGCTGCATTTTTCTTTCTAGCAATGCTTTGAATATAGTCGGTTGCTTCCTGTGCAGTTTGCGCAAAGAACACATGCCCGCCTCGTTTGGCAACATTTTCACTTAATTGATAGAGGTAATAATCAAGATTAGCTAAAACATGCTTGCGGATTTCCTCTCCATGTGAGCGCCATTCTTCCCAATGTCCTAACTCCTCTGCTTGTTGAAGGCGACGTGTTTGAAAACGTTCTTGGGCACTCGAAACCGCACGACGCATAAACTGATTATCTAGCTCTTTTGTGACACGTTGCTGAAACCGATCATCACTTGTTTTCATGGCCATGTTTATTTCCCCCTCTTATCGGCAATTTAATACTTCTGCAATATGCATCACTTTAATTGGCTTATCCTGACGTTGAATGCGACCGCCGATATTCATTAAACAGCCAGCATCTGCGCCTATTAAAATATCAGCACCTGTTTCTTCTACATTGTGTACTTTTTCATTGACCATTTCTCCAGATATATGGCCCATTTTGACTGAAAAAGTACCACCAAATCCACAGCATCGATCCTTACCAGGGAGGTCCACATAGTGTAAGCCCTTGACGTTCTTTAATAATTGCAAGGGTGCCTCTGTCACACCTAGCAATCTGGTCATATGGCATGATGTATGGTAGGTAGCTTTGCCTTCTAAATGGGCACCCACATCTTCAATCTTTAATACGTTGACAATAAATTCTGTGAATTCATAGGTTTTAGCTGCTAATGCTTGCGCTTTTGGCTCCCATGTCGTGTCCCCTTTAAAAACTTCTGGATATTCCTTCAGCATATAAGCGCAGGAACCAGAAGGGGAGACGACGTATTCAGCATGCTCAAAGGCTGAGATCATTTTTTTCATCGCATTTTTCGAGTCCTTGACATAGCCACTATTGTAAGCAGGCTGCCCACAGCAAATTTGATCCTCTGGAAAATCGATGTCACAGCCAAGTCTTTCTAATACTTCAACAACGGCCTTTCCTACATCCCCCTGAAACATATCCACTAAGCAAGTGGCAAATAGTGTGACTTTCATATGCATCCTCCATTTCTAAAACAACTGGTCATCTGATGACTTATCGATAACTTAATCATACAATAAATTATAAGGAGATAAAACCATTTTTAATGAATTTTCAGAAAAGAAAAAACTACCTAGAGGGTACTAGGTAATTTTAGTGGGAATTGGATTCGGCCGTTTCGAAATATTGTAATAGCACTTTCTCAACATTGCTTAAATGTGATGCCATTGCATGTTTGGCTAGCTCTTCATTTTGTTGTTTAATCGCGAGGAATATCTGCATATGTTCGTCATATAATTGTTCACTCGTTGTTTTCTGGGAGTACAACCAAATTCGTCGCGTTTCTTTCATCGTTTCAATCATTAATCCCGAAATTTGATCTAAAAGGGTAGCGAGTAGGGGATTTTGAGAGGCATTGGAAATAGCTGCATGAAATTGATAATCTACTTTTTCACCAAGCTCACCATCCCCATGGGCCTGCTTCATATCCTCTAAAATTTGTAGCATTGCCTGAATATCCTGATCTGTACGTTGGAGCGCTGCACGTCCTGCTGCGCCTACTTCAATAATTTTGCGCACTTCTAATAAATGGGCAATATCCTGTCTATTCGTTAACATAGCTGTGGATAAAGGAAAATCAAGCTGATTGGCTGGCACACTTTTGACAAATGTTCCAGAACCTTGTTTGATTTCAATCAATCCCATCGCTTTTAAAGCAGATAATGCCTCCCGTACAGCGGATCGACTCACTTGTAATTGTTCAGCAAGCTGCTCTACTGAGTCAAGCCGATCACCTGGCTTGAGGACACCAGCTCGTATTTTTTCATGCAGGATTTCGGACACTTCTTCATAAATTTTTTTTGGTTTAATTTTTCTTAATTCCAAGGGCTACACCTCTTTTTCTCGCTCATTTCCTATCATTATACATGAAAATAAGTCATTTACTCATGGTTGAACATGAACACTTTGTGTAGAGTAGAGGACTGTCGAAATTTAGGGAAAATATAATGCATCACATAAGCCTATAATAAGGTCGTCAGATGACATGATATTCAGATAGATTTGCTGATGAATGAAAAAATAAATAGTTTCTTACTATAACATGGGCGTGATAGTGTATTTGAAATATTGAAGCTTCTTTCAACATTAACGACAAGCAATCGACAATGTCAAGAAAAAGGTAGAGAAATTAGCTATACTCTCTTTGAAAAGGGGGAAGATTGGCGGATTTTGTTGACAGAAAATCAACAGGAGCGCATAATGCAGAAGTAGCTTGATGCTACTTCTCAAAAATCTCATCATTTTGCCATGAAACGTTCACAAACTAGAAGGGCGCTTTTTATTTTGTTTTTTGGTACGATGGATGCAGTAACTGTAAGGAGCGATTAAAAAATATGGGATCTGATATTAACGTATTTTTAGCTTTTGGTGCAGGGTTCTTAAGTTTTATTTCACCATGTACTCTCCCACTGTATCCAGCATTTTTATCGTACATAACGGGTATGACATTAGATGAGCTAAAATCAGAAAAAGGTATGCTACAAAAACGTGCCATTTTCCACACACTATTCTTTTTACTAGGGTTTTCCATTATCTTTATCATTATTGGACTAAGTGCTTCATTTGCAGCAGAATTCTTCCTCAATTATCAAACATTATTACGACAGGTTGGAGCGATCTTAATCGTCGTATTCGGTTTAATGATTGTAGGGTTATTGCAAATAGACTTCTTAATGAAGGATCGAAAGTTCCAATTTAAAAATAGACCATCTGGCTATTTTGGGTCCGTCTTAATTGGTATTGCCTTTGCGGCAGGCTGGACACCATGTACAGGACCAATCCTTGCATCGATTATTATGCTAGCAAGTACAAATCCAGGTGCGGGCTTTAGCTATATGTTTGCGTATTATTTAGGGTTCGCAATTCCATTCTTCGTGTTATCTTTCTTTATTTCACGCATGACATGGATTCGTACACACAGCCAGAAGATTGTAAAAATCGGCGGGTACATCATGATTGCCGTTGGGATTTTATTATTCTTTGATGGCTTAACGTATATTACACGCGTTTTACAACCTATTTTCGGTGGATTTACAGGCTTTTAATTTGTTAAACTAAAGAGGCATACCGAACTTTAACGTGGAGGGAGATGAACATGTGCCTACAGTTTTAGTAGTGGATGATACGCTTTTTATGCGTGTTGCAATCAGTAATATGTTTACAGAATGGGGCTATGAAGTAGTCGGTAAGGCAGTAAATGGTAAGGAAGCTGTGGCGATGTATCGTGAGTTACAACCAGACTTAGTGACAATGGATGTAACGATGCCCGTTATGACAGGTATTGCAGCCGTAAAAAAAATCGTCCCAGAATTTCCAGATGCAAAAATCATTATGGTAACAGCATTAGGGCAGCAAAAATTAATCGTCGAGGCGATTGAGAGTGGGGCAAAGGATTTTATCACAAAGCCTTTCGAACCAGAGAGATTGAAGGCTGTAGCTGATCAATTACTTGGACAAAATTGTTAATTAGACATTAGAGGAGGATTTTTTTTATGTTAAGTAGTATCCCTTCTCACTATTATGTTATAGGGTCGACCATTATGGCCATTCTTATGGGGAGCTTTGTAATGGTCATACGAATGAGAGCTTCCAAAATGCCGACAAATGAGAAGAAAATTATTATTCCACCAATAGCGATGTCTTCCGGTGCACTGATGTTTTTATTCGAACAATTCCGTGTGCCACCGATGCAAATTTTAGAGGCAACCGCGGTAGGAATGGTGTTCTCGATAATATTAATTGCCACTTCAAAATTTGAAGTAAGGGGTCGAGATATTTATTTAAAACGATCAAAAGCATTCGCATTTATATTAATCGGTTTGTTAATATTCCGAGTGGTGGCGAAAATGATTTTAAGTAGCTCCATCGATGTCGGTGAATTAGCAGGTATGTTCTGGATATTAGCCTTTGCCATGTTAGTACCTTGGCGTATCGCGATGCTCATCCAGTTTAAAAAAGTCAAAAAAACAATCCAAAAACTACACTAGTGCTGAAGCTAGTGTAGTTTTTTTGTGCTTCAATCGGATAAAACTAGTAAAGAGAAGGATAGAGTAGCAAAGTGTGGATAGAAGTTCAAATGCGGAGGATAAAACTAGCGAAGTGGAGGAAGCATCATAAAAGTAGCGGAAAGAACCTCAAAAGTAGAGGATAGAAAAGTAAAGCGTGGATAGGAGTCCAAATGTGGAGGATAAAACTAGGAAAGTGAAGGATAACATCTAAAAAGTAGAGGATAGAACCTCAGAAGTGGAGGATAGAAAAGCAAAGCGTGGATAGGAGTCCAAATGTAGAGGATAAAACTAGCAAAGTGGAGGATAACATCATAAAAGTAGCGGATAGAACCTCAAAAGTAGAGGATAGAGCAGCAAAGCGTGGATAGAAGTCCAAATGTAGAGGATAAAACTAGCAAAGTGGAGGATAGCATCATAAAAGTAGCGGATAGAACCTCAAAAGTAGAGGATAGAGCAGCAAAGCGTGGATAGAAGTCCAAATGTGGAGGATAAAACTAGGAAAGTGAAGGATAACATCTAAAAAGTAGCGGATAGAACCTCAAATGTAGAGGATAGAGCAACACAGCGTGGATAGAAATCCAAATGTAGATGATAAACCTAGCAAAAATAAAGGATAGCATCTCAAAAACACTGGTTAAAACGCCCAACAACGATCCATAGCATCCCGAAGCTACGTAAAAACGCTGCACAAACCTTTGTGCAGCGTTTACTTATTCGAATAAATGCTCATAAGGGGAGATGTCAATTTGCATTTGCTCTAATTTTTTGCGTAAAAATTTGTGGTCGCGTTTTGGTGTTGCTTGGATATAGCCGCGAATAATGAGGTCATTGTTAATGGCTGCTGCTTTTTCCTCTAATGCGAGCTCGCCAATTTTTCCTGCTATTTTTTCCTTAGCCACTTGTCTAAAAAGCTCTGGGACAGGGCTTACGAGTTCATAGAGTAAATCTTTTTCAGCTTGTCCCCACAAGTGAACGGTTTTATCTAAATAATATTCTTGCCAATCTAAATCTGATTTTCCATCCTGCTTTGGGAGTGCCTTAAGGAATTTGCGGAACATGAAGAATCCGCCAATAGCCATCAATGAAATGAGGACGACAACCCAAAATAAAATAAACCATAAAAACCAACCTTGTAACAAATCGTTCACCTCTTTGCCTTCTCTCACTCTATTATAAAAGCTTCTGAAAAAAAATTCATCCTTAATGTCCCTTTTTTAGCAATTCGCCATTATATAGTGTGCAGAAGGGAGGTGATGCTTGATGGCTAACGTTAACTTTGTAAATGCTACACTGCGTCTCAAGTATGTGGATGGCTATGATGAGAACAATGAGCCTACGTTCACAACGAAATTGTATCGAAATGTGAACAACACACATGGCGCGGACGATTTGCTAGCTGTTGCTCATGCCATTGCTAGTCTTTCATCACAGTCACTGGCTGGCATTGCTAAGCAGGAAACACACGATTTATCTTAAGGAGGGATTACAGAATGACACAAGTTCTAGAGTTACAATTCGTAACAACTGATGGGAAAACGACAACTCTTTCGATTGATGCACCCAAGCCGAATATCACAGTGACTGAAATTCAGCAGGCAATGGCAACGATCATGGCTAAAAATGTTTTTACTGGGCAAGGTGGTGCTCTGTCAGCCATCAAGGGAGCCCGTATTGTAGATCGTCAAGTAACAGAATTTGAAGTAGCAACAGAATAATTCAAAAATGGTCTTTGCAATGAGCAGTGCAAAGACCATTTTTAGCGTAAGAGAGGAGGAGACGAATGGAACAGTGGTTGAACATGATATCCGATATCGGTTTTCCGATTTTGGTGTCATTTTATTTATTGCACCGCGTCGAAGTAAAGCTTGATGCGATTCATGCTGCACTCGTTTCATTAAAATGAAATGGATTTCACAAAGATGTACGAAAGCTGTCACTTAGAAGTTCTTGTCAACGCTTACAACCTACGTTAGGATGGGGATAGTGTAGGTTAGGGAGAGTGTTGACATGAAACGTAAATTAATAGGGCTAGTGTTGCTTTTAGCCTGTGCATCTGTGCTAGGCGCATGTGGAAATTCAAAATTTAAAGCAGATTATAGTCTGGAAATACCTGATTTTGAACATGTTAATCAACGTGGTGAAACGGTTTCACTTGAAAGCTTAAAAGGTAAGCCTTGGATTGGCATGTATATTTTCACAAACTGTGTGTCTATCTGCCCGCCCATGTCATTAAACATGGCACAAGTCCAAGAAAAGCTTCAGAAAAAAGGCGTAGAGGACTATAATATCGTTGCCTTCTCAGTAGATCCAGACGTTGATCAGCCAGATGTGTTAGCGGATTATCTTAGTAAATACAATGTTCCAGATGAATCTAAATGGAACCTTCTGACAGGGTATTCACAGAAATATATCGAACAATTTGCGGTGAAAAATACAAAGATTTTAGTGAAAAACGACCCTAACAGTGACCAAGTCATTCATGGTAATCAATTTTTCTTAGTCGATAAAGATGGTGTACTCGTCAAAATGTATAATGGCTATGCGGAAAATATTGAAGATGTACCGATTGATACGATAGCATCTGATATTGAAACATATATTGATGAAAATTTATAAAGTAACAGTAAACCGTCTCAAATGGTTGAGGCGGTTTTTTTATGCGCTTTTCTATTTGGAAAAATAATCTTTTTCTGATTGGCAGTCGTTTATAGTGTAGAAGGAGGGAGAAGGCATGTCTGATAATGAAAAATTAGAGCAGCTAATGGCTATACATACGGAGCAATTGTTTCGAATTGCTTATTACTATACAAAGGATTTACAAATAGCCGAGGATATTGTGCAGGATGTTTTTATTAAGTTCTATCATCAAAAACACTATGAGGAACGAGGAGAGATGAAGGCGTACTTAGCTCGCATGACAATCAATAAATGCAAGGATTACTTAAAAAGCTGGACATACAGGAAAATTACATTGCAGCATAAGTTTTTTACCAAACAAAAATCAACTTTGCAGGACACACTAATTCGTCAAGATGAACAAGCTCTGTTAGATGATGCTATTTTAAGCTTACCTCTTAAGCAACGAGAAGCGATTGTCTATTTTTACTTGGAGGAGATGACGATTAAAGAGATTGCGGAGCTACTTGCGATTCCCGAAGGTACTGTGAAATCACGCTTAAAGAAAGGAAAGGAGCTATTAAAAGGAGAGTTACAACATATTGAGTGGGAGGTGCTTTTCCATGGATAAGCATACAATGCAGGTACTACAAGATGTTTCAGCACATAAAGAGGCAATCATTCAAAAGGTTCGACAACAAATTCAGCAAGAGCCTACGATGTCCAAGTCGAAGTGGACATATCGTGCTGTTACGATGATGATTACCTGCTCTATTTTATTTTTCATTGCCTGGCAAGCCGCAAAACCGATGGATGAGCTGGCGACACACGATGAAGGGGAAACATCTACATTCACGGATTTATTTCAAACAGAAGTGGAGGGAAAAGACACAGCATTCAGTAATTTTCTTCCACTTGCTAATTATTTAAGTCAGGCAAAACATATCCAATATTATGCACCACTTCAAGGTTTAGAGGCAATGCAATCAGTAGCAACATCGCTGGAGGACGTCGTTCATCTCATTGAACCTGAGAATTTGCCATTTCAACCAAATATTCAGGAGGTCTATGCGGTATCAGCAAAAATGGAGGATGGTAGCAAACAAACACAATTTCAATTTAGCTATAAAGAAAAATCCTCCAAGGGGGTGGATTTACAATTTATTAATTTTACCGTGACAAATGTAAAGTATAATCCCTTAGCGAGCTATGTGAAGTCCAAAAATATGGAGGAAACGCTAGGGATGAAAGTTTCGAATATAGGCTTAAATTTTATGAATCCTCTGTATTATCGGGAGATGTCACCAGAGCGAGGTTATGTATATACTTATTATAATTACGATGAAGCGGATAAGCGAATCTTTCAAATGACGACTAGAGCCAATGAGTTTTATTCTTACTATAACGGCTATGTCTATCATATCGGGTATCAATTAGATGGGGACCCACAGGAGGTTCAAGAAAAAATGGCGATCCTTGCAAGAGATTTTATTGTTAACGATTAATTAATGAGACATTCGCTTTGACCTATTATAGAATGATAGAAAAGAGGGGATGGAGATTTGGCTATGACGATTGCGCAAACCTATTTACAAGTTGTCCAGAAAAGATTTCAAAGTGTGAAAGAGCTAGGGGATAAAGCGCTTGCCCAATTAGAAGAGGCACAACTGCACTGGGCATATAACGAAGAATCCAATAGTATCGCAGTGATTGTGAAGCATGTAAGTGGGAATATGATTTCCCGCTGGACCAATTTTTTAACGACAGATGGAGAAAAGCCTACGAGAAATCGAGATGATGAGTTTGAGGATAGTCTTCACAGCAAAGAAGCGATCATTTCAGCGTGGGACAAGGGCTGGCAAGTGTTTTTAGAGGCCTTGGCGAGTTTAACAGAATCTGATTTGCAGGGGGATGTCACGATTAGAGGGGAGCGGCTAGCGGTCATCGATGCCATTGAAAGACAAATGGCGCATTATGCACAGCACGTCGGTCAAATCATTTATATCGCGAAACAGGTAAAGGGCACTGATTGGCAAACACTCAGTATTCCTAAAGGACAGTCACAGGCTTTTACGGAAGCTATGCTAGACAAACATCAACACTAATGAAAAAAAGATCGTAGCCAGTAGTAGGTGCTACGATCTTTTTTATGCAAAATACAGCTTGTACATGGCTGTTTCGGTATCGATCGATTGAGCGAGTTCAAACGCTTCCTGCTGATTTCTATGATTTGTGATTATCTCATAGAAAAAGCGAATCAGAAACATGAGATTGGCGTTACCCTCTATATCATCATCAGGTGCTAAGTAGGAATGACAGCCACTCGCTAAAAAGGCTGTCGCTAGCTGCTGCCAACCTAATGTACAGCTTGCCGCAATGACCTTGACATCCTGTAGCTGACAATAGATACGCCTTGGTTCATTTTCTTCATATACCTCTTCTCCTAACTCAGGCAGACAAAATCGCCCCTCATCGCCGTGAAAATTCAAAATCAGATAATCCACTTTATGAGGAAGATTATTGCCCGATAGAACATCAATTAAATCAAGTGTCACTCTTGCACCAAAGGATTCCAGTGCCGCTCGAATGGCCATGGATTCAAAATCACAATCAGGACCGACTACTAAATGTACGTATAATTCTGGTCTACTCATACTTCATCCCCTCTATTTTAAGTAGAGTTGAAACTTATTGGGGGAGTAAACCGTATATTACAATAATTACTATATATGACAAAGGAGGTGAAAGCATGCACAAGGGAGGCTATATTTATACACTTATACTAGGCATTATCCTTAGTTTAAGCACACTACTACTCTTCATTTACAATGAAAGGCAACGGGAGGAGCTAGTCCCACTGCAGCATAGTCCCATTCAATCCATTGAAGAGGCTTGGTATTTATCTGGGAGTAATGGCAAAGAGCAACATTTGTATCCATTAAAGCAAGTGTTCTATGTCGATCGCTATGAGGTGAAAGATATAGATCGCCTTCAGCAAGTTTTACAGACGAAAAAGGACCCTAGCAGTCGACCAGCCAACAATTCTTCAGTAAGTGATTTATACATACGCTTCCATAATGGCAAGGAAACGGCCTTGAAGGTAATAGTCGAGGATGAACGATACTTCCTAATGGATCAGAAGACGAAACAGTATTATGAGCTGCAAGCGCAAGAAGCTGTGGATTATTTTCGTTTGTTGAATGAGGAAAGCGCAATGCCGTGGCTATTATTTATTGTTTATACGATTATATTTTTTAGTCTTGTCCTTATGCTTGCAAAGAAACTAACAGGCGCTAAATCTACAGAGAAAGAAAGCATTCCCATCAATCTGAAGGGCAAGCGATCACTAGCAGATTCTATTTATCCAGCCATCTTGCCCTTGGTCATCACATTCTCTTTGCAGATTTATGGGGCTCAGCATAGCTTACTATTACTGAGTGCGATTATGCTGACTTCAGGCATTCGGGAGTTTGTAGAAAAAAGAGGTCATTTTCTGAAAATGCTCCTGCTTCTTCCGCTCTTTTGGTGTTATCTTTACGGTTTTCAAATGATTTCTTCCTATTTCAACTAGCGAAATAGTGGATATTATTGTCAATAGATTGGAGGCGAAGTTCTCATTATTGTTAAATTTTAGCGATAGTTTATGAGGAGAGGCATAGATTTTATAGGCTAATAGATTCAGGTAGGCTATACTCAAGTGGATTATAGAAGAATAGAGGGAATCATATGAGACTAACTGTGGAACGGAAATTGCAAATTGCTTTTGGTATTGTCCTCGTCTTTTTACTGCTTATTTCAGGCATTGCTATGTACTACTTGAATAATAATAATCAGACATTAGCAGAAATCGAAGACAATACGGAATTAATTCATTTATATCAAGATATCTCGTTCCAAACTGTACGAGCGAATGCGGCTATTCGTGGGTATATGTTATATGGCAAGGAAGAAATGCTCAACAATCATCATGAAATCCGCAATACCTTACATACGTCAATTAATCGACTTCAAGAAATAGGCGATAGCAATCAAGATTTTGACCAATTTTTATCGCAGCTTGCCGATTGGGAAAAGGCCATAGATGGGCAGATTGTGCCACTTTATCAACGTGGAGATCACCAGCAAGCACAACAAATGGCTTTACCGATTCTAGGAGAAGGCTCTCAGAAATTGGTTGTCTTTGGAAAGACGATGGCAACGGCTCAACAGGAAGACATGCTAGCACATATTGAAGCTACCAAGCAAAAAGGAGAAAAAAGTGGCATCGAAATTATGACACTAGCGGCTATTTCTCTTTTTATAAGTATCATCATTGCGACAATATTTGGTAGACGAATCGCAAAAAATATTCAACAAACAGTGGTAGAAATGGATAAGTTTTCAGAAGGTAATTTGCATACGCATTTACAATTTAAAACGAAGGATGAGTTTGCACATTTAGCTGATTCCTTCAATAGTATGTCAGAGAAACTTCGGCTGATGATGAAACAAGTCGGAAACTCCTCCGAGCAAGTAGCCGCGACATCGGAACAGCTAACGGCAAGTAGCATGGAGGTTACACAGGCAACAGAGGTGGTAACAGAATCTATTCATGATATTGCGCAAGGTATTGATCAGCAGGATACTTTAACAGGGGATGTACGAAATTTATCTGCCCACATTTTGAAGAAAATGAATGATATTTCTGCAAGCATACAAAGCGTGAATCAGGCAACAGTCGATACGAAAAATATGGCAAATACAGGTCGTTCTTCTGTGCATGATGTTACAGCGCAAATGAATGAAATCTCTGCCAATACAAGTGAGCTTAACACACGGGTGCAAGATTTAGATGACAATACGGCGGCGATTGTATCAGCGGTAAATGTCATTAAGAGTATTGCAACACAGACCAATTTACTGGCAATCAATGCCTCTATTGAAGCGGCAAGAAGCGGGGAGCATGGGAAAGGCTTTGCGGTTGTAGCAGAGGAAGTCCGCAAGCTAGCAGATGAGTCAAATCTTGCTGCCGTCGATATAGAAAAAGTAGTGGCCCAAATCACCGATAGTACGAGAATTATCGAAGAAGATATGGTCAACAGTAATGATTCTGTCCATGTAGGTCGTGAAAAGGTCAATGTGGCAAGAGATAATTTTATACAAATTGATGATGCGATTAATGATGTACAAGCACAGACCGAGGTAGTAACCGCAGCCATTCGAACAATCCATCATGATATTGAAAAGTTAGTGCAAGAAATCGACTATATTAGTGAAGTGTCGATGAAATCAAGCCATCATGTGCAAAGTGTTGCAGCCTCTTCAGAGGAGCAAAATGCGGCTATGGAGGAGGTAGCAGCAGCCTCTACCCATCTAGCAAAGATGGCGATAGACCTGCAAGAATCCATCCAGTCGTTTAAATACTAAATTCAACTGACCCCTGTCTCGTTACAGGGGTTTTTATTTGTCGATAAAGCCTGAATAATATGAAAATCGTAAAAATGTTGGAAAAAATTTTTTTCATCCGATAAAAGCTTTGGGAGAAATGTTAAGCAGATAAAGAGAGGGAGAGAAATAAAAAGGAGATTGATATATGAAGAAACTATTTAGCAGTTTTAAGGGCAAGCTTTATACGCTATTTGCGCTAGTATTACTAATCCCTGTCATATCTGTTGGGAGTTTGTCTTATTTATCTGCAAAAGACTCGATTGAAGAAGAAATCTTATTTAGTGCCAATGAAAGTGTAGGCATTTTAAATAAGCTCATTGACAAAACGATCAGTGAGAAAATGAGTGACATCAATGTGTTCAGTAGTGAAATAGATGCGCGCCAATATGAAGAAGCACAAGCATCGATCGTGTCTAAATTCCAGCAATATACAAAGCTGAATGCTGATGTGTTAAGTGTTTATATTGGCATGAATGACGGACGATTTACACAGGAGCCAAAATTAAATGGTGCAGACTATAATCCATTAGATCGAGATTGGTATAAAGAGGCGACAGCTTTAAAAGGTGAAACCTTGATTACCAACCCTTACAAGGATGCAGGGACGGGTGATATGGTGGTAACAGTTGCCAAGCAGACGAAAGATCATGCTGGGGTTGTGGCAATTGATATTAAGTTAACCGATCTTCAAAAAATTGCAGATTCTATTCGCATCGGAAAAAATGGTTATCCTTCTATTTTTGGAGAAGACAAGATGGTCATTTCACATCCTACCCTTGAAGCGGGAGGGGAGCTGAAAGAAAGCTTCCTTGATAAAATGTACGAAAGTCCATCAGGTACGTATGAGTATGTCTTTAATGGCGATGATCGTCTATTATTCTATACGACAAATGAACTGACGAATTGGAAAATAACAGGAACAATTTTTGCTAAAGAAATTGATGAGTCCGCTTCCTCGATCCTATATCATACAATTCTTGTCCTCATAGCTGCAATTATCATCAGTACCATCATCTTTTATTTTGTAATGAAGGCCGTGATTAAACCCATTAAAGCCCTAAAGGATAGTGCTGTTACAATCAGCAAAGGTGACCTCACGGAAATGGTGACAATTACGTCGAAAGATGAGATTGGTCAATTAGGCCAAGCCTTTAATGATATGCAAGAAAGCTTACGGACACTGATTCAAAAAATCGAACAAAACGCAGAGGAGGTTGCTTCTTCAGCAGAAGAGCTAACCGCCAATGCCAATCAAACTAGCATTGCAACAGAAAAAGTGGCGATTTCCATTCAGGATGTTGCCACAAGCGCTGATTCTCAAACGATTAGTGCCAATAAAAATGCAGCTTCATTACATGAGCTTGCTACTGCCATTCTGCATATTGCAGAAATCTCCTCTGCTGTGACAGACCTTTCACAGCACGCCACATTACAGGCGGACGAGGGAGGACAAGCTGTGCAAAATACGAAGGATCAAATGCAATCCATTCATTTATCCGTAGCAGACTCCAATGCGAAAATCCAGACGTTGCATGAACGTTCTCAGCAAATTACATCTATTTTAGATGTGATTACAAGCATTGCAGATCAAACCAATTTACTGGCTCTAAATGCAGCCATTGAGGCAGCAAGAGCGGGTGAACACGGGAAAGGCTTTGCAGTCGTGGCAGACGAAGTGCGCAAGCTAGCAGAGCAATCACAGGAATCAGCCAAACAAATATTTGAGCTTATCCGAGGTATTCAGCAAGAAACGGAGCAATCTGTCAGTATTATGGCGAAGGTAACAGAGGATGTGCAAAGTGGTTTGCATATTTCCGATGAAGCCATTGCGAAATTCCAAGTCATTATGACAAGTATGAATGAAATTACCCCGAAAATGGAGGAGGTATCTTCCGCCTCTGAGCAAATGTCAGCAGGAGTTCAGGAGGTAGCAGCAGTAACTGAAGATTTGGCATTCTCCGCGAAGGGCAATGCAGCAGCGTCTGAGGATGTAGCAGCTTCAACAGAGGAGCAATTAGCTTCAATGGAGGAAATCAATGCCTCAGCGCAAGCACTCGCACACATGGCCGATGAATTAAAGCTGCTAATTAGTCAGTTTAAATATTAACGCACAACGCCACTCCAATTTTCGGAGTGGCGTTAGTTGTTTTATCGATCTTCTTCTTCCCAACAGTCTGTATTTTTTAAGGTTGGAATTGATTTTGCATAAAAGACAGGGTTTTTGCCTGCTCTTCGTTGCTCTGTAAAGTCGTCTAGCACAAGGAAGGCAATTTTACCGAGAATCATAATGATGGCGATATTGATGAGCGCCATCAGCCCCATAAAGAGGTCAGCAAGGTTCCATACAAGCTGTACTTGTGCGACGGAGCCAAGCATGACCATAAACAGCACTAAAATACGATAACTAAACATCCAAACTTTATGTGCGTCCATAAATTCAATATTGGATTCACCATAATAATAATTACCAATGATCGAACTAAAAGCAAAGAAAATGATGGAGATGGCAATAAAATAAGGAGCCCAATCACCAACATGAACAGCTAAAGAATGTTGCGTCAAAATAATGCCATCACTTTCACCCTTATCATATAACCCAGCTAAAATAATAATAAAGGCTGTGGCTGTACAAATCATAATCGTATCAAAAAAGACACCTAAGCTTTGTACAAGTCCTTGTTTAGCAGGATGTGAGGTATTAGCAGTCGCCGCAGCATTCGGCACACTCCCCATCCCTGCTTCATTGGAAAATAAACCGCGACGTACGCCCTGCATAATTGCTGCCCCAATTGCGCCACCAGCAGCTTCCTGTAGGCCAAATGCATGAGTGAAAATTAATGAAAAAACATGCGGAATTTCCGATAAATTGGTCACCACCACAAAAAGGGCTACAAGTAAATAGAAGATGGCCATAACAGGTACAAGAATTTGTGTCACCTTTACAATTCGATGGACACCACCAAAAATAATGAAGGCTGTTAAAATAACAAGTATCGCCCCGATGATCTTTGGACTTACATCGAAGGCTTCGCCAACTGAAGTGGCAATGGTGTTGGCCTGCACAGCATTAAAAATAAAGCCAAAGCTTAATGTTAATAAAATACTAAAAATAATACCAAGCTTTCGTTGACCTAACGCCTTCTCCATATAGTAGGCAGGACCACCACGAAACGTATCGCCATCCTTTACTTTGTACACTTGTGCTAAGGTACTTTCAATGAAGGCAGTGGCCATCCCTAAAATCGCAATCATCCACATCCAAAATACTGCACCAGGTCCTCCTACACCAATGGCTAAGGCTACACCTGTAATATTCCCTGTGCCGACACGTGAAGCAGCACTAATGGTAAAGGCTTGGAACGGAGAAACCCCCGAATCGCCCTCTCTTTTTTCTACAATTAAACGAAACATTTCAGGAAAAAGACGAATTTGTACAAACTTCGTACCGAATGAAAAATATAGTCCTGCTGTTAAAAGTAAGATAATGAGGATGTATGTCCATAAAATATTATTTCCGCTATCTACTATCGTTGAGATCCATTCCATAAGTTGTCCTCCTTTCACAATACGCTTTAGTCTACACTGGTTTTTTATAAAAAATCAACTTTTCTAAAATAATGAATTATAATAAAATTTTGAGATTTGTAATTTTTTAATTGTGAAAAATCTTTTTATCTACTATTTTCCAAGTCTTGCATATTACTTTTGGGAAATTCTCTTATTTCGGTGCGAGATAGGCGTATAATAATAGAAAAAAGGAGTGTTGTTGTCATGAAAACAATCGGCTTAATTGGTGGGATGAGCTGGGAATCATCTGCTGAATATTACAGACTGATCAATGAACAGGTGAAACATAGATTAGGGGGCTTGCACTCTGCGAAATGTATTTTGTATAGTGTAGATTTCCAGCAAATTGAGCACTTGCAAGCTAACGGAGAATGGGACAAAGCAGGCGAGGTGCTAGCACAAGCAGCGCAAGCACTTGAGCGTGCAGGGGCAGACTTAGTCATCATTTGTACCAATACGATGCATAAGGTCATTGATGTTATCGAGACTGCCATTACCATTCCTATTTTACATATTGCAGATGCTACAGCTAGTCAAATTAAAGAAGCGGGATACCAGAAAATAGCGCTTCTTGGCACAAAATATACAATGGAGCAAGCCTTTTATAAGGCGAGAGTAGAGAGCTTTGATATTGAGGTCATTGTGCCAGATAGCATCAAACGAATGGAAGTAAACCGAATTATATATGATGAATTGTGTCTCGGCACTATTGTACCAGCCTCTAAAGCGTACTATATCCAAGTGATCGAGGAGCTTGTACAAGCGGGTGCACAAGGGGTGATTCTGGGCTGTACGGAGATTGGCTTACTGATTCAGCAGGAGGATGTCAGCATTCCAGTATTTGATACAACAGCTATCCATGCACAGGCTGCTGTGTTAATGGCGATTCAGGAGGAGGCATAATATGCAGGGAAAGGTAAGGCAATTGGGCATTGAAATTGGCGTGTTACCAGTTGGACAGAAAAACTGCATCACCGATGTAGCAGGAGTCCGAGTGGGACATGTTACATTGGATGAGCCATTAGATCAAAATGGAGCCTATGCGTGTACAGGCGTCACAGCCATTTTACCGCATGGTGGCAATGTATTTCAGCAAAAGGTAACGGCGGCAAGCTATGTGCTAAATGGCTTTGGGAAAACAACGGGACTTGTGCAGGTGAATGAGCTAGGTGTACTGGAATCGCCCATCATGTTAACCAATACTTTTGGCGTACCAGCTGTTACCCAAGGAACATTAAGCTATATGCTTGACCGGAATGAAGACATTGGACTAACAACGGGAACCATTAACCTCGTTGTGGGTGAATGTAATGATAGTTATCTCAATTCGATTCGAGCTTGTCCAGTGACACCTGCTCATGCCATAGATGCCATTCGTCAAGCCTCTACACAGATGGCACAGGAAGGCGCTGTTGGAGCAGGGAAGGGCATGATGTGCTTCGGCTATAAAGGAGGAATTGGTTCCTCCTCTCGCATCGTCAAAGCACAATCAAATGAAGTCAACTATACAGTAGGCTGCCTAGTTCTTAGTAATTTCGGACAAAGCGCAGAGTTTTTAGCCGAGCGTTACAAAATTGCAACTGCTCAAAGCCAATCAAGCTTATCACCAACAGATGGCTCCATTATCATTGTCCTTGCGACAGATGCCCCATTGAGTAGCCGACAATTGACACGCGTCATTAAACGTTGTGGTATCGGTTTAGGACGGACAGGCAGTCATTTTTCACATGGTAGTGGCGACATTGTGATTGGCTTCACGACGGCACATTGTATTCCTCATACCGCTGATCAGCTTGTTGAGACAAGAACACAGCTACGGGAGGATCATCCTATCATGAATCAATTGTTTACAGCTGCTACTGAAGCGACAGAGGAAGCGATACTTAATTCGTTGTCTCAGGCACAGACAACAATTGGTCGCAATGGCCATACGGTGGAAGCATACTCCTTTCATCAGGCATAATAGGAAGAGCTATTGAGACAATATTCGTGTTTCAATGGCTTTTTTTATGCCACCAAACAGGATTCGTTATTTTTTTAGCATGAGCGAGCTATAAGATGAATAAAATCCTTAATTAGAGGATGAAAGTGATTTTTCGCCCCGTAAATTGCTGGAATATGTTTCATTATAAGAGTATATCCATTATTTTGTAATTATTCTTTTTTTATGTAGTCAATGATAGAGAGATGTGATAACATTCAACTTAAAAAACTGAATTATCTAATTATTTTAAGGGGGCTCTATTACTATGAACCTTTTTCAACCGATAGCGCCGTCTCTAAATGGAAACCCCTCAACATCACCAGTTGTACGTGAAAACGATGAGCCGCTTATCCAGATTTCAGCTGCTCATCCTAGGATAGTGATGGAGCCAATCTACTATCAGCAACAGATTCCTGATAGTTTACGAGCTATTTATCTGCGAGAAGGTGTCTATGAGCGTTTGCAGCAGGCGTTAACATTATTACCTCAGGAGTATTGCTTATTACTTTATGATGGCTATCGTCCATTTCAAGTACAGCAGTATTTGTTTAGCCATTTTTCACAGCAATTAGCAAAAATGATGCCGCAGTTATCACCACAAGCGATTGTGCAAGCAACCAAAAAATATGTAGCCTTTCCAAGTAAAGATGCAGCCCATTTAGCTCCCCATTTAACAGGCGGTGCCATCGACGTGACGTTAGCTGATATTCATGGTAAAGCCTTGGATCTTGGGACAGCATTTGATGCAATGAATGAAAAATCTGCGACCCGTTATTTTGAACAGTATACGGAAGAAAATCCGCTAGCCTGTCAGCATCGTCGTTTGCTGTATAACTGTATGACACTTGCTGGATTTACGAATTATGCGGAGGAATGGTGGCATTACGATTATGGCAATGTGGCATGGGCTAGACGTGTTCAGGCACAGGTAGCCCATTATGGAGCAGTACACGCAACAATTCAAAATCACAATGTAAAGGAGTTTCGATTTCTATGAAAGTTTATATTAGTGCAGATATTGAAGGGATTACAGGAACAACTTCGTGGAGTGAAACCGAGTTAAATGCGCCTGACTATCAATTTTTCCAAAGACAAATGACGCGAGAAGTAGAAGCAGCCATTGAAGGAGCGATAGCAGGGGGAGCAACCGAAATTTTATTAAAGGATGCCCATGATTCAGCCCGCAATCTAGACATTTCCAATTTACCAATCAATTGTAAAGTTATCCGTGGCTGGACATACGATCCTATGTGTATGGTAGCGGGCCTCGATCAAAGCTTTGACCGTGCCATTTTTATCGGCTACCACAGTAAAGGAGGAAGTGAGCGCAACCCACTAGCCCACACGCTTTGCACGTATGCCGACGTCAAAATTAATGGCGAATATGCGAGCGAATTTCTAATCAATACGTATGCAGCAGCCTTACACGGTGTGCCCGTGTCCTTCGTGAGTGGAGATGTGGGATTGACAGAAGAGATTCAGGCCATCAATGAACACATTGTCACATTCGCCACTAAGGAAGGCATCGGCAACGCAACGATAAGTGTCAGTCCGCAACTAACCATCATGGAAACCAAACGACTGGTAGCGTCTTCTATGAAGGTGCCCCGTGCCGCATTACAGGTAACGTTGCCAGAACACTTTGTAGTAGAAATTATTTATCGCGACCATACACGGGCCTATCGCAATTCTTTTTATCCTCATGCCAAATTCAAACCACATAATACCGTAGAGTTCATAACAGGTGATTTTTATGAAGTGCTACGTCTCCTGCAATTTTTAACGTGATAGGTGAGGAGTGATCAATTTGGTGGGGGAACCGCTCAAAAAGGTGTGAGAAGTGATCAAAAGGTGGAGGTCCCCGCTCATAAAAGAGTGAGAAGTGATCAAAAGGTGGAGGTCCCCGCTCATAAAAGAGTGAGAAGTGATCAAAAAGTGGAGGTCCTCGCTCATAAAAGAGTGAGAAGTGATCAAAAAGTGGAGGTCCTCGCTCACAAATGAATGAGAAGTGATCAAAAAGTAGGGCACCCCGCTCACAATCGAGTAAGAAGTGATCAAAAAAGTGGGCACCCCGCTCACAATTGAGCGAGAAGTGATCAAAAGGATGAGGTCCCCGCTCACAATCATGTGAGAAGTGATCAAAAAGTGTAGGCCCCCGCTCACAATCATGTGAGAAGTGATCAAAAAGTAGGGCACCCCGCTCATAATCAAGGGAAAAGTGATCAAAAAAATAAAGGACCCGCTCACAAATAGTTGAAAAGCGCTCAACCCAGCTCAACCCAGCGAACTCCTCCCACTTAAAGAGACCTTCAAAAAGCAGTGGGACAAGCTGTCCAAGTGGTTTGATAGTTGATAGAACCAACAATTAAATCTCATAACCGTGATAACGGGTATGTACCGTTGTTCATTTCATCGATAGATGGTCGATTTAGACGGACCTAGCTTATGTTTGAATGATCCTATTGAAGGTACAATCCATCCTGCCAATAGGATTTTCATTATAAAAAGATGACTAGGGGGATGCTTGTGAGAAAGTATTGGTTGCTGTTCGTATGTCTGGTCGTATTATTTTGTGTAGCTTGCAATGATGAATCATCGAGTGAAAAAGCATCGGAATATCGTGTGGTGTATTCAGGGGAAATTAAAACGTTAAATTATTTAAAGACGTCAGAAACAAATGAATTTGCGGTGGCTGCGAATATGGTGGATGGGCTCATAGAATACGATCAATATGGGGTGGTCCAGCCAGGATTAGCGAAAGAATGGTCTGCGAATGAGGATGCTACCGTGTGGACGTTCAAGCTGCGTGATGACGCAAAATGGGTGACACATGAGGGCAAGGGTTATGCAGATGTTGTGGCACAAGACTTTGTGGATGGCTTGCACTATGTGCTTGATGCTAAAAATGAATCGTCGACAGCTTGGATTGCAACAGTGGTGAAAAATGGGGAGGCCTTCTATAACGGCGAGATGACAGATTTCAAGGGAGTTGGCATAAAGGCGTTAGATAAACATACAGTAGAATATACTTTAGAGGCGCCGACACCCTATTTTCTTTCTATGTTGAACTATGTATGTTTCTTCCCAGTGAATGGCAAGTTCATTGCGGAAAAAGGAGAGGCCTTTGGTACGACACGTGAAAATTTCCTTTATAATGGCGCGTATATTTTAGATAAATTTGAGCCACAAAATGAGCGCGTGCTTGTGAAAAATGAGTCGTATTGGGATAAAGACAAGGTGCTGATTGATCGTATCCGCTATAAATACAATAAAGAAGCAGCAACAGTGGCACCTGAGCTATTTTTACGTGGCGAAATCGATTCGGCTAGTATCCCAACCTCCATTATTGATGAATGGTTTAAAGATGAAAAGAAAAAATCACAGGTTCGTCAAACACAAAATAACTTCTATACCTACTTCTATGCACTCAACTTCAACCCACAATTTGACGCACAATACGAGCCTGATAATTGGAAGGTCGCTGTCAATAATAAAGATTTCCGCAAATCCTTATTCCATGCGCTTGATCGTGTATCTGCGATGCTGACGGTTGAGCCTTATAATCCAGCAGATTTGCTGAGCAATACCATTACACCGAAAAACTTTGTTGATGTGGGAGGGGTGGATTATACACAACTAGCACCACTTACATCAATCTCCAATGAAGATTCCTTCAATAAAGAGCTGGCTCTAGCGTACAAAGAAAAGGCAAAAACAGCATTAGCAGGTAAGGCTACATTCCCTGTAAAAGTATTAATGCCCTATAATGCGGGCAGTCCAGATTGGGCTAATCGTTCTCAAGTAGTAGAGCAGCAAATGGAGAAATTGCTAGGGACAGATTATGTCGACATTATCGTAGAGGCGGGTCCATCGACAGGCTTCCTATCAGAGGTGCGTCGACCTGGCAAGTTTGCGCTTTTAGAAGCGAACTGGGGCCCTGATTATGCAGATCCTTCTACGTATACAGATCCATTCACTGTTGATGGTACTTACAATAAGCCTGAATTAGCAGAGGGTTATAAAGAGGCGAATGGAAAAACGACTTATCAAAATCTTGTGGATCAAGCGAAAGAAACAATCGATACAGCCAAACGCTATGAGCTATTTGCGAAGGCAGAAGCGTTTTTAATTGAGGAAGCCTTTGTCATTCCGTATTCAGTTGGTGGTAGTGGTTATATGGCTTCTAAATTAAATCCATTCGAGGCACAATATTCGCCATTTGGTGTAACAGCAGAGAAATTTAAAGGTCAGCAAGTGCTAGAAAAGCCAATGAGTAATGAAGAATTTAAAAAGGCGCTTGCCGATTGGGAACAAGAACGTGCGGAAGCCCTAGCCAATGCTGAAAAGGAGATACCGAAAAGAATAGTCGGCATCTCCTTTCGTCTTTTTGACAAAGGAGGATGGCGCGATGTTGCAGTATATAGGAAAACGACTCTTACAATCCGTTTTAACCCTTTTTATTATCATCACCATTGTCTTTTCATTATTACGGCTAATGCCAGAGGAAGGCTATTTAGGAGCGGCAGCCGATAAAATGTCACCTGCTCAGCAGGAAATTTACTTAACAAGTCTGGGCTTGCGAGATCCGATCTTAGTCCAATTGGGAAATTTTTACAAGAATTTACTGCAGGGGGATTTAGGCAAATCGGTGACTTATCGTACTGATGTACCGGTTGTGACGATCATTGCAGATAAAATGACGTATTCACTTCTCTTTGGTTTAGGAGCAGTCGCTTTATCACTACTGATTGGTGTGCCGTTAGGAATTTTGATGGCCTATCGTAAGGGGAGGTGGCTGGATCGACTTGGGACAGGCTATATCGTATTTGTTGTTGCGGTCCCTGCAGCCGTTTATTACTTAGTCATTCAAATGTATATTACAGAACTTTTTCAATTACCGATGCTGTTTGATGAATATAGGCCGATTACTTGGATTCTTCCGCTTACGTCCATGGCCTTAGCTCCAACAGCCTCCTATGCGATGTGGATGCGACGCTATATGGTCGATGAACTGAACAAGGATTATATTAAGCTAGCAAGGGCGAAGGGCGTGAAGGAGCGGACATTGATGTTCAAGCATGTATTACGTAATGCCTTTATTCCGATGGCGCAATATTTACCTGCTACGATTCTGTTTACGATTACAGGCTCGATCTATATTGAATCGTTATACTCTATTCCGGGGATGGGGGGCTTGCTTGTGGATGCTATTCAGCGACAGGATAATACGATTGTGCAGGGCCTAGTGTTAGTGTTCTCTTCCCTTGGTATCATCGGACTTATTTTAGGGGATATTGCCATGGCACTTGTCGACCCTCGTATTAAATTAGGCAAGGGAGGGGGCGTGCGTTAATGGGGATGTATACAGATGAAATCAATAATATTTCAAATAAATCCCGTGAAACTTTGTTTGAGTTTGCGGAAGTGGACGCAAGGCAGGCAGAGGAAACGGGCTATTCAAATTATTCTTATTGGCGCTCTACTTGGCAATCCTTTTTGAAAAATCGACTGGCCGTTTTTTTATTAGTAGGGGTGATTATCATTGTTGGCTTTACTATTTTTCAGCCCTATTTACCAGCGCAAAAATCACCGACTGAGATTTACTTGGATGAACAAACAGGGATGCAGGCACGTAATATTGCGCCTAATGCAGAATTTTGGTTTGGCACGAATTCCATTGGTCAGGATTTATGGTCTCGTATTTGGGCGGGGACGCGAACATCTCTCTTTATTGGCTGTGTTGTCGCCTTAGTGGAGGCAGTGGTGGGCATTACGATTGGAACGCTGTGGGGCTTTTCGCGGAAATTAGAAGCGCCTATTACACAGCTTTATAATGTGGTAGATAATATTCCCACAACCATTGTGCTCATTTTAATGTCCTATATCTTAAGGCCAAGTATTTCAACGATTATTATTGCGATGTGTATAACGGGTTGGGTGGAAATGGCGAGGTTTATCCGCAATCAAATTGTGATTTTGCGTGACCGTGAATACAACCTAGCCTCAAAGTGCTTAGGCACACCTGATTATCGTATTATCCTAAAAAATCTTTTACCTTATTTAATTTCTGTCATTATGCTACGCATGAGTCTAGCCATACCCTTTGCGATAGGGGCCGAAGTATTTTTAACGTATATCGGCTTAGGGCTACCAATCAGTGAGCCATCCCTAGGAAATTTAATCAATGAAGGACGCGTCCTTATGATGTCACCAGACTTACGCTATCAGCTGATTTTCCCGAGTATTGTGTTAAGTGTTATTACAATTGCATTTTATATTATTGGTAATTCCTTTGCTGATGCAGCAGATCCGAAAAACCATGTATAAGGAGAGGAAACAAGTGACAGCTAAAAAATCACGCGTATTAGTCATCCAAAATTTAGTGATTCAGTTTACGCTACGTGGTCGAGTTTTAACAGCGATCCGCGATATTTCACTCGACCTATACAGGGGAGAGAGCTTAGCCATTGTGGGCGAATCAGGCTCGGGTAAATCCGTGCTGATGAAAGCCATTATGGGCTTGCTTGATAAAAATGGCCGCATTAAGCACGGGCGAATTATTTACAATGCACAGGATTTAGGGCAGTTTACGACCGAGCAAGAGTGGTTGGGTATTCGAGGCAAGGAAATCGCGATGGTGACACAAGATCCTATGACATCCTTGAACCCGCTTAAAACCATTGGGAAGCAAATCGAAGAATGTGTAGTGATGCATCAGGGCTTAAAAGGTAAGGAAGCCTATGAGGAAACATTAAAACTACTAACGGATGTCGGCATAACGGACGTGAAAAAGCGTTATAAGCAATACCCGCATGAATTTTCAGGAGGGATGCGCCAACGCATTGTTATTGCGATTGCCATTGCCTGTAAGCCGAATATATTAATTTGTGATGAGCCAACAACTGCATTAGATGTAACTATTCAAGCGCAAATTTTACAGCTCTTAAAAAATCTTCAGCAAAAATACGGCTTAACAATCGTCTATATTACGCATGATTTAGGCGTTGTCGCAAAGGTGGCTGACCGAATTGCTGTGATGTATGCGGGCGATGTCATCGAGGTCGGGGAAACACATGAAATTTTCTTTCATAGTAAACATCCTTATACATGGGCGCTTATTTCGTCCTTACCTCAGCTTGGCTCCAAGGGGGAACAATTGTATTCCATCAAGGGCACACCACCGAATCTTTTTCAGGAAATTGAGGGGGATGCCTTTGCCCCACGCAATCCATATGCATTAAAAATTGACTTTATCGAGCGGCCACCTTTTTTTCAGGTCAGTGATACCCATTATGCCCGCACATGGTTATTAGATCCACTTGCACCAAAGGTAGAGCCTCCAGCTGCCTTACAAGCATTTTTTGACGAGGGGAGGCAGTATGCGAATGACTGATAAAGAGGTGCTAGTAGAAGTAAAACATTTATCCGTTGTTTTTGGCAAAGGAAAAAATAAGTTTACAGCGATTGATGATGTCAGCTTTCATATTTTTAAAGGTGAAACATTTGGCATTGTAGGTGAATCAGGCTCAGGGAAGACAACAATTGGTCGAGCGATTATGCGCATCAATGAGGTCACAGAGGGACAAATTTTGTACCATGGCAAAAGCATACAGGGCAAAATCCCGAAAGATTGGGATAGAGAAATTACACAGAAAATCCAAATGATTTTTCAGGACCCAATGGCCTCCCTAAATGAACGAGCAAAAGTGGATTATATTATTTCGGAAGGACTGTACCCTTCTAAAAAATATAAGGATGAGGCAGAGCGTCAGCAAAAGGTTCGAGCTGCTTTATTAAATGTAGGGCTACTGCCAGAGTTCTCCAGTCGGTTTCCGCACGAATTTTCAGGTGGACAGCGCCAGCGAATTGGCATTGCCCGCGCCTTAGTGATGGAGCCTGAATTTATCATTGCGGATGAGCCCATCTCTGCTTTGGACGTATCCATTCGAGCGCAAGTATTGAATTTATTAGCAAGCCTGCAGCAGCGTAAACATTTAACGTATTTATTTATTGCCCATGATTTATCGATTGTCCGTTTTATTACCGATCGTACAGCGGTCATTTATAAGGGGAAGATTGTGGAGCTAGCGGAAACAGAAAAGCTTTTTGTCCATCCGCTGCATCCTTATACAAGGGCACTGTTATCAGCAGTACCAGAGCCAAATCCCTATAAGGAGCGGGAGAAAGTTGTAGAGGTGTATGATCCGTCACAGCATCGTTATGAGGAAAATCCCCCTTCATTCGTTGAAATTGAGGAAGGTCATTTTATTTTAGCCAATGAAGAGGAACTAGTCCATTATCGTACTTCACTGAAAAGGGAGGGAAAGGTATGATTCGTCCAACGGCATTGAAAAAAGGTGACACAATTGGTCTTATTAGTGCTTCTGGAGCCACACCACCAGAAAAGCTGCAGCCTGCTATTGCGACTATTGAAAAGCTAGGACTGAATGTGGTGGTTGGGGAAACCTGTCACGCAAGACATGGCTATTTAGCAGGCACTGATGATTTACGGGCAGCGGATGTTCATCGTATGTTTGGAGATCCAACGATTAATGGCATTTTTTGTATACGTGGGGGCTATGGGGCGACGAAAATTTTAGCGCAATTAGACTTTGACATGATTAGCGCCAATCCAAAAGTATTTGCGGGCTATAGTGATGTGACCGCTTTACATATAGCTTTTAATCAGCTATGTGGCTTTGTAACCTATCATACACCGATGCCATCCACGGAATTTATTCGACAGGAGATGGATGACTATACATGGCAGTCGTTCATTCAACAGATTATGGCGAATGAAAAAACGGAGTTCTACCTAGAAAATCCCTCTAACCAGCCCATGTCCACACTTGTTACTGGAAGAGCCACAGGTCAGCTCATCGGTGGCAACCTAACATTAGTGACGGCTTCACTTGGCACATCTTATGAAATTGATACACGAGATAAAATTCTGTTTTTAGAAGATATCGATGAAACGGAGCAACGGGTGGATCGTATGCTGACACAATTAAAACTGGCAGGAAAGCTAGATGACGTGGCAGGCATTTTATTGGGAGCTTGGACAAATTGTGGACCTGAAAATCCCGAAAAGCCAGCACATTGCTTATCATTACAAACTATTTTTCAAGAAATTCTAGTGCCTCTAGGGAAGCCAATTATTGCCGAGTTGACATGTGGTCATTGCTTACCAACGATGTCGCTACCTTTAGGTAGAACTGTCACGATGGATGCGGACAATCAGCGCATCCAAGTGGTTGAGTAGGTGTTCTATGGAGCAGCGGATTACAACACTTATTCAAGAATCGCCCTACAACGTACATTTGTTTATTAAAAATCTAACAACGAATCAGTTGCTCATTGGTCATCAGCTCGAGGCGTCATTTTCTAGTGCAAGTTTAATCAAAGTGCCGATTCTGTTAGCCTTGCTCTCATATTTAGAGGAGAATAAACGATCACTTGATTCTACGCTTGCAATTTCACCAACTGATTGGGTGGATTTTAGTGTGATTAGTGAGCAAAGACTTACTCAAAGCACTTTCTATGAACTTCTTGTTTGGATGATTATTACGAGTGACAATACAGCCACGAATGTCTTAATCGATGTAGTTGGCATGGAATATTTGAATGACTATTTTCAGCATATCGGTTTACAGGACACGCTGCTACAGCGAAAAATGATGGATGTAGATTGTCTAGCAAAGGGCATAGATAATCGCACATCAGCAAGGGATATGGCACATCTTTATACGCGTATCTATCAGCAAGAGCTACTATCACCACCTTACAGTAAACTAGTCATTGCTATTTTAAGTCGTCAGCGTGTACATGACTCCCTAAAGCGCTATCTAGTAGATGAAGTGCGACTGGCACATAAAACAGGCGGACTCGATACCGTCGATCATGATGTGGGAATATTTTACACTAGCACAGTTGATTATAGTACGGGCGTTTTTATAACAAACGTGACGGACAATGATCAGGCGCGCCAACTCATTGGTCGTCTATCAAAAGTTGTCTATGACCAGTTGGTGAAGTGAGAGGGGGACAGGGATGATGGCTATCGTTACAGCCATGATGGCAAGTTTGCATGCCATGCCAGATAAAGCTTCTGAATTAGTCGATGAAGTACTGTATGGGATGACCGTAGAGATCGTCAGTGATGTCAATGAAGCTTGGGTTTTTATCCGAACAGCCTATCGTTACGAGGGGTATTGTCAGAGGGCACACTTACTGCAAGAGGCAACACTTGCATCTACGTGGCAACAAGAAGCACAGCATGTCATTTGTCAAAGCTTTGCCGATGTTTTACAGCAACCACGTATCCAAAGTACAAAGCTGTTAACGCTAGTAAAAGGCTCATCCATTCGTGTTATGTCAGACGAAGCAGTACCTGAAGAATGGTCAGCCGTACAACTAGTATCAGGACAAACAGGGTATGTTCGAACAAAATGGCTACAGCCTAAAATAACAGTACAGTCATTATCGGAGCAGCAGTTCCGAGAAAATGTTGTGGAAACAGCGCTCAGCTATTTAACGGCCCCTTATCGCTGGGGTGGCAAATCGCCATTCGGTATTGATTGCTCTGGTTTGTGTTCGATGGCCTATCTGTTAAACGGTGTCTATATTTATCGAGATGCCCGAATAGTAGAGGGCTTCCCGATCGTTAGCATCGACCAAGACCAGATGCAGAAGGGTGATTTAATCTATTTTCCAGGTCATATTGCTTTATATATGGGGGATGATTTGTATGTCCACTCATCGTTGGGCGGTAATGAAGTAACGGTTAATAGTTTAGATGCCAAACATCCCCTCTATCGACAGGATTTAGCCACGACCATACTAGCAGTAGGTACTTTATTTAACGCACAGAAGGATTAGCTGAGCTCCCTACTAGAATGATGCTTGAGGGCCATCCCCATTTTCAGGATGATGAACGTACTGAGCTGGAACAGCACTAATCCGATGAGCTGCCATAAGCCGATTAAAAATGTACGCATGCATAAATCAAAGGCTGCTTCACCTGGAGGCATATCTGGATAGGGCTCTAATTGCCAATAATGCCACACAAAATAACAGGCTAAAGAGGTGCCTTGTCCGACATAGATAAAGATCCAATGAATAGAAGATGCTACTCTTTGTCGACTACACCATAGCAAGAAGTTCAATAAAATAATAAGCGTGGGGAAAATAATAAGATGAAAAGAACCCTCCGCTATTTTTGTCATGAAATATAGATTGTAGCTAAGCTGAATCAATGGCAAGAGCACAAGGTTCACGGCGAGAAGACGGAGCAATTGTGTACGCTTCACTGTTTTCCTGTCCTTTCTGTAATTTTTACATGAAGACGTTTGCCAAACGGATTAGTTTCATGAGAAAAAACGTCCATACTCGTTGGTGAGTCATGGACGTTTTGGGTTAATAATGATAAATATTGAGTTGTTGGCCTGCCTCCAGTCGATCTGTTCGAAGTTGATTCCATTGTTTCAGTGATGTCACTTTCACATTATAGGCTTCTGCAATCTTCATAAGTGAATCGCCATCAGCCACCGTAATGGTTTTCTTATCTTTTACTGGACTATCATATTGTTGCAGGTCATATTTTGCGATCAATGTATTTAATTTTTCATTGTAAGCCGAATCAGTTGCATAAGAGCCTGTTAAAAATTTCGTCGCATCTGTATAGACCGTCGTGTTGCTTTTGAAAACGCCTGCGTAAAAATCTTTATTCCACGAAACCCCATTTCGCATTAATTTTACATAATCCTGCATGGATGCCTCATAGGAAGGGTATTTGCGGAAGGCAGCCATGATCGTGGAAAGTTTGCCTGACCCATCATCCTCTGTTGTTTCGAGTGTGACGGAATTATTTTGGTAGCTGCCTTTCATACCGAATAGATTATAATTAGGGGCAGAGCCAAGTCCACTTTGCCCATGCTCACTTTCTAGAATCGCCTGAGCAATCATCACGGATGCATATAAGTCATTGTCAGCACCAAGATCTCGTGCCGTTTCTGCAATCTCACCGATAAATTCTTCCACACTTGGACGATCATCAATAACCACAGACTCTTCTCTTTCAGTCGTATTAAATAACTGTGTCACCATATAAAACGAAATACAAATAACAACAACGGCAATCATAAGTCCTTTAAAAAAATTTAGCACGTATTTCATTGTAGCTGGATGTTGGTCGTGACCACATCTCCCTCCCTTCTATTAAAAGTTTAGCTATCTCTCATTATTACAGAGAGTGAAAGAGATGTATAGTTGAATAGACTTCATCATTAATAGAACGTTTCTTGCCTTAATTAGTTCCTATATCTATCTTAAAATTCTGAGACATAAATTGTTTGAATCTCTCAAAATATCGCTCGGACGCTTCCCATTGTGTCGTGTTCAAATAGGATAGCTCTTGACGACCAACATCGTTAGGAGGCTGATAATGACGGGAAACATAGGCTTCATTTTCGAGCGTATAAAAATAATAGGCTTCGTCAGGCGTATGAATTTCAATACGAGCATGTATCCTATCACCATCCTCATCCAAATAGGCTTGACGGAAGCTGTAGCATTTGGAACCATCCCAGAATCCATCATGCTCCTCGTCTAAATCCTGAATTGCAGGATGCTGGAACATTTGTTGTACATCTCGCACCTCAATCGTATGCAAATAAAGCTCTGCTACATTGATGCAAGTTAACAGCATCAACCAGTGCTCCTGAATATCCACGAAATGCTCCTGCGATGATTCTGTAATATCCCACCATTCAGCTTCTTCATCTAGCGTTTTTGTCAGGAGGGAGACGGATTGATCGTCATTAAGCCAAATAAAATAGTGACACTGTGCGGACTTCATATAAACACTGTCATTGCGTACATCACCATCAGCATTGGTATGTGCACGCTGAATCATGAAATAAACATCCTGTTCCGTCAAATCGAATGAAGGATTGTCAGGTGTCATCAGAATACATGAAGTCAGCTTTAGCATGTTTTCCGCATTAATCGAAGGGTGCGTGAAATAAATAGGAGATGCTATTGTCCTTTGAGGAACGCTTGTAAATTGAGTGAGTGCGGAACGTCCTTCTTTAAGAATTTGCACAAGTGAAGTGAAGGAAAAGCCGATGTCATCCTCATCCTCAGGTAAAAATATCTCTTCTATTAAAATGTCTTCAATACGGATAGGGAGTTCCTGAAAAACACCATCTCCGTGCCATATATTTACGATACAAGGAATCGACTTCTGGCCCTTTACGCTGATGCGATACTCATCATCCTGAACCAATATTGCCGCCTGAAGATTGCCATTCACAATCGTTTCGCCATGATTGTATGAGCCACATAAAATATTCTCGACCGTCAGATGCCCGTGCACATAGATTTCCTGACCGCCTACTGCTATATTTTTAGCCATTACATTGCCCATCACCATCAGCCCAATTGCACCATCTGTCTCTAAATTATAGAGGGTGTCTACGGTTAAATGGCCATTGATGAAAATGAGAATGGTCTTATCTTGCTGTGGAAAAGGCATATCCCAGTCCAAATTAAGGGAGGAGAGTGTCAAATCGCCCTCATAGTACGCTACTAGATCATCTTCACTAAAATCCTTGTAAAACTTTGCCCACCAAGAGTCTGTTGGAAACCTTTGAGCTAGTTGTGAAATCGCCATAAACTGAAAGCCATTATACATAGGTCACGACCTCTCTATTACAATTTTTATTATCTTCTCACAGCAAGTAATTGGCAGTCAATTTCATAGAATGGTAGAGACAAGAATAATTTCATAGAAAATGGTATTATTAACCTTTAAAACAATGAGTTGAAAGGGAGTTTTGATTGAATACGATTTTTAGTGTTACACAAAAACAACTATATGATTTTCTACTGAATGTAGCGACAATCAGACCGGTCTTTATTTGGGGAGCGCCTGGCATTGGGAAATCCGCGATTGTTGAAAATTTCGCTAGTGAATTAGGCTTGCCCTGTGTGTCGTTATTGGGCAGTCAGCTAGCACCTGAGGATATTATTGGTGTTCCACAGATTAAGGATGGCTACAGTGTTTTCTGTCCACCTAAAATGATTGCACGCGATGAACCCTATTGCCTTTTTTTAGATGAATTAAATGCTTGCTCACAGGAAGTACAAAAAGCGTTTTATAGTCTTATTCATGAACGCAGAATTGGAGAGTTTAGATTGCCAGAGGGCACGATTGTTATTGGTGCAGGCAATCGAGCGCAGGATAACGCGATTGTTAAACCGATGTCCTCCGCATTAATCAATCGAATGGTCCATGTTCAGCTTAGGGCATCCCATAAAGATTGGCTTGAATGGGCCTATGCACATGAACTACATCCATATG
Source organism: Lysinibacillus sp. PWR01 (assembly GCF_043359455.1). Classification (NCBI taxonomy): domain Bacteria; kingdom Bacillati; phylum Bacillota; class Bacilli; order Caryophanales; family Bacillaceae; genus Lysinibacillus; species Lysinibacillus sp. PWR01. The sequence continues at coordinate 30,339 of NZ_JBHERJ010000080.1, read as the reverse complement.
TGATTGAGTATATTCAAATGCGTCCCGATCATTTATGGAACGAACCACCGAAAACAGAAGAACCCTTCTCCACACCTCGTTCATGGCATATGCTAAGTGATTGTTTGTATGCATACGGCAACAGCTTGCAAGAACAAACAATCGATCTCTTAGCAAGTAGCTGCCTATCTGCGCATACTGCCAGTCAATTTAAAGCCTTTATCAAGCAAGTGCGAAGTAAATATGATCTCGCCAAAATTATCCAAGGAGAATTACGTTGGCCAGATCAACCAGAAGAAAGAGATTTGCTTTATTTCATGGCGCAATCCTTCCGTGCTCAGTTACTGAAGGAGCTTCCGAACGAGCATACGACTTTGAAGGGAAATCAACGACAATTAGCCTTTCGTGCCAAGGACTTGATCAAGGACCTATCATCCATCAGTTTAGAAATTGCACAGATGGTTGTGTCAGAGCAAAAGGGTGAAGCGTTACCTGCCTGGTTTATGCTGGAGGTTATCCGAGATTTACCACGTTTAGTAGCCAAAAAGGAAGGTTAGCTTATGGCCAAAAAAAAGAAAACATCACAGCAGGAGCATAAAAATGAGAAAGCCATTGCACGTGGGCATGACATTGTCTGTACACATCCCCTGTTCGAGGCATTAGGACATGCTGTTTACATGCAATACGAAAGTATGCCACAAAAAGATTGGGCTTACGTTACAAGCGCAGGTGTCATCTATGTGAATCAGGATAAAAAAGGCCAGCCAAATGAATGGGCTTATGTGATAGCGCATTGTTTGCTACACCTTGGCTTGCATCATCATCAACCAAAAGAGCAGCAGGAGCTTTGGAATATCGCCTGTGACTGCTATATAACAAAGTTTTTAGCAGAACTAAAATTTGGTCAAGCCCCAAAGGAAATGAGTAATCCACTTTTTGAAGCCTTTAGCACTGAGGAAAAATTGTATGATAGATTTTTACGCGAAGGTGTACCAAACGATTTGAAAGGCTATAGTACAATGCCAGGACAAGTGGATTTTGTTATTTCACAAAATAAAACAGGCTATCTTTATCGAGGCAATAGTAATTTCGCCGCGTTATTTGCAGAAGGCTTATCGAAAGCAGTGCAAAGTGCCATTCGGGTAGCAGGTGGGGTAGAAAATACATTAGGAGGCACAACGAGGGTAACACAAGCACAGCGCGCAAAGGCTTGGTTTATGAGCTCCTATCCCTTATTTGGGGCTTTAGCGGCTGACTTTACAATAATTGAAGATCCACTTATTTGTACAAGAATGGATATCTCGGTCGCGGCTATTGCAGTGGAAACAAAGGAGATTTATTTGAATACGGCCGTGGGCATGACCGATGAGGAAATGCGGTTTTTACTGGCACACGAACTGCTTCATGCGGGATTAAGCCATGCGACACGCAGACAAGGACGTGATCCCTATTTATGGAATGTTGCCTGTGATTATGTTATCAATGGCTGGCTCATCGATATGAAAATCGGCGAGATGCCAGCATTTGGCGGGCTATATGATCCAGTATTAAAAGGGCTCTCGGCAGAATCTATTTATGATCGCATTGTTACGGATATTAGGATGTATCGCAAATTAAGAACCTTTCGAGGGCAGGGCATAGGAGATATGATCGAAACGAATCCACCAGACTTTTGGGAAGGCAAGGTAGGCGTGGATTTGGATGCTTTTTATAAAAGGGCATTAAGTCAAGGGTTAAGCTATCATATGACCCAAGAGAGAGGATACTTGCCACAAGGGCTCATTGAGGAAATTCGTAGCCTAGCACAGCCTCCTATTGCCTGGGATGTGGCATTAGCCAATTGGTTTGATCGGATGTTTCAACCAATAGAGAAAGTGAGAACGTATGCACGCCCAAGTAGAAGGCAAGCATCGACACCGGATATCGCTCGACCAAGATGGATTCATCAAAGCGGAGAGGAAGATGGGCGCACTTTCGCAGTCCTTATTGATACATCAGGCTCCATGGATCGCCTCCTACTAGGAAAAGCACTCGGCACAATAGCGAGCTATAGCATCACTAGAGATGTTCCCTTTGTTCGCGTTATATTTTGTGATGCTGTTGCCTATGACGCAGGCTATCTAGCACCTGAAGAACTATTAACGAAAGTGAAAGTAAGAGGTAGAGGAGGCACGGTATTACAGCCTGGTATACAGCTACTTGAAGAAGCACAGGATTTTCCCAAGGATGGTCCTATCCTGATTATTACAGATGGTCAATGTGATCGTTTAGCCATTAAAAGAGAGCATGCCTTCGTACTACCACAGGGGGCCAAGCTACCGTTTGTGCCCAAAGGCGAGGTATTTAGAATGAAATAGCTTCACCTATCTACAAATGTTTGAAATGAATTTTGTTGGTGAAATATAAAAAGTGAACGCACTTCATGAGCAAATTCTAAAGGAGATGACAGATGATTACATTTGATAATGTCTCAAAACAATATGATAACGACCAAATAGCTGTCAAAGAACTAAATGTAGAAATTAAAAAGGGTGAATTCTTTGTTATTATCGGTCCTAGTGGATGCGGCAAAACGACTTTATTGAAGATGATTAATCGATTAATCCCCTTAACAGCAGGCACTATCTGGATTAATGATAAAAGAATTAGCGATTATAATATCCATGAGCTGCGTTGGAGTATCGGCTATGTACTACAGCAAATCGCCCTCTTTCCACATATGACGATTGAAGAAAACATTGCCATCGTGCCAGAGTTGAAGAATTGGAGTAAAACGAAAATCCATCAGCGAGTGGACGAACTATTAGCGTTGGTGGGGCTAGAGCCTGCAAAATATCGTCAGCGTAAACCAAAGGAATTATCAGGAGGCGAACAGCAAAGGGTTGGCGTTGTTCGAGCCTTGGCAGCTGATCCAGAGATTATTTTAATGGATGAGCCCTTTAGTGCGCTAGATCCTATCAGTCGCACCAAACTACAGGATGATCTACTAGAGATGCAGCGTACCATTCAGAAAACCATTGTATTTGTATCTCATGATATGCAGGAAGCGCTGAAATTAGGGGATCGCCTCTGTATTATGAAAGATGGCGAAATTGTTCAGATAGGCACGCCACAGCAATTGCTGCAAAATCCTGTAAATGATTTTGTCCAACAGTTTATTGGTGGCAAGCAGACAGATCAATTGTTTACGATGCATGATGTGCTACAACCAATCGTAGCGACAAACGACTTTGGGGATACGATTCCTGTCGATGCTTCGTTTACGATGCTTCTTGAAAAATTAGCGAAGCATGACTTGTTGGGTGTCGAAGAGAATGGCAAGCGCATTGGCATGGTGACAAGAGCTTCTATGCTGCGTTATTTAGCAGAGGATTCTAAGAAAAGAGGACATGCACATGGTGGCTAATGTGGTGGATGTATTTCAGGAACGGAAGGCACAGCTACTGGCGGCATTGCTAGAGCATATCCAAATCTCTTTTATTGCACTATTTTTTGCTGTCCTCATCGCCATTCCTCTAGGTATCTATTTAACCAATAAAAAGAAAATAGCAGAAAGCATTATTGGGGTCAGTGCGGTGCTACAAACAATTCCTTCCTTAGCGTTGCTCGGCTTATTGATTCCTTTATTCGGTATTGGGAAAGTTCCCGCTATTATTGCGTTAGTCGTCTATGCGCTGTTGCCTATTCTACGAAACACCTACACGGGGATTAATGAAGTCGATCCATCACTGAAGGAAGCGGCATTAGCGATGGGGATGAATCGATCAAAGCGTTTAGTAAAGGTTGAGCTACCACTCGCTATGCCTGTTATGATGGCTGGTATTCGCACAGCAATGGTGCTGATTGTGGGCACTGCAACATTAGCGGCTTTAATTGGTGCAGGAGGTTTAGGGGATATCATTTTACTTGGGATTGACCGAAATAACACAGCCCTCATTCTTATAGGAGCCATTCCCGCCGCTATTTTAGCCCTGATTTTTGATGTAGCGCTCAAAAAATTAGAAACCCTGTCCTTTAAAAAAACAATGACGACTTTGAGTGCCATTAGTTTAGCGGCACTCGTAATGATTTTCTTCCCGCTACTAAGCAGTAAACAGCAAGATGAAATTGTCATTGCAGGAAAGCTTGGTGCGGAGCCTGAGATTCTTATCAATATGTATAAATTATTGATTGAGCAGGAGACAGATTTAACAGTGCAATTAAAGCCAGGGCTTGGTAAAACCTCATTTGTTTTCAATGCATTAAAATCGGGCAGTATTGATATTTATCCTGAATTTACGGGCACAGCCATTTCGGAATTTTTAAAGGAAGAAGCGATTAATCATAACCAAGAGGACGTCTATCGTCAGGCAAAAGAAGGGATGCAGGAGCAATTCGATATGGTCATGCTTAGTCCCATGAGCTATAACAATACGTATGCACTCGCTGTATCACAGGAGCTGGCTGAGAGCTATCAACTGCAAAAAATCTCAGACCTTAAGCCGATAGAGCAGAAGGTGAAAGCAGGCTTTACATTAGAATTTAATGACCGTGAGGATGGCTATGTGGGCATTCAAAAACGATATGGGATTGCCTTTACAACGCTTGCAACGATGGAGCCAAAGCTTCGCTATCAGGCGATACAATCAGGTGATATTAATTTGCTCGATGCTTATTCAACGGATAGTGAAATTCGTCAATACAAGCTACGCGTATTGGAGGACGACCAAGCATTGTTTCCACCATACCAGGGAGCGCCTTTACTAAGGAAAGAAACGCTGACTGACTATCCAGAGATTGGAAAAGCATTAAATCAACTAGCTGATCGCATTACAGATGATGAAATGCGAGAAATGAATTATCAAGTGAATGTAGAAGGAAAGCTTGCAGCAGAAGTAGCAAAAGAATATTTAGTAAAGATAGGATTACTAAAATAAGCCCTCTAGTTTTAGAGGGTTTATTTTTATCAATAATTTATTAATGATAAACGTTAAAAAATTATTGATAGGAATAAAAAGGGATGTATAATAGAAAGAAGGGAGGGAGATGTTGACAATGGGGCAAACAATTCAAAGTAAAGAATTTCGATGGATGACAAAGGGGCTTCGTACCGTTTTTACCATCATCATGGTGGTGATGATTTTTGCCTTGACGATGCTTGCGATTTTTATGGTGGGGGCAATGGTAGTATCAGAGCAACAAGTGAATCATTTATTAGCGAAGGGGAGTGTGACAGCTGCCGTTCAGTTAGAAGGATTGGAAATGAAGCTGGCAGACCATGTGACAAGGGACATTCACTATTCAAAAAAAGATGTCGTGACCTTCCTCTTTACTGCTACAATATACATAGCTATTTTATTAATTATTATTGTACAAGTAAGGAATATTTTAAGTAATTTATCAAAAGGTATTGTATTTTCACTCGCTAATAGTAAAAAAATGGAGAGAATTGCCTACTGTGTGATGGTATTGAGCTTGACTGTGAATGCATTTCGTACATATACCGTCTATCTAATTATGCAGCAATTCCAACTGGAGTCCCGATTTGTAGAGTCGGGTTTGATTAAGGGGATTAGCTATCATTTTACAGGCATTCATTGGACTCTATTACTATGTGGTGTGGTGATTTGGACCATTGCACGTATTTTCCGATACGGTGCATTTCTCCAGGATGAATATGATGCAACAGCTTAGGAAGTGAGAACATGACTATAATTATTCGTTTAGATCGCATGCTAGCGGATCGTAAAATGCAGCTGAGTGAACTTGCAGAGAAGGTTGATGTCTCGATTGTCAATCTCTCTAATTTAAAAACGGGCAAGGTAAGAGCCGTACGTTTTTCTACATTAAATGCCATTTGTAAAGCTTTGGGCTGCCAGCCAGGAGACATCTTGGAATATGTAGAGGAAGAAGATCACATCTAGAAGCAAAGCAGAAAGGATTTTATGAATGACGGCTTTTAGTTTTTTAATGCTCGCTATTATAGCAGAGGTTTTTGCCAGTTCCATGCTCAAGCGTACGGAAGGCTTCACACGAATAGGGCCATCAATCGGTGTGGTAGTTGGCTATGGAACGGCATTTTATTGTTTAGCCTTAACATTAAAAGTAATTCCTATTGGCACAGCCTATGCAATATGGGCAGGTTTAGGGACAGCGCTAACCGCAATTGTAGGTGTTGTCCTCTATAAGGAACGATTTAATCGCAAGAAGGTATTAGGGATTCTATGCATTATTATGGGTGTCGTGGTACTCAATCTTGCGGGTGGTCATTAGGAGGCTGAACAGCAGTGAAAGGCTATTTATTTTTAACACTATCGATTATAAGCGAGGTCTTGGCAACAACCATGCTGAAGTTCTCAAACGGTTTTACTGTACTAGCTCCATCATTGGCGGTCGCAATTGGCTATGGTATTTCGTTTTATAGCTTATCGCTCTGCTTGAAAACCATGCCCTTAAGCTTAGCCTACGCCATCTGGTCAGGTGTCGGCACAGCTTTAACCGTTCTGGTAGGCATTGTCATTTGGCACGATATGTTTACTGTTTATTCTGCGATTGGCATAGCCCTCATTATTGGAGGCGTTATCTTGTTGAATCAGGGGGATAAGGGTGGAGAAGAGTTGGAATCGTGAGCGTAGGCGGATAGAGATGCGAAAGTAGCGGATAGCGTGTCCAAATTGAAGGATAGGATTAGCAAAGTAGCGGATAGCAGGTCTAAATTGAAGGATAGAATTAGCAAATTGAAGGATAGCTTCGCAAAAGAGTTGGAATCAAGAGGATAAGGGGATAGAGATGCAAAATTAGCGGATAGCAGGTCCAAATTGAAGGATAGAGATGTGAAAGTAGCGGAAAGCGTGTGTAAATTGAAGGATAGAGATAGCAGATCAATGGTTAGCAGGCCAAATTTAACGGATACTTCTGCCAAAACCTAGGCTTAGCTCACTGCAATCAACCGATGAAAACGCAAAGCATGGAATGGAGAGAATTTGATGATAAAAGCTCTAATTTTTGATTTTGACGGTACAATTATTGATACAGAAACAGCATGGTATAACGTTTTTAGAGATGCCTATGCACAATATGGTGTTGACTTATCGTTGGCAACCTATGCTAAGTGCCTTGGTACTAATCTTCAAACTTTTAATCCCTATACATATCTTGTTACACATCATCAAATACAATTGGATGTGGAGGCATTTCAAACATCCATTCAGCAACGCCATGCACAATGGATGGAAACGGAAACGCTCAGACCTGGTATTTTAACGTTGCTACAGCAGGCAAAGGAAGCGGGTTTACAAATCGGTCTTGCTAGTAGCTCAAGTCGTCAATGGATTGATCTATATGTCGATAAACTGGGTATCCGACATTACTTTGATTGCTTTTGTACCGCTGACACTGTAACAAATGTTAAGCCTGATCCGGAGCTTTACTTGCAGGCGCTTGAACAATTGGGTGTAGAGGCTAATGAAGCTATTGCAATTGAGGATTCACCGAATGGCGCACAAGCCGCAGTAGCAGCAGGGCTTTATACAGTGGTCATGCCGAACGAGATTACCAAGCAATTACCGTTCAATACAAAACACAACACAGTGGATACATTAGAACATTGTACTATACAGGATTTCCTAGCATGTTTTTCAAAATAAACTTATGGCAAAAGCCTCCCCATTCAATGGTGGAGGTTTTTTTAGTTTCTTTGTGAAGAAGTCGCCATATTTTTTGTCGCAACATATGATAACGAGAGGGCAACTTACACGGATCAAATCGCATATTCAAACTAGAGAGGGGGCTACGAATTGAATAGTGATAAGAAAAAAAATCACTTTTTATGTGAAGCTTTAAGTGATTTGAAGGATCTTCAGGATATCATGATGAATTTTCATTCTAAATATTTTGGTCAGCTACTTACTAAAATTGTCGGGAGTGATACGATTCCATTTTTTTTAATTACCCATAGTGGTGCGCATTTAAGCTTGTTGGATACAGTGAAACAGTTTGAGACAGAGTTTTTCCGCATTGAGGCTGTTGATAGAGAGCGTTGCCGTGGCACAGTGTCGTTGTTGCGTGCTTTTGATTATGAAGGAAACGATACAAATTCGATTGCAGATGTGGTGAGGTTAGAAAAAACAAGTATAGAAAAATCCATTGAACTCAGTGGGATATCGGCCATTCAGCTCTTAAAGCCAGACATGTTGAAGGGGAAATTTATCATAGAGCCGAAATGGTAGTGCCATATTAAACTACTAAAGCTAGAGCATCTGTCTATATGCAAGGGATACAAAGTGAATGTAATAGAGAGAGAATCTAATGAAAGGAAGTTTAGCTATGACGATTATTGGTATGCTGCATCATCGACTTGATCCAACAACAGTGCTCAAGTCCTATGCCTTTGCAGCAGTTGCGAAAGCTGAAGGCGCAACGTTTTTTTATTTCACACCTAAAAGTGTGGACTTTGCCAAACGTTCTATTCGAGCAAAGGTCTATGAGGATGGGCAATGGCAGGAAAAAACGATGCCTTTTCCTGATGTAATTTATAATGCAGGAAGCCCTGAGAAATTATCTGTATCGAAAGAGATTATTGACCGTTTAAAAGAGGAGATTCCATTTACAACCCATTCAATCGGGAACAAATGGAATGTGATGAAACGATTACAAGAAGCGAAGGAATTTGACCAATATTTGATTCCCTCTGAAATTGTAAAGGATGCCGATTTATTTCATAAGTTCGTTAATTATTATAAACGGGTTGTGTTTAAGCCGATTGATGGACGAAAAGGGAAGGGCATTTATTTTATTACGAAGGCGGGAGCCAAGTATTTTGAGGTTCGAAAGGATAGCATCACGACAACCTATACAAAACCACAATTGGATGCATTGATAAAGGAGCAACTTACGTCTGGCACCTTTATTATGCAGCCGTATATTCAATCCGTTACTAGATCCGGTCAGGTCTATGATTTCCGTCTGCATGTCCAAAAAAATGGGGAAGGTAAATGGGTAGTGACGACGGTGTATCCACGCATTGCACCGAATGGCTCCATCATACCGAATATTAACAATGGCGGCTATACCAATTATTTAGATCCTTTTTTGGAACAGGAGTTTAAGGAAGAGGCCTATAATATTCGGCGAATGCTGGAGCAATTTTCGCTATCGTTGGCGCATCATCTGGATGAAATTCAAATGGCGAAATTTGGGGAAGTTATTGATGAAATTGGCATTGATGTGGGTTTAGATCAAAATCAAAAAATTTGGATGTATGAGGTCAATTGGCGCCCAGGCTGTCCTCCTGCCTTTTACTTGGAATTAGATGTGGTCATCCATTCCATCCGCTATGCGATGTATCTTGCCAAAAATCAAAAACCTCTGAAAAAGAATATTGTCCAACAAAAAAGTAAGCAGGTGGAGACAAAGAAAAGCCTGCCGATTATTGCGATTACGGGAAGTGCAGGGAAAACCACGACAAAGGCATTTGTTGGCTCCATCTTATCGAAAAAGTGGAATGTATTTGAATCAAAGGATTATTGGAATACGACGGAGCATACGAAAAAGCATAAGGAAGAGATCAACGATACGCATCAGGCCGTTGTATTAGAGTACGGTATGGCCTATCCAGGCATTATTACCAATCACTGTAGCATCATCCAGCCGAATATTAGTATTGTGACGAATATAGGCTTAGCCCATGTTGGGAACTTTGATGGAGATGTAAGGGGCGTTGCCAAGGCGAAATCGGAATTAATTCATGGTATGGATCAACAGGGCTTGCTCATTGTCAATCAAGATGATGACAATTCAAGATACTTAGAGACACAGCAATTCAAAGGGAAAATCATCACGGTGGGCATTAAAAAAGAAGCGGACTACCGTGCGTATGATCTGCAGTATAAAGATGTCGGTATGTCCTTTAAAATGAAGCTACATGGGCAGGAAATAGAATTGTATATTCCTATATTAGGAGAACATCATGTTTACAATGCACTGAATGCAGTGGCAGTGGCTGATCTTTTAGGGTTTAGCCCCCTTGATATTCAGGCAGGGCTCAACTTTAAAAAACCGCCAAGACGCTTAACGATTTATGATTGCCGTGATGATATAACGGTTATTGATGATACGGTTCACTCTCATCCGCAGGGGGTTCGTGCTGCGCTTGATGTGTTGACGAATATTGCGACGAATCGCAAGGTAGCCATTATTGGGCAAATGCGAGAACTGGGTGTCTTGAGGGAAGAGGAGTATCGCAAGGTTGGGGAGTACGTGCATGAAATAGGCATCGATGAATTTATTACCTATGGCTTTAGGACCGATGAAATGAGTAATGCAGCCATCGCAAAGGGCATGGACCCAGCCAGAGTACACCATTTTATTAATAAGGACCAATTGCATGTCCTTCTTGAAAAGCTCATTAAGCCTCATGATACCATTCTCGTAAAAGGTGCCAGTAAAACCAATATGTTTGAAACCGTGAAATTTTTAGATCAAACGTTTAAAGAAGAATAAACGATTACGACTTATGAAGATAAAAAAGCCCGAGTAACTGTCCACTGACTAGCGGCAATTATTCGGGATATTTTTTTCAAACTCTCAAAATAAATTTTATTTCTTTTGCTGCATTGATGGCGTGATTTCTCGCTTCCTTCAAGGTTGCACCTTCTGCAATGACATAGGCGTAACGGTGACCCATCGATAAAGGTGGGGTGAGGAGGGTGCCTTTTCTTGGTTTGACATACACTTCTACGACGCCAGTTGATTTTGTCGCTCTTGCCCTGCCAATAACCTTTTCTAAAATCCCTCTACTTTCCACAATGACATATTTTGTATAGACAAATTTTTTGTGTCTTGGTTGCAGATTAGGCTGTTCTCCTAGCAAAATCTTCAGTGTTTCTTCTACTAAACTAAAACCTAGAGCTGCTTGTAGCATATTGTTCATGGCGCCACCTGAAATTCGAGGATTGATCTCGATGAGTTTCCAACCATTTTGGGTTAATCGAAGCTCTAAATGGAGCGCCCCATTTTCAATACCAAAGGCTTTCACGATGGAATGAAGTACCTCCTCGATGCCTGATTGGATGTTTTGAGGGGCTTTCACTAGTACACCGTAGCCTGTAATAATAAATCGTTTTCCTTGTGTAATTTCCTGCTCAATAATACCAATGACATGTGGTTGTCGTTGATAGACAACCGCCTCCACTAAATATTGAGGACCATCTAGATATTCTTCAATCATGATGGTTTCATAGGGATTTTTACTGCGTAGTGCTTTGAGGTGGTTATGGAGCTGATCGGCATCCGTTGCTAGTAAAACATCTTTTGAGCCTGTTGATTTAGGAGATTTTACGATTAATGGGAAGGTCAAATTTTTTGCAATGGGTTCGTTAGGTTTCATGAGCGAGAACTTTGGCGAATATGGCTGGTCTTGTAAAAACTTTCTTGTTTTTTCTTTATCCTCCATGGTTTCAATCGCGCTGGAGGATGTGTAGTTCTGACAAAATTCATCACATAACATTGAAGCAACATGGACAAAGGGATCAACAAAACTAACGATACTTTTAATATTTAATCCGGTTTTTCCTAGTTTCTCTATTTCATCTTTCATGCTCTCGATATCAAAAGTATCAATGAGTATCATTTTATGGATGTCGGGGTAGGCTCTGCGCTGCTGAAGTTGTTTTTCATTATTTGTGAAAAGTACTGTGAAGTAGCCTAATTTTTCTGCTGCCCTTGTTGCTTCACGACTAGACCCAGATTTGTTTGTACCGATAAATACAATGGCTTTCAGGTATATCACTCCTTCTATTGGTACTTAGATACTTAATCACCTTTATATATATGCAATGAAATAGATTTCCTCTAGTTATGTATCTTGTCTACATCCAAGCAACTTTTAAGAGGTTACATATACTAGAAAAGAAAGGAGGGAGAAAAGATATGAAGCCTCTTTCGGTGAAAAATTTAGCAATGATTACGGCAGGCTATCTAGTGCACGGGTTAGAGGATACACTGATTCAGCATGGCGCTTATCGATTAAAACAAGTGAAAAAGTCCAATACGGCCCTTTTTACAAGTAAACGTATTGTCAATTGGAAAAGTCTAGAGCCACTTTCTCCTCTGGTGCTAGTGACCGATAGAGCTTATCGACCAACTGACATTCCCAACCATGTCATTATGATACAGGTAGCGAATGCAGAAGAGGCCTACTGGAAATTTGTTCATTTTTATCGCAGCCAGTTTCATATTCCGATTGTCGCGATCACAGGTACATCAGGTAAAACAACGACAAAAGAGATGATTAAACATATTCTTTCGGCTGATCGGAAAGTGACTGCGACGACACTTAGCAGTAATTCTAGAACCGCTTCCTTGCAATATTTATTAGGTATAGAGGAAGAAACAGAGGCTGCCGTTTTTGAAACAGCAGTTGGCTCACCAGGAGATGTCACGAATGCGGGGAAATATTTTAAACCGACAATCGGTATTATTACGAATATCGGAGCCCATCATTTAAATTATTGCAAAACATTAGAAGGCTATATTCAAGCAAAGGGAGAAATGCTAGATATCATTCATCCAAAAGGTACATTAATAATCAATGCTGAAGATGTGAATACGAAAAAAATAGATGTTTCGAGATTTCGTGGGCGTTTAATTAAGGTAGGAATGCATGATTCCTGTGATTTTCGAGCGAGCCATATCCACTATTATCAAAAGGGAATGAAATTTGTCCTGCACCATAACAGAAAAAGCTATGACATTCATGTGCCAGGATTTGGGGAGCATCAGGTTTATAATGCCCTTGCTGCCATTGCAGCAGTTTACGATATGGGGATGCCTATTCCAGTCGCAGCAAAACAGCTCCAATCATTCCGTCAATTGAAAAAACAACTGCAACTCTTTGAGGGCATTAATCATTCCATGTTATTGGATGATACATGGAGTATTACAACCACTTCCTTAGAGGCAGCCTTAAAAGTGTTGAATGAGCTAGGTGACGGCAAGAAGAAGATTGCTGTTATTGGTACGATTACCGATTTAGGTTCGTGGGGCTATATTATTCACGAACAAGCGGGTGAATTAATCCAACGTATTGGCGTGGATGTCCTGATTACCATTGGGGAGCATGCAAGGATTATGGCTGATCATGCAGTAAAGCTAGGATTTAGCGCACCTGTTTATACATTTAAAAATAGTACGCTAGTCTATCCGTTATTGCAGAAGATTGTCGATGAAAATACCATCATTCTCATTAAGGGAGATATGTATAGCAAACAGGTTTCTACACTAGCAACGGAGCTAAAGTTAAAACCTCCACCACCTGCAAATTAGCTTCTTTCCATATAGGATATTGACTGTGCCACATAGAAGAGCTTGCTAATAAGGTATAGTAATTGATCAAAAGGCAGCACGCTAGATCAAGAGAAAAAATAAGTCATCTACAAGATTGATAAAGAGAGGAGGCGTAGTACACTTGCAATCTATTAGTGTGCAAAAACTTAGGAATGTCCTACAGGGAAAGCTCATTCACGGATCAGATCAATGGTCTGTTAAGCAGGCAATCTACTATAATCGGCATGATTTAACAAAAAGTCATTCACTTATGTTTGTTAGTCGAAACGATCAAATCAATTGGCAAGAGATTGATCGGAAAGGTCCGTCTCTCATCATATCCGATAAACCGTCTACAGAGTTAAAAAATGCACTAGCGAATACAACCGTTTTACAAGTAAAAAGTGTTGCACAGGCCTACTGGACATTTATCGAGTATTATCGTGGACTCTTTCAAATTCCCGTTGTGGCTTTAACAGGAACTTGTGGTAAAACAACGACAAAAGAGATGTTAAAACATATTGCTAGTAAGCATTGGCAAGTGCAAGCATCTGTCAGCAGTAAAAACGAGCCAAGGCAATCACTACCTTATTTGACGGGCATTGATGATAAAACACAAGCCGCTATCTTTGAATTAGGCTTAGGGAATACGGGGAATATTAAACATCAATGTATGATCTATCAACCGACTATCGGGATTATTACAAATATTGGTGTGCATCATCTAGATGGCTGTCTCAATCTGGAAGGCTATATTAAGGCCAAGTCAGAAATTGTGGAAGGTATTAAAGAAGATGGCACGTTAATCATCAATGCTGATGATGCCAATACCAAAAAAATCTCCTTGAAAAGATTTAAAGGGAAGATTATCAAGTTTGGCTTACAGGATACAGCTGATTACAAGGCTTCGAAAGTGGAGTTTGCCAATACGGGCATGAAGTTTGTTTTAGAGGTAGCGGATGAAACGTACAATGTATTTGTCCCTGGCTATGGCGAGCATCAGGTCTATAATGCTTTAGCCGCCATCGCAGCCAGTCATGAAATGGGTCTGACCATTCGTCAGGCAATAGCAGGGCTAAGAACGTTTAAACAGATGGCAAGACATTTAGAATTTACGACAGGACTTGGTGACAGTACGATTATTGATGATACGTGGACAAATAACCCGACATCTGTAGAGGCAGCCTTAAAAGTGTTAGATACGGTAGGAAAAGACAAAAAAGTCATTCTTGTTTTAGGGGATATTAAGCGATTAGGCAATTTTGAAGAAAAATATCATCGCGAAATCGGCTCCATGGTAGCGCTAAGAAAGATCGATACCTTAATTACCATCGGCAAAAGGGCAGAGAAAATTGCCGATCAAGCACAAAAGGATGGAACCAGCGCAGAGGTTCATACGTTTAAAGAGGTAGCAGGCGTTTTAGAATTATTGAAACCAAAGCTTGATGCAGACACGATTGTCTTAATAAAAGGACCAATGTCTAGTAGATCCATGATTGAATTTGCTAATAAACTGAAAAACGCATAGAAAAAGGGTGTCTCAACATGAGTGAGACACCCCATCCTAATTTATTTTAAAACCCGTCGAGCGGTTACAAAATTCTTTTGTGCCCAAGTCGAAGAAATGTTTTGTTTCACAATATTATTAGTTGTCATACTAATATATTGGTTATTCCCTATATAAATACCCGTTTGTGTGATTTCTTGGCCACCATTATTCGTAGAGAAGAATAGTAGATCCCCTTTTTGAAGCTGTGATTTTTGAATACGTGTCCCTACTAAAGCCTGTTTACTTGCTAGTTTATCTTTTAAATCAATACCATGCTTTTTAAAGACATAATAAGTAAAACCCGCACTTGTAAAAGTCAGTGCACTCTCATTGTACGTATAGCCGAATTTTGCTTTGCTTGTTAAGCCCGAAGCAGTGGCAATAATTTTATCGGCAGATGTACTTGCTGAAGGTGCACTTACACTGGGTGTAGAGGTGCTATCAGAGAAAACGCGCTTCGCTGTAATATAATGTTCAGTATAATAATCTACAAATAACACTCTTGTCATCACACCATCTGAATTAGGGATAATGATACGGTGATCACCTGCATAAATTCCGACAAGTGAAGGTGTTTTAGAGCCTTTGACACTATTAAAGAAGACTAAATCACCCTTCTTCAAGTTAGCACGTGCCACAGTAGATCCTTGGTTCATTAAGTCGTTTAATGAAGTTGAGCCGAGTGTCACACCACTTTTACGATAGATGAAATCAACAAAAGTTGGAGCTGTAAAGCGTAGACTAGCCTCATTTGTTGTTGAGCTAATTGTTACTTTGTTTTTGTATGTGAGGGCATTCTCTACAATTTTATCGCCTTTTGTAGCTGGATTGGCAGATAGTAGGGTAGGTAATACTCTACGTGCAGATACATAGTTTTCCGTATAATACGGCTTACTATTTAAATCAGAGATAACAATATTTTGTTTGGTATCAGCCATGTGGATGATTTTATTGTCTCCGATATACATACCGACATGATCGGGATCAGTCCCTGTTTTTTTACTTTTAAAGAACACTAAATCGCCTTTTTGTAATTGGTTTCTCGCTACATAGGTCCCTTGCTGAATCATATAATTTTCATTATACGTACCAAGGTCTACCCCGTTTTTCTCGAAGATGTACATTAAAAATGAAGCACAAGAAAATTTGTATGGGTATGTAGGCTTGTAAACCGAATTGCTGTATGTTGCTTGCCCCATTAAGCTTTTACCAGTCTGAATTAATTGGTCTGCTTTTGCAGCTACCGCCTGTGCGTTGTTCTGGGCATTGGTTGTCGCAGCCTCTACTTGTATCGGCTGGATCGCTGTTTGCACCATTCCAAATGAACTAAATCCAATTGTTAATGCAAGTGTTGTAGATAAAAATCGTTTATTCATGTTGTGTATAACCTCCTAAAGCATCTAGTAGGATTTCTCCTGTATACCTTTGCCATGGAAATAATCGTAGCATGAAAATGTAGGGCTTCTGGGCGGTAAATGTTACCAGGGTAACGGAAGGTAGGGCCTCAACACTTGCTATAAAAGGCTTTATCAAGGGAATTTACAGTTTTATTACAAATGTTTCAGTAAGATGTAATATGGAACAATTCCATGAAAAAAACTGCCCCAAAACGAGGCAGCTTACACGATTTCCTGTATCATTTCTACGCGATTGCCAAACGGATCACGGAATTCAAAGCGCTCGTAATGAGGAATGGGCACAGAATCGAGTATCTCGATTTGATGTTCTGCGAGTTTCTTCCTCCAATACTGAATATCCGCTACTTGATACGCAATATGCGCCTTTGTTGTCAAACGATCGAAGCCATCTTCCGTGCCCACATGAACCTCCTGCTGACCAAGCTGTAACCAAAATCCCCCACGACCTTTAAGTGAGTCCGGTTTCTCCAATTCCTGAAGTCCTAAGACACGGCAATAAAAATCCTTCCCCTGCTCCTCACAGCCTTTCGGAATCGTAATTTGCACGTGATGTAAACCCATAATCATCTCATAACGCCCCCTTTTTTCCTTAATTATAGAGTAATTTCTAAATATTTGAAATTAAAGAGGAGGAAAGCTGGTAAATAGGTGGATAGAACTCCGAAAGTAGAGGATAGCGCTCCAAAACTGGCGGATAGAATCATCAAAGAGAAGGATAGCGTTTAAACTGCTGGATAGAATCTCAAAAGTAGAGGATAGCGTTCTAAAAGTGGTGGATAGAATCATCAAAGAGAAGGGTAGCGCTTAAACAGGTGGATAGAATCTCAAAAGTGAAGGATAGAGTTTAAACAGGAGGATAGAACTCCGAAAGTAGAGGATAGCACTCCAAAAGTGGTGGATAGAATCATCAAAGAGAAGGATAGAATTTAAACTAGTGGATAGAATCTCAAAAGTAGAGGAAAGCTTTATAAAACTGGCGGATAGAATCATCAAAGAGAAGGATAGAGTTTAAACTAGTGGATAGAATCTCAAAAGTAGAGGATAGCGTTCTAAAAGTGGTGGATAGAATCATCAAAGAGAAGGATAGAGTTTAAACTAGTGGATAGAATCTCAAAAGTAGAGGATAGCGTTCTAAAAGTGGTGGATAGAATCATCAAAGAGAAGGATAGAGTTTAAACTGCTGGATAGAAATCCAAAAGTAGAGGAAAGCGTTCCAAAACTAGTGGTTAGAACCTCAAAAGTAAAGGATAGCACGCCAAAACTAGTGGTTAGAACCTCAAAAGTGAAGGAAAGCGCGACATTTCTATGCTGTTTAGATTTAATACTATGGTATAATAATAAAAACGGAATAATAGGATAGAGGTACAAATCCGATTTTTGGATTTGTTTAAAAGGGAAGATCGGTGTGAATCCGACGCTGTCCCGCAACTGTAAATGGGAGCACATTTCAAAAGGCCACTGTTACGAGTCGTAATGGGAAGGTGAAAGGTGTGATGAACATGAGCCAGGAGACCTGCCTTTATCTAGTACAGCCAAAAAACCTACGCGGATAGGGGGTGTTGAGTGTGACTAGAGAATTTCTCCTGCATGCTCATAGTACGATGATTGCTAAAAAGGTAGCTTCTATGTTTAATAGAAAGCTTCTTTCGAGTTGGCAGCCATCGTATTATGTCGTGTATTTGTCATAGTAGACATCTTTCTGATGAGGGAAAGATGTTTTTTTATGTAAAAAATTAAAGGAGCGGTCCACATGAATCCACAAGTTGTTGAGTACTATGAAAGCTTATTCAAATTTGAAATTATGCAAGAGCCTAGACCTTTAAAGGAGCTTGTCGAACAATATGTTGGGCATGATGCTACACATGAGCCATCTATTTTAGCAGCGTATGCCAATGTTTTGAAAGAATTAATAGGATAGAATATGTTTGGCTACTTCGAAAAACGAAGTAGCCTTTTTTAATAAGCACATGCTTTGACAATTATTTATAGGAGGCGTACAATTTCGTTGAACAATTGTTTTGAACGTTTGTTCAAAAAAGAGGTGATTACGATCGATCAAAAAGAAAAAAATAAAGAGGTAAAGGATCAAATTTTACAAGCGGCAAAAGCCTTGTTTTCATCAAGGGGCTTTGATGGCACAACGGTGAGACAAATTTGTGAAGAAGCAGATGTGTCACTTGCACTTGTTTCCTATCATTTTGGTGGTAAGGAAAATGTCTTTAATGCATTATTTGAACCGCTACGCCACACCTTTATGAATGCTCATTATGATGTTGAAGATTCAATCGGTGCGCTTCGTAGCTTTTGTCGAAACTTTGTTCTTTACCGAATCCATGAGCATGAATTAATTGATATTTTACAGCAAGAAATTGTCATGAATAGTCCAAGGCTTGAGATGCTAAAGGATGTGTTTTTACCTTCCTGGGAGCAGCTTCGGACAATTTTATTGGCTTGTCAGGAGCAGCAGACCATTCACTTCGAGTCACTTGATGTTGCGTTGAACTTTATTATGGGGACCTTAATGTATTCCTTGAACAATCCGTTTTTAAATCGTTCTTCCTTACAAGCAACGCCTGAACAGATTGCGGAGCTTTCAGTCAATTTCGTGTTACATGGTCTTCAAACAAAATTATAAAAAGAAGGTAATAAGATGAAAGCAGCAAAATTATACGGTATAAAAGATATTCGAGTAGAGGAGGCACAACTGCCAGCACTAGCACCAGGCATGGTGAAAGTGAAAGTTGCCTTTGCTGGAATTTGTGGTAGTGATTTACATGAATATGTAGGCGGGGCTTATGCATTCCGTACACAACCCGTTTTAGGCCATGAATTTGCAGGTGTCGTTGTAGAGGTTGCAGAAGGCGTTACACAAACAAAAGTAGGTGATCGTGTGGCAGTGGAGCCACCAATCCCATGTGGTAAATGTGATAATTGTCGACGTGGCTATTCCAACTTATGTAAGCGTGGTCAATCTTATGGCTATACGATTTCTGGAGGATTTGCTGAATATGCAGTCGTGCAAGAGGAAAATATTCACCTTCTTCCTGAGAATATGAGCTTAGAGCTAGGCGCACTTGTTGAACCGACAGCCGTAGCGGTTCATGCAGTTCGTCAAAGTCAATTAAAGCTTGGCGATACAGCAGCCATTTTTGGCGCAGGTCCTATTGGATTATTAGTCTTGCAGGCTGTGAAAGCTGCGGGGGCAAGCGAAATTTTTGTCGTAGAGGTTTCGGATGAACGACGCCAAAAAGCACTTGAATTAGGCGCGACCTATGTCATGAATCCAATCGACACAGATGCAGTAGCGTTTATTCGTGAAAAAACATCTGGTGGGGTAGATGTTGCGTATGATGCAGCAGGTGTGCAAGCAACATTTACAAGCGGTGTTAGTGCGGTTCATCCAGGTGGCGAATTTAAAATCGTCAGCGTTTGGGAAAGACCTGTAGAATTTAACCCAAATGCGGTGGTTTCACCAGAAGTGAAAATTAGTGGCTCGTTCGCCTATGTGAATATTTTCCCTGAAGTGATTCGATTACTTGCTCGTGGTGTGATTGATGGACAAGCTGTCATCACAAGCCAAATTGCTTTAGAAGATATCGTGGAAAAAGGCTTCGAGGCATTAACGAAAGACCGTAGCCAATGTAAAATTCTTGTCAATATGAGTTTGTAATTTATCGAAATCATAGCTGAACTTGCAGGTTTGGCTATGATTTTTTTGGCTACATTAATAACAATACCAATTGGAATACATTTGTTTGTCATAAAACTGCCTTTAGGACTTCATTCATATTTCACTTTTTATTTATATAATTAATCTGCTATAAATAGAGAGATTGGAGATCAAATATGAAAAATTTGCTTTATTCAAGGTTTTGGCGACTGCATTTTTTCGCAGCACTTTTTATTACGCCTTTATTGCTGTCTCTCACATTAAGTGGGATTGGCTATTTGTTTTTTACAGATGTAGAAAATCGATTATATGACGATTATTTCTTTGGTGAGAGCCATAAGGAAGAGGTCTTAACAATTGATGAGGCTGTGGAAAAAGCGGAGGCGGCATTTGCTGGATACTCTACTACAAAAGTGATTATGTTGGAGGAGCCTTATAATACGCGTTTAACTTTATCAAATGGCACTAAACAAAAGTACGTATTTTTAGATGACCACAATCAAATGGTTGGTAGTCAGGATGCCGATTATACATTTTCAAATATTATGAGAAATACGCATAGCTCCCTCTTTATTGGTGGTACCTTTGTGAACTATTTAGTAGAGCTGGCGGCATGTTGGACGATCTTTTTATTACTGTCAGGGCTTTATATGACATTCAAAGGAAATCTCCTAAAGAAGGGCAAGTCGGAGAATAAGAGACAAAAAAGTAAGAGATTGCATGCACTTGTTGGGACAATCATTACGATTCCAATGGTGATGTTCATTTCTACAGGGCTATTATGGTCTGCTTTTCAAGGTTCGATGCTAGCAGATATAGCTTCAGAAAATCCTACTTTTGGGTATCCATTACTTCAACAAAAGCCACCAACATCTGATGTCTCTGAAATGCCATGGGCCACTCGTCAATTAGAGGCACCCACATCAGAAGGAGAACATGCACAGCATCATGGTGGTGGCGCTGTCCGTTATACGAACGACAGCCAAATGACGATTGCTCAACTTGAAAAAGAAATCAATGCCAAGAATATCACTAAGCCATATTCGATTATTTATCCGTCAAACGGTGAGGGTGTCTATACAGTGGCAAAGGCTAGTAATTCTGGTGTAACAGGGCTGGATGTGAAGCCTACAGCCGAAGCCACAATGTATTTTGATCAGTATAGTGGGAAGTTTATCGATCAAGTGAATTATGACGATTATGGCATGTTAGCCAAATTCTTTACATGGGGCATCCCATTACATGAGGGGCATTTATTCGGCTGGCCGAATAAGCTATTAAATTTAGTGGTTTGTCTAGCCTTTTTAGCCGTAATAATGTGGGGAATTCGCACTTGGATTTTACGTAGAAAAAAAGGAGAGCTGTCTGCACCACCGCAAATTTCTCATAAAATGTCCATGCCATTCATCATTTTCCTTGTGATTTTAGGGATTGTAATGCCACTATTTGGTGCTTCATTAATCGCTGTGGTGTTGATTGAACTCCTCATTTTAGGCTGGCAAACAAAGAAGAAGTTAAGAGCAGAAGAAACTAAATAAAGCATAGAGATACGGCATAGCAGGATTGTGCCGTATCTTTTTTTGTTTATTTCACTAGCATGAGCGCAATACTATAAATTGTTTATAGATTTTTCAGCATGATTTTATAAAGTTTTAAGATTTGTATGGTACATTGCTAGTAGTTTCAGCTTATTGGGGGAATGTAGATGTCAATTAAAACAAGGTTTTTGCTATCATATGTGGGTGTCATTATCATTGCCATCACGCTTTTACTAGCAGCCGTATTTCTTTTTTCCTTTGCCATTACGGGCGATGTCAAAGCAATTGAGCATTTTTATAAAAAATCCTATGTCCAAAAACCTTTGACGACGGTGGAGGAAAATGCCTTTCTAGATTTAAAATGGCTAGCTAAAAATAATCCCCAGCAGCTTTTAAATCTCGAACAGCTAGAAAAAATCAATGAGCCTTCGATTGAGATTGTGGTACGAAAAGATCATCAAATTGTTTATTCAACGCAGAAAGAGCATAAACAATTATTGCTTCAAAGTTTACCTGGTTTTGAAGCGACCAATATTAATTCTCGTGACACGATTATGATAAATCAGGCCTTTTATACGTATGTCAAATTTGATTTTTATTTCCCCGATCAAACAGCGGGAAGTATTTTCGTTTTGAGAGAGGTTAGTTCCCATGCGGAGGTAACGCGAGAACTTTTACCAATTCTTTTAGGTATTTTATTTGTCTTATTTATGATGATTATTGGTTTTTTAAATTATTTAGTCTCAAGAAGTATTATTAAACCGATCTCAGCATTAAAAAAAGGGGCGGAACGCATTAAATCGGGCGACTTGAATTTTGAGATTGCGTCCCACTCGAATGATGAAATTGGACAGCTGAATCGGTCATTCGAGGAAATGAGAGTCAAATTAAAAGAATCAATCCAGCTTCAGCTCCAATATGAGGAAAATCGGAAAGAGCTCATCTCCAATATCTCCCATGATTTAAAAACGCCAATGACTTCTATTATCGGCTATGTGGAGGGCATTAAAGATGGTGTGGCGAATACAGAGGAAAAAATGGATAAATATTTAACAACTATCTATACAAAAGCAAAGGATATGGATGTATTAATTGATGAGCTATTCTTATTTTCTAAATTGGATTTAAAAAAGATTCCATTCCAAATGGAAAGCGTCAATCTCCAGCAATATATGCATGATTATGTAGAGGATGCGAGCTTTGATTTTATTGCACGAGACATTCATTTACAATATATATCAGCAGGCTCGCCGCTTTTTGCGATGGCGGACCGAGATAAATTAAGACGTGTCTTGACGAACCTTTTAAGCAATAGCGAAAAATATATGGATAAGCCATATAAGCAAATTATTATTTCATTGCATGAGCGAGCAGAGGATGCAATTATTCAGGTAACAGATAATGGTGCAGGCATTGATCCTGCCGCATTACCCTATATTTTTGATCGTTTTTACCGTGCGGAGCTTTCACGTAATTCGCAAACAGGTGGCAGTGGCTTAGGGTTAGCCATTGCAAAACAAATCGTTGTTGAAATGGGCGGCGATATTTGGGCAAAGAGCGAATTAACGAAGGGGACGAGCATAGTCATTTCATTGAAAAAAGATGAGGAGAAGGTGAATCATCATGAAAAAAATTCTGCTAATTGAAGATGAAGTGAGCATAGCAGAGCTTCAACGAGATTATTTAGAGATTAATGGTTTTACAGTAGCTATCCAACATCATGGAGAGGATGGACTAAAGCAGGCACTTGAAGGCAATTATGATTTAATCATTTTGGATATTATGCTGCCTGGGATGAGTGGCTTTGAAATTTGTAAACAGATTCGAGCCGTACACAATATTCCCATTTTATTTGTTTCAGCTAAAAAAGAGGATATTGATAAAATTCGCGGTCTTGGACTAGGAGCGGATGATTATATTACGAAACCATTTAGTCCGAGTGAATTAGTGGCAAGGGTCAAGGCCCATTTATCAAGATATGAGCGACTGGCGACCAATCAGCAAACGAATCATATGATGTCCATTCATGGCATTACAATCGATACTTCGGCTAGAAAGGTGTTTGTCAATGGGGATGAAATTGCCTTTACAACTAAGGAATTTGATTTACTCGTCTTTTTTGTCAAACACCCCAATCAAGTTTTAAGTAAAGAGCAGCTCTATGAGCGAAACTGGGGCTATGAATCCGCTGCAGATGTTTCGACTGTCACCGTTCATATCCGAAAGCTGCGTGAAAAAATTGAACGAGATCCAGCACAGCCCAAGTTTTTGGAAACAGTATGGGGTGCAGGCTACCGCTTCAATGTTTAAGTACAAACTACCTCGTCCTTGTGGCGGGGGATTTTTTTAGACTTTTTTAAGAATGCATTAATGGGCAATTTAGCATTACCACTTACACTGAGGAAAGAAAGGCGGTGTATGAAAATTGAAGAAGAGGCAGGCAGTTATCATCACATTAACATTTTTACTTCAAGGGTGTGCCTTACATGATACAGAGACGATCCAGCATAGTGAAGTGCTGCAAACAGATTGGTCGAGTGCGTTGCTGAAAGCAGCTGAAAAGGGAGATATCGATGGGCTTCAACATGTTTTAAGTCAAAATGTGAATATCGATGCTCAGGATTCAAATAACCGAACAGCCTTAATGATTGCTACCTACAATCAGGATATAGAGGCAGCGAAATTATTAATAGATGCAGGAGCAGATGTTAATATTCAGGATAATCAGCAAAATACGCCGTTTCTCTATGCAGGGGCGGAAGGCTATCTGGCTATTTTAAAAATGACCATCCAAGCTGGTGCCGATCCGACTATTTTAAATCGATATGGGGGAACAGCACTCATACCAGCAGCAGAACATGGTCATGTGGAGGTCATCGAGGAGCTATTGAGCAATACTGACATGGACGTCAATCATGTGAATCATTTAGGCTGGACAGCCCTGATGGAGGCAATTGTCTTAAATAACGGCAATGCAACACAGCAAACCGTGGTACAACTGCTGATTGAACATGGTGCTGATGTGAATATTCCCGATCAAAATAAGGTGACACCACTGCAACATGCAAAACAGCGAGGATTTAAAGAGGTCGAACAAATCCTCCTTGCAGCAGGCGCGACATAACCCAAACTGTAGAGACGGCTCTCTACAGTTTTTTTGTTCTTAAATTATTTTTCCTATTTTTTAATTCTTTTTTAATCATTTATTTATTGGCAGTTTAGATATGGACCTTATGATAAATTTTGTAAACCAAATAACACCATAAAGGAGAGTTCAACAAATGAAATTAAGAAAACGTCTTGTCCCAGCAGCATTAGCTTTATCGGTATTATCAGCAGGTCTAGTAACCGTAGGCGAGCCATTAAATGTGGATGCAGCAAGCAATAAAGCGGTAGCAGCAGCGGAAAATGAGCAAGTAGCTAAAATAACAAACATCAAACCATTAAATACGATGACACTACAAATTACATTTAATCAGCCATTAGCAGCTGCTGATGTAGACCTAAATAATTTAGATGCCATTAAAAAACATTTTACTTTTAATGGAGATTTAGCGATTGTCAATGTGCCACGCTTAATGACAGGTTCTAAGAGTACATATATTGTACCGACAACATTCCAAGAAGATGATTTTATTTATACTTTGAGCTATAAAGAGCAACGCAATCAAGTTTTTGAGGGCACGGATGAAAAGGTGTATGTACGCCATGTGGAGCAAGTCACAAACGATACATTCACGTTGGAATCATTCCAAGAGGATGGTGTAGTAGATTATGCTAACATTATTGAAGCCTATCGCGCGGGTCGTGGAGATTTAGCATTTAGCTTAGATCGTCATAATCGAGATGCTAGCGGAAAACGCTTTGATGTTATTTCTTCATTACGTGATCGCTATGTGACAGTGAAAACAAGTGAGGGAGAAGAGTTTGTTGCTAATTATGTACCATTTACACAAGCAGCTGATGGCAGACAAGCTCCTCAATTTAGACTTCCTGTTGGCAAAGTTTTAAAACCAGGTGTGACTTACCGTGTGTACGCACAATGGGCGGAGATAGATGGAAAGAGCTTTGTAGCGAATGAAATCGCGCCATTCACCCTGCAATCAGCGAAAGCAATAGATGAAAAATCCATTGAATTACAATTAAGAAACGATCCACCATCTGATTTACTTGCTGGCCGAAGTGTAGAGCTAAAAGGAAATGATGGAAGCATATTGCAAGCACAATATCGTTATTCATCACGTAAAGGTGCTGTGGGCATTTTTGATCTAGCGAACGGTGGCACGTTGAAGGCAAATGTCAGCTATATCGTTATCCCATTAAACAACTGGGCTATAGCGACAAATGTAGTGCTACAAGGAAAATAATCGTTTCCATAAAATAATGTCTAACCTCGTAAAAATCTCGTCACGGCTGTGGCGAGATTTTTTTAAAGCCAGCCTTTTTCACTTGCTACCTGAGCGGCTTGCTGTCTGGATTCCACTTGTAGCTTTTGGATAGAGGTTGATAAATAATTGCGAATTGTGCCCTTTGTTAAATATAATTGCTTACTGATTTCGTTTGTAGTCAAGCCTTCTTTGACTAGCTGAAGTACCGCAATTTCTCGTTCATTTAAAGGGTTTTGCTCCTTCATAAATAAGGAAGCAGCTAAATCCTTGCTGACCACCTTTTCTCCCTGCATGATTTTTCGGATAGTAGCGATTAAATAATCAATCGGTTCATCTTTCAATAGATAGCCGTGAACCTCGCAATCGATTGCCTTCTGTAAATAGCCTGGACGTGCAAAGGTTGTTACAATCATCACCTTGCAAGGGAGGTTGGCCTGTTGTATTTTTTCAGCAAGCTCTAGCCCTGACAGATGGGGCATTTCGATATCGACGAGGCAAATATCTGGTGGTTCCTGCTGGATAAATTCCCATGCTTGTTGACCATCTGCCACCTCGGCTATGACCTCAATATCAGGTTCAAATGCTAGGAGCGAAGTCAAGGCACCACGTAACATTTGCTGGTCCTCTGCTAGTAATACACGTATCATGTTAGAGGCTCCTTTCCGTCTTGAATTGGTAGGTTAAGTGTGACGCTTGTGCCTGTTGGTGTGTCACTGTCAATCATGGCATAGCCTTGCAACATATGCATTCTTTCTTTTATGGAGTGGATGCCATTCCCGCGTCCTTGTGACTGTAAACCGATGCCATCGTCCTTCATCACAAGGGTATATTGTCCAGCATGACAATAGATGGTGATATGGCATTTTTTAGCCTGACTATGCTTGAGAATATTCGTAGTGGCCTCACGTACACATAAAGCGAGCATCGTTTCCTCCACACTAGAAAGTACGATTTGAGGACATTGATTGGCCAGGGTTGTCGTAATATTCGCACTTTGTAAAAGCTGCTGGCAATGGATAAGCTCCGTTTGTAATGAAATAAAATTCATCTCAGACACTAGCTCACGTACCTGTTTTAAGGCTGTACGGGTAGTGGCTAATATATCATGTAGCTCAGGCTTCACGCTTGAAGGATCTCGGTCGATTAGTTTTGTCGTTAGTTCGGTTTTCACTTTAATCATTGTGAGTGTATGACCGATTGTATCATGAAGGTCTCTAGCAATTCGCTGTCGTTCCTCTTGCTGAACAAGCTGTGTATTCACGTCTGCCAGTTCGGCTTGCAGATTTTTCGACTTTTCCACAAAATAAATGAGAATCGGGAGCACCAGCTGAAACATCATAATCGGTACTAGCACCTGTGACTCCTTTTGTAAAAGGGAATCTGTTGTTATGTACATGACTGTCAAAAACATGACAGCGATGGCTACGATTCCACAGGCAATATGCCTTTTTGATTTTGCCCGTCCTAGTAAATCGGCAAAGGTAAAGCCAAAAATAAGCATAAAAGGATCGACTAAAATGCCAAGTAAGGTGATAAGGACAAAGGCTACTAGTGATGCAACAAGTAGCCTCCCATCTCGATGCCATAAAGCAATGTAGAAGGCTATTAGGTATAAAAGGAGCACTGCTATTTTCATAGCAAAGGGAAGGGAATAAGACCCTAGCACCATAGTGATCAAGAAAATGACAGAAGCTGTATCAATGATTAAATAATGCTTAATTTGTTCTCTTGGATATATTTTTATTACTAGCACCATCCTTTGTTGCTGATTGCTGTGTCATTGCTTGAAGGGCTTTTTTACGAAGCCATTCCATCGGACCCATTTGAAATGGCTGTAACCAAGCGAATGCTATAACTAGCTGTAAGATAGATAGAGATAGCCAAATACCAATGACGGTGAAGCTATTGACTTGCCCGCCTAAGCCAAGCCCCCAGCCATAAAAAATGATCGACGCAAGCACGTTTTGGAGGACATAGCAGCTTAAAGACATTTTGCCGACATAGGCAAAGCGCTGCCAAAGCCAATCTAGCCTCTTATATTCTACCAGTTTACCTAAAATTCCAATATAGCCAATAGATAGAATAGGGGCACATAGATAGCGAACAGGTAAATCAAAAAGCCCACCAGGAATAAAAATAAGCAGATTGATAGGAATGCCAATGAATACACCAATCTTAAATAGCTTTTGTCGAGCAAGGCGTCCTTTGTCTGTTGGTGAAAATACCTCATTACGCATGAACTTCACGCCAAGTAAAAATAAAAAGACATTCATTGGGATAATAAAAATAGCTTCTGAGCGATAAAATAAAAAGTTTGTTAGACGATGCTGTACCTGCGCAAGCCATGTGCCATGTTCATAGAGCGCGGCAACGGACGCCATACCATTTAAGGAAACTCCTGCTCCTTGTAAGGTACTGATAAAAATAAGCAGAATCAATAGAACGTGAAAGCCACCAAAAAGATAGAAGGCGCCTGTCATGACCTTGTCTCCCAAACGCACAATAAATGCAACGATGAAGGCTGTGACGGCATAGCTCATTAAAATATCATATTCCATCACAAGCGTGTAATGCAGCAGCCCCTCCAACCCTAAAAAGACGATAGTCCACAGATACACGCCAGGCCAAGCTGTGCCTCTACGTAAGGCTTGCTGATATTTTAATTGTAAGCCCACCCCAAACATAATCGTTAACAGTCCAAGCAGCTTACCATTAACGAAAAATAATACGACCATTCGTAAAAAATCATGGGAGGACCACCAACCAGAATAGTTACTTGTTGTGATATACGATAAATCTCCTAAATAAGCAAAAATCCAAATATTTGTGCCGAGCGTTCCTAAAACCGCAAAGCCTCTTAACATATCGATAAAAGGAAGTCTTTGTTGCGTTTGCATAAGTTCGATCACTCTTTCTTTGTTTTCTTACCTTAAGGATAAGAAAATCTCAAAAGAAAACCTATTCACACCAGTCAAAGGATCTTGATGACAGGTGTCATAAAATATGCTGTGACAGCACAAAAAACCAGCAACGCTTTGGATGCTGGCTCATTATTTTGTACAGATATAGATGCGATAGTCTAAAATTTTTTCGTATTTTTCATTCATGGCGATGTGCTGATCCATCATTTCATAGAACTCAGATTCCATATCTGTGGACACTTGAAATTCCGGCTTGGATGAGATGGATTTGTTTTTTTGTATATGGATATCATGAAAACCAGCCTGTTGTAGTAGTCCTACCCAATCCTTTTTTGTGAGGAGAGACTGAAAGCCATAAAATTGTTGGATGTCCTCTGTAAGTTTAGTGCGAAGTGTTTTGGGAATGGTGAATTCAATGGCAATGAAGCGGCCACCTTTTTTCAATAAACGATAAATTTCCTGCAAAGCCAGCTGTAGATTAACAAAGGCTAGAACCGACTCAGCTAGAATCAAGTCAAATGACTCGTTCGCTAACGAGGTTTGTTCTATAGAGCCTTGCAGAAGACTAACAGGTAGACGCGCTTTCTGCATGCGCTGACGAGCCTTTTCTATCATGATAGGCTGAATATCGAGACCTGTGACGTTTGCTTGATAGGAAGATGCTAAATAAGCGGCCGTTTGTCCTGTACCACATCCTACATCTAAAATATGTGCGTTTTGCTCGATATTCTCTGCTTGCAAGACAGCCTTTGATAGATTGATGCCCCCTGGATGTGCGCCTCCAACCCCGAACTTAGCTAAAAAGGTAAGATAATGAGAGCCTTGAATAGTACCACCTTCTTTTTTTCTTATAGTATGACAGGGAAACTAGTATGGTTCCCTCATTATTTTTAACCTCTTCTTCAAAAGTCTAATTCGCTATTAATATTTGCACATATACTAGTGAGAAGCTTTCAGATAGGGGGTGTATAAATGCCATATTTTCAGCCGAATGCTAGAAGGGGCCCATATCCGCCAAACAATAGGCAATATTTTGGCCCACCTTTTCGAGGTAGAATGGTGCAACCTTACTATTCTCCCAATCAACAACAACAAGGCCCTAGACTAGGAAATTTACCAGATCATTTAAATACGATTATGGGGCATGCTGGGACGATTACAAATGGAGTTAATATGTTGAGGCAGATGGGATCGTTACTAAGTTTATTTAGATAAAAACTAGAAACCCTCTTAAGAAAATGGTCTTAAGAGGGTCATGTTGTTGAAAAAAGAGGATGTCAACGGCAGAAAAAGCAACTTGGCAAGATGAGGGGTTGATTTCCGTTCCGCCAGCGTCCTTTCCAGGGGGCGTTTGAGGAGCCGCTTCACTCACTAGCGTTCGCTCCAGGGTCTCCTCTGTGACGCTAAATCCCCTAGGAGTGACGCTGGCTCCACTCCAATCAACCATTTTGCAAAGTGTCTTTTTCTTATCTTTCATACTAGCCGTAGCGATCAAAATAGCACATGATTTGTATAATTAGATAGGCTCTTATTTTCAATGTGTAGTGACAACACCTCTTCATAAAGAGTAGTGA
>NZ_JBHERJ010000007.1:0-21983 GCF_043359455.1 Lysinibacillus sp. PWR01 | reverse complement strand
TTTGAAAACCTTTGCTAAAAAGTTAACATTTTGTAGGTTGGAGTGGAGGGCTACTTGACTCCCGTGGGATAGCGAGACAGGCGAGCCCCTGCACGGAGCGGGAGGGGAGGAAGCGGCTCGGCGCTCGCCCACAGGAAAGCAAGTAGCCTGCAACGGAAACCATTTTCACCTTTCACAAAAATTCTATTGATGGTTTTGTTTTTCCTTTATGAAGGCTTTAGTTTTTCAATGTCATCAAACATTTCTCATCTATTTCTACCTCATCTACTGACAGTTGGTCTAACGGAAGTTCGAATTTTTTCTCATGGTCCTCCCCTTCTTCTCCTATCCAGCAAATATAGATTTCGCAATAATCTCCTTGGGGAAGGAAACTTCTTAAGAAGTCACATACATGGAGAAAAGTTCTTTTGGCTTTTTCATAGTTATGTGGGGAATACACTTTATTTTCGTTATGCATTTGCCAAATGGGCTCTCCCTTTGTTTCGATTTCATATGCATAGGGTGTTGTAAAATGCTTTTCCTGTACAATTTGGCGATTTTCTTTATCTGAGAAAAAATAATTTATGTCCACTTCATTTTCTGTATACTCATCCTGTATTTCAACTGGGAAATTGAAGCCTATATAGGTTGCCATACTCATGTGCTTGCTCCTCCTATTAAAAAAACCCTGTAAATGTACAGGGTGTCAGCAACGTAGCTGTTGATAGTGTAAATAGACACGCTTTTGTGTTCGTGCCTCTCCGAAACTTTCTGGCATCACCATTTCCTTGAACACACTCTGAAGAAATGGCTTGAAGGAAATAGGCTTCAAACGACGGGTTGTCCGCTTCTTTTTGTGAGGCTTGCTACCGTAGTTGGTTCACCGTAATGGCTGTTGCTTTGATCGTTTGGTGTTGCGGCGGTGTTTTGGGTTCAATATAGAGCGTTGTGTAATACGCATCCGCAATGACAATCACGTAAATAATAAATAATAATCGTTTTGTTCAATGGTTCAAAAAAATCATTTCTCCCTTTTTTATAGCTGACAATTTAAAACTTGCCTACTTATCATACGAGCCATCTATCAAAAGGTTTCAAAAATATTTTAAGGGAGACAAATTTCTGTCTCCCTTACGCCTCTAAGCTTCTGCCACCATCGTTTTCCCAACGATCAATATCCCAATGATCTTCTTCTTTTTCTCTACTGATGCCCATCGCATTTAATGGAACGAATGACATTTTGCCCCTCACCCTTTTCAAGCGTTCTTCTCTAGTTTATGAAGGGAAGAGGGTTTTCGTTCATCGTAAAATAGGCTTAATTTTAAAGCCTAAGGCAATCGCAGCCCCGATGCAGCTAAAAAGACAGCCTAAGATTAAATAAATACTGAGTGTTGATTCCCCAATGACAACAGAAGCAATACCACCAATCACGGGAAATAACGCCACCATATAGCCACTTTTTGCCCCACCAATTCGTTCGACTAGTTTTAAGTAAAATAACCATGCAAGAAAAGATGCGATAATCGTTAAATACAACAGAGCCGATAAGTAGGTAAAGGATTTGGGTATCACGACTGTTTGTCCCTGTAGCCAAACAATGGCACACATGACTGCACTGCCCACTGCAAAACCAATGGCATTCGCATAAATGGGGTTTATTTGATGTTTGGCATTTCTGGCAGAGCTTGCATCCCCGATGGCTGTCAGGACAGTCCCTACGAAGGCAATCAAAACTCCTTTTAACTCCATATTATGTAAAGATGGATAAATCAGCACCCCCACGCCGATGACACCTAAAATGCCGCCAATTAAAACACGACGATGCAATGGCTCCTTGAGAAATATCCGTAGAGCGATGGGTGTTAAAATGACTTTTAATGAAAAAATTAATGTGACAATAGCAGCCGAGCTCCATATCGTCGCATAATACAGCGCTAAATAGCTGAATGCAAAATTACAAACGCCAAAAACGATGATAAAAGGTACATCATGCTTTTGAGGTTTACCCTGTGGTTTCATGAACCAAGCAAGGATGAAAAATAAAAAGGCTGTCATCACTAAACGATAGGTTAAAGATAATTCTAAACTGACTGGCGTTCCTTGAATCTTGACTGCAATAAAATTAAGTCCCCAGACAATTAAACAAAAGATATACATAAAATTTGTCATGCTGTTTCAAATTCCTTCTACGTTGCTATTCCTGCCATCTTCCCATAATGATCGTATGGTAGAACATACCATCTGCAAGGCATTTATCATTTTTCACAATGCCTTCCACTAAAAAGCCCATTTTTTTATAGAGCTGTATGGCTTTCTCATTGGTTTCTAACACTTCTAGTGCTATTTTCCGTACACCATTGGCATCTGCCCAATCAATGGATTGTTGCAGCAAGGCTTTTCCTATGCCATAGCCCCAGAATTCCTTACTGACACCAACGCCAAATGTGACTTTATGGGCAAGCCTTTTGAGTGAAGAGCCCTCACATCTTGAGAACCCAACGATTCGATCACCGACAACCGCTACTAAACACAGATTTTTGGGGCTTTCGATGTCTTTTTGAATAAGCTGCTCAAAGCCTGCTCGATCAATCACTGCCTCGCCTTGTTCACGATCGAAGTTTTCCGTTTCACCGTCTAATTGCAAGCGCAAATCCGATAAGGCTTGGGCATCTTCGCATCGGGCACAGCGAATTGTATAGGATAGCTCTTTTATCTGAAGCTCTTTCTGGTCAATCAGCATGTTGGAGCCCCCCAATAGACTGAATTCGCACAAAACGATTATGCCAAATGGATTCGTGATGTTGAATAATTTGCGGTGCTGCCAGTACATTACTATCTAAGGTGCTATGGGCATCTTCTATTAAAATATTATGCTGGTAGCCATGACTAAAAGCACTGCGGATTGTCGTATCAAGGCAGAACTCTGTTTGAGCGCCAGCGAAAATCAATTGGTCGATGTGCTGCGCCTGTAAATAAGCCGCTAGCTCCGTCTGATAAAAAGCGTCCCATGTTGTTTTTTGAATCACTTGATCTTCCGCTTCTCTTTGTAGTCCATGATACAGTTCCCACCCAGGCTGACCTAATGCAAAATCAACATCGTCTGCTTCTGTATGCTGAATAAAAATAATCGGTACTTCGTTGTGACGTGCCCATGTAATGGAGGCATTGATATTTTTGATAATGGCTTCACTGTTCCAAAGATTTTGTTGGCTATCTAAAAAGAAGGCCTCTTGTATATCGATAATGATGAGTGCTTGTTTCATAGCGTTCTCCTTTATCCAGTAATAGTAACCTTTTTAATTGTACAGAAAACGATCTTTCATTAAAAGAAAATTTTGAATAACAAAAAGCACCTTCACAACATGGTGAGGTGCTTCTACTCCTATGTACAGTACCATCTAATACATGCCACTATTAGATGGTGTCATGCGCTTGCATCATTTGATATAGGCTAATGTTTGATACACTTGGTGAACCGAATGATTAAATGCTTGCTGTTCCTCTTCGTTTAAATGCAATTCAATTACACTTTCAATGCCATCTCCCCCTAAAACGACGGGGACACCAATGCAGGCATTGTTTACTTGATATTCGCCCTGTAAATACGTAATGATGGGCATTACTTTTCGTTGATCCTTGACAATCGCTTCGATCATTTGGACAATGGCGGCGGCTGGGGCATAGTAAGCACTGCCATTGCCAAGTAGGGAAACAATTTCGCCTCCGCCTTTTCGGGTCCGCTCCACTATTTGCTCAATCTGTGCTTGTGGCAGCAATTTTTCTAGTGGAATTCCGCCGACATACGTATAACGAACGAGTGGCACCATTTCATCGCCATGTCCGCCCAGGACGAAGCTTGATACATCCGCTACAGCGAGCTGAAGAGCCTGTGCGATAAAGGTATTAAAGCGCGCTGTATCTAAAACACCTGATTGTCCCATGACACGATTTTTTGGAAAACCTGTTGTTTCCAGACAAACATAGGTCATGGCATCGACAGGGTTACTTAAGACGATAATATAGCTAGTTGGAGCATAACGTTTAATCTGTTCACTTACTGTGCGGACGATTGCCGCATTTGTATGAATTAAATCTTCTCGTGTCATTCCAGGTTTTCTTGCAATACCTGCCGTGATAACCACAATATTAGCATGAGCAATTTCCTCATACTTTGATGTAGCCGTCACCTGTACATTAAATTTTTCTATCGGTCCAGCTTGAAGAATATCGAGTGCCTTCCCCTTTGCAGCATTTTCTAAGTCTGGTAAATCAATAAGCACAAGATCTCCAAGCTGCTTCTGTGCGACCATTAAAGCTACGGTTGCACCTGTATGTCCAGCGCCAATGATGGCGATTTTGGGTCGCCTAAAGCTCATTTGCCTCACCCTCCTAACGACATTGCATGACTACTTGTCTGCCTGCTCATCCTCTACAGGCTTTGTTTGTTGAGCCTTCTGGCGAGCGCTTGTTTTTTTGGCTCCTGTCCCCGTCACTTTTGTATGCTGTTTTTCACCAATAATCGCTGTGAATACTTCATTTGCGGCTCTCGGAATTACATGTGCGCTTAATAGCTTGCTCGTTCGCGTAGCCGCCGCTTTTCCTGCCTCTACAGCAGCCTGTACTGCACCAACATCTCCCTCGACAATCACGGTTACGATACCACCGTCCACTAGCTCTTGTTTCACTAAATGGACATTCGCTGCTTTTAGCATGGCGTCCGCCGCCTCAATAGAGCCAATCATGCCATACGTTTCGATCATCCCTATCGCTTCCTTCACTGTGCTCACCTCACGATTCATCTGTGCCATCTATAATTCCCACAACAATCGCATCAATCGGACAAATATTGGTCATTGAAAAACTTCGTACGGCTGCACTGCCCATTGTTAAAATGACGTCATCACCGACACCTGCACCTATTCGATCTGCTGCAACAATTTGTTCATCACTCAATTGACCATCCAGTTTTTTTGGTTGGATAATGAGTAATTTCAATCCCTGTAGCCCTTCCTCTTTACGCGTTGCCCAGATATTTCCGACCACCGTTCCTATCCGCATGCATCCTCATCCTTTTTCGTGAAACTGAAGTTCAATTCCTAATTTTATCACGGTCTCCTTCGCCAGTGCCGTCAATCTTGCCTCTTTTTGGACTACCACTGTCTTACCTTGATAATGGCTTAAATCGTTTGCTGTTATGATTTTGTTGTTGATTTCAATTGGAGGTCGGACAGGGTTATTGAACGGCTCTCCTACCATCTTGCCTGTTATAATGGTACCTGTTTCGCCCTGTTGGATGAAGCCTGCGTTTGCTTCATCTGTATCAATATGCATTTCTAATTGATAATGAGCTGCCACACGAACTTTCACTTGCTCAAAGGTAATGGGACGTCGCCCTTGCACCTTTACGGATACGGATTGACCGTTTCGAACCCCTAAAAGCTGTGCATCAGTAGGTGTCATATGAATATGTGCCTGTGCTATAATGACCCCCTCCTGTAAGACTAAGCTTCCTTTTGGCCCTACCAATGTACAGCTAGCTGAGCCAGCAATCGCGCCCGATTCACGTAAAGGTGGTTGGATTCCGAGTGCAATGGCATCTGTATGACTAATTTCAATTTGTGTAACTGTGCGAGCTGGACCTAATACACGTACATTTTGGATGCTTCCTTTTGGTCCCACCACCTGTAGCGTTTCCTGTGCTGCAAACTGACCAGGCTGAGCTAATATTTTTTGTACACTCAGCGTTGCACCTTTACCAAAAAGGTGCTCAATATGCGCTTGTTGTAAATGAATATGCCTTGCAGAGATGCCTATGGGGATTTCATTGGGTGTAGGAGCGGCTTGTTTTTTGGGTAGTAATTCGGCTATGACATCATTGACAATTTGCATGATTGCTTGCTCATTCATATACCCACCTCACTCATTATTGCACCTTTAGCATCGCTTCCAATTCTGCATGTGGTCGCGGAATCACATGCACAGATAATAGCTCTCCAACACGTTGTGCAGCTGCTGCTCCTGCATCCGTTGCGGCTTTCACAGCCCCTACATCCCCACGGACAAGCACAGTAACGATACCGCCACCCACATGGACTTTACCAACAATATTGACATTTGCGGCCTTCACCATCGCATCAGCCGCTTCAATAGAACCCACTAAACCCTTTGTTTCAATCATCCCTAATGCACCTAAATTCATCTCGTATCCCTCCCTCTCTTAAAATGCTTCTGCATCTTCTGGTAATGTTTGACCGCCATCAATAATGATCGATTGGCCCGTAATAAAACCGGCCTCCTTACTACTGAGGAACAATGCGGCATACGCAATATCCTCCACACGACCGAGACTACCATATGGAATCGCCTTTGCCATCTTCTGTAGATAGGTTTCACCAAGTCCATCTAAGCCTTCTGTTGCAATATTTCCTGGTAGCACGGCATTGACCGTAATCTTATAGGGTGCTAATTCAAGAGCCGCAGTGCGCATAAACCCTAATTGAGCTGCTTTACTTGCGGCATAATGGGTCCATCCAGCATAGCCAGTCACTGGGCCCGTTATGGACGAGGTAATAATGACCCTGCCAGCATTCGCTTCCTTTAAATACGGGATGCACGCTTTAACAGCAAACATCGTTCCTCTGGCATTGACATTTAATACCTGATCCCAATGATCGGGCGTCATGTCCTCTAGTTTTACAGAGGGAAAAATACCAGCATTGGCATATAAAATATTGATGGAACCAAAAGAGCTAGCAACCTCCGTAGCCATGTTTTCAACAGATTCATAGTTTTCAACATCAACAGCGGTAGCTGAAGCTGAAAACCCTTGCGCTTGTAGTTGATTTGCTAAATCTGCGGCAGCTTCCATACCTCTTGCCGCGATCACCACATGAGCACCTTGCTGAGCAAAGACGGTGGCAATCCCCTTCCCAATTCCTTTACTACCACCGGTAACTATGACAACCTTTCCCGTTAAATCGACCTTCAACTTGTTCCTCCACCTTTCCTTTTATCCATTTTAAGTACTTGGCTTTTTCGCAATTTCTGTGACTAATCCATTCACCGCAATATCTGGCCGTAAAATAGTCGATGAGGCAATCCATTGGTTGGCTGCTTTAGCTAGTTGTGTGCCAATGGCTATCGCTTCTTGAATGGCCGCTGTGTCCCCTTCAATGGCAATGGTTACTAGAGCCAAATCGATGGTTTCTTGTCGAAGTATTCGAATATCCGCTGCTTTGAGCATAGCATCTGCGATTCGTATTGAAATCGCAAGCCCTCTTGTCTCCACAATACCAATCGATTTCGTCATGTAGCAACACTCCTGCTAATATCTTTGTATCGTCATCCCTTTTTCCTGAATTATTTCTTGTGCAAGTGGTGTAAGTTTTGTGTGGGCAGGCAGTGTCAGCTGTTGCCCTTTGTACGATTGAAGCATCTCAGCTGTTACATAGTTTGCCTCTATACTTGAATGAGTAGGTTCCTGTTGCTGCTTTAAAAATCGAATAAGCTGTGCAAAT
The DNA here is from genome assembly GCF_043359455.1 of Lysinibacillus sp. PWR01. Lineage (NCBI taxonomy): Bacteria > Bacillati > Bacillota > Bacilli > Caryophanales > Bacillaceae > Lysinibacillus > Lysinibacillus sp. PWR01. The sequence goes on along the minus strand of NZ_JBHERJ010000007.1, from coordinate 14,487 downwards.
AACTGAATATCACAGCCAAATTCCTTTAAGCGCTCTATATGGTGCAGCAGCATCTTCATGTAAGGATTTGCTTCCTTTGCTGAGACAACAGCAGATAATTTTTCATCAGGAATTAAAATCGCTGTTTGAGTGCTAATAAGCAACTCAGACAGGTACAAGGCTGCCGGTGTAGTAGGCAAACCTTGTGCACTGCTGACAATAAAGGCTTGATCCACTTCCAGAAAAACAATGGCATCGTAAAACAGCTGGGAGGTGCTAGTAGTGTCGTTTACTTGCCACTCCTCGACATGGCAATAGCTTTGTAATATGTCCGCTTGTTTCTTAGAGGTTGCCGTGTGAGGATGAACAAGTAAGATTCTTTTGTGCCTCGTATCCATCAGCGATGTGACTACTTCTTCGATGATTCTCTGTAATTCTTTTACATCCATACTTGTCACTCCATTTTTATCAGCTTGCCAATTGAATGCTGATGAAGGGCAGCGGCATTCGCTTCATCTGTATCTACATGCATCTCAAGGACGAATTCTGGTGAGACACGTACAACAACATTCATTAATTGCAGATGACGTACATCCCCACAGATTTCGACCGTCACGATTTCCTTATCTTGGACATTGAAGGCAACAGCATCCGATACGCCCATATGAATATGTGCTTGGGCAATAATCAATCCTTGCTTTTTATGGCGTGTTCCATGCGGTCCAATCAATGTGATTGATTCAGATTTTTCTAAGTCACCTGACAGACGAATCGGTGGTGTCACGCCAAGCTTGATGGCATCCGTTTGGCTGATTTCGATTTGGGTTGCTGGGCGAAAAGGGCCTAAAACCCGAACCTTGTCAATTTGACCTCTAGCTCCCTTTATCATTAGGACTTGCTGTGCGGCAAATTGACCGGGCTGGGAAAGTTCCTTCCATTTTTGTAAAACAGCCTCTCTCCCAAATAAATGATAGAAATCCTCCTCATTTAAATGGCAATGACGGGCAGAAATCGCTATCGGAATACTTTGATTGGTGACATCAGTGGCATGTATTTGATTGTTTGTCATCACAATCCCTCACTTTTCACTTAGGTAAGATTGCGTATAATTCCGAATGAGGGCGCGGGATGACATGTACGGATAATAGCTCACCTACACGACGTGCGGCCTCAGAGCCTGCATCGGTCGCTGCCTTGACTGCCCCGACATCACCTGTCACCAGCACCGTCACAATGCCGCCCCCAACATGTACTTTTCCTACAATATTGACGTTTGCAGCCTTCACCATGGCATCTGCCGCCTCAATTGATCCGATTAAGCCTCTTGTTTCAATCATGCCTAAAGCTCCATTTATTTCTACACTCATTGCTATTTCCTCCTCTAATTACTTAACTTTGTTAGTACTTCCTCTACAATCTTTTCAATGGTCAACCTATCAATGGATGCCCCTTCATTTGCTTGCATCGAAGGAGCCTGTATATTTTGTGGATGCTGTGGGGGCGGAATTGTTAGTGCCTTCACTTCATAGGCCACTCTTTTTTTATTCACCAAATGACGAGCAGAAATATTATCACTCGTAATATTCCCCCCATATGCCCCACAGCCTAATGTAAAGGAAGGGGGTAAACTTGTTGTACCGCCCGCAGCACCAACAGATGCTAAGGTATTCACTAAAATTCTGGACACAGGCATTTGAGCGGCGAACGTTTTGACAAAATGTTCATCCTGAGCATGAATAGCTAAGCTATGCCCTCTTCCACCTACATCAAGCAAGCGACGACAAATCTTTACGGCTTCCTCCTGAGACTGGGCCGTATAAAGACCTAAGATCGGGGATAGCTTTTCCATTGAAAACGGAAATTCCTTCCCTATCTCATGTTCCTCCGCCACTAACACGCGTGTATGAGGGGGAACCTCAATATTGGCCATTTGGGCGATTACGGTTGCTGGCTTTCCGACAATTTGGCTATTTAATGTACGAGCCACTGGCGAAATCACCCTTGCTAATTTTTCCTTGTCCTGCCCACTTAGTAAGATCGCCCCATTCTCTGCTAAAGCCGCCATCACCTGAGCTTTTACCTCTTGATGTACGACAATGGCTTGTTCTGTGGCACAGATGGTACTATTATCAAATGATTTACTATCGATAATACGTTTCATCGCCTCGTTCACATTTGCTGTGCGATCAATATAAACAGGGACATTCCCAGGGCCAACACCATAGGCTGGTTTCCCAGAGCTATAGGCAGCTTTGACAAGCCCTGCTCCACCTGTTGCTAAAATCAGCTGTACATCACGATGATGCATAAGTTCCTCTGTACCTTTTATCGTTGGATGGCTAATCCATTGAATGAGTCCCTCTGGTGCACCGGCATGAACGGCTGCCTGCTGACAAATCTTCAATGCCTCAATGGTGCAATTGACGGCTGATGGATGGGGGCTAAAGACAATGGCATTTTGCGCCTTTAAGGCAATGAGCGTTTTAAAAATGGCTGTTGCTGTCGGGTTCGTGACAGGTGTAACTGCGGCAATGACACCGAATGGATAGGCGATTTCCACCTGCTTTGCTACCCTATCCTCATATATAACGCCAACTGTCTTCTCCTGTCGGATGGCTTCATAAACACCTTGGGAAGCCAACTCATTTTTCATTTTTTTATGTTCAATAATCCCCATCCTTGTTTCCGTAACGGCTAGTATCGCAAGGTTTTCTGCTTGTTTATAAGCAGCTTGGGCAATGGCCTCGACAATTCGATCCACCTGCTCTTGTGTAAAGCTGGCATACATTTTTTGCGCAAGCGAAGCGGCTGCTATCCCGTCCCTTGCCTCTTGTATGGAAAGCAAATCTTGGTCTTTCACCATATGACGAACCTCCCGTCATGTAAATTTTTTTAGCGCGATTAAGTCGTTCGTATTGGTTGTAGAGGCAGTCCCTGATGATTGCTGGTGTAGGCTTTGCCAATGCTGTAATTCATGTGCAGATAATGCTTCATAAACAGGGGCCGTTGCTTGCTGTAACTGATTATTTTCTTTTATTAATCGAAATGATTGCCATTCCTGCAATTCTTCGTTTGATAATGTTTGAGAGGCTTGCGTTAGTTTTTCCAATACCAATTCAGTAATTTTGGCAATTAGCTGATTGTCCATATGCTCACTCCTTTTCGATTAGCATGGTTAAAACAGATTCGTCATACGCTTCAATAATGGTGGTCGCATCAGGTAAATAATCCTTTGGGTATGTGGCTGGAGGTATGATGCCAATCGAAAAGCACATGCCAGCATTTTTAGCAAAGAGCATATCTGCATTCGAATCGCCAATCATCACGGCTTTCTCAAGTGGTACTTGAAATTGTTCCTTTGCCACATATGCTAAGTCTGGGAAGGGCTTACTGGATGCAGCTTGGTCACTTCCTAGAACGAATTCAAAGTAGGCTAATAACTCTAGCTGTTGTAAGTGTGACTTAGCTCGTGCTGTTTGATCAGCTGTGATCACCCCTAATTTCATCCCTTGATTTTTTAAAGTCTTGATGAGAGAGCGAATACCTGGTAATGCCTGTACCCTGCTATTTTCCTGCTGTGATGTGGCTAAGTTGGAAGCTGCTCTCGCAAGTGTCACCCCTTTGCTCCAAGGGATTCCCTGCTGATAGAGTAAAAACGCCACAATCGTTTCAGCTTCTTGTATACTTCCAATGGCTAGAGGACTCGTTGGATCAATGGTTGTTCCATTGTCATGAACCCCTATATTTCTCAAAAAAGTTTGTAAGGAAATACGGATTTCGAAGTCTGAATTTTCAGTTAAATTTGTATAAAAATTTTTGGCCCAGTCAATCCATAAGGAATCCATCTCGATAATCGTTCCATCCTTATCAAAAATGACCCATTCCACTTGTGTCATAGGAAAACCCATCCCTTTGTTTATTCTCGTATCGCTTCGATTGGCGATACTGTTACTTGCACCTCTACCTGCACCGTGGCTTCCTTCGCAAAGCGTTCCTCTGGTGCATCCTCGTTAATACGATGTCTTGCCCACACCCAATAATAAATACTTGCCACAGCAAAAACAGCCAAACTAACGATGAAAAAAGTCAAATTCGCAAAGAAGCTCGCAAAGATGGCAATAACAGCTAGCACGAGTGAGACAATGGGCGTAAATGGATAAAGTGGTGTCTTAAAGGTACGCACTAGATGTGGCTCCTTTTTACGCAAAATCAACACCGATAAATTCATCGTGATATAGGATACCAAGGCCCCAAATGTAGAAATTAAAATCAAGTCATCTGGATTAAATAAAAGGACTAACACTAACCCGATAAAGCCTGGCAAAATAATGGCCATATACGGTGTCTGACGCTTTTTATGCATCTTCGATAACATGCTTGGCAAATAGCCTGCTCGTGATAGGGCATAGACCTGACGAGAATAAGCCAAAATGACACCAGAAAAGCTTGCGATTAAGCCGACTAAGCCAACAGATGCTAAGATCTGTGCCAACCAATACGTATTCCCAAAGACGGCCGCAATCGCCGCTGGCAACGGATCTTCAGCAACTGTCATGACATCAATACCAGCTAGCCCGATGGCAACCGTTGTTGTCAAAATGGACAAGATTAGCAAGGTCACCATACCTGAAATTAACCCCTTTGGCATATCCTTTTGCACATCTCTTGTTTCCTCTGATAGCATAGGCAGCATCTCGATTGCTAGGAATAGCCACATCGCATACGGTAATGCCGACCATATTCCTTTAAACCCACCTGGTATAAGATCACCATTCGCAGGGAATAAATGACCCACATTAATTTGTGGTAAGCCAACGAAGTACATTAGCACTAATAAACCTAATGCGATAAAGACAAGCACCATTTCGATTGTGGCATATTCCTTAATACCAATAATGTGAACACCCATGAACAGAGCATACATAAAGGCAGCTGCCACCACTGTCGGTACGGCTGGGAATAAAAAGCTAATATAGCCCCCAATACCAATCGCGATAATTGGTGCGGCAATGACATACTGCAGCACGACACCAATCCCTGTAATAAAACCGATATAACGACCCATCGCCCGTCGAGCAAATGAATAAGGGCCACCCGCATAAGGTAACATCGTCGATAATTCAGAAATACCTAAGGTCATCGTTAAATACATAATCGCCATAAATAATGTGGCAATGAGCATTCCTAAAAAACCAGATTGACTTAAACCAAAATTCCAGCCAAAGTAGTTACCAGAAATCACAATGCCGACGCCAATTGTCCATAAATGGATGGGTGTAAGGGCTTTCTTTAATACGATGATTTCATCCTTTTTCGAAGACATGTTATTCGCCACCTTTTATCGTTATTTAGTTGTTACGGTCTTGATACCTTTCTACATAAGCTTTCACTAATGCATCGCTCTGAAGCGTGTAGTTTTCACCAAGTAAGCGCGTTGTCTCATTATCACGACTACCAATCCAGGAAATAAGCTGTAGTCTTCTCATTAAAATAAATGTCGGAATCATCTCTTTTTCTTCATCTGTTAATGATCGAATTTTACTGTAGCCCTTGATCCATGAAACGATCAACTCATCAAGATATGGCATATGCTCAATAAAGCTCACGGATGTAGCTAAATCATATAAAAACCAACCAAAACCACAATCATCGAAATCAATCACCTTAATTTCATCACCATAGATGAGTAAATTAGCTAAGCGTAAATCAGCATGGATAAGACCAAATCGTGTTTTATCTTTGCCAAATGCCTCTAACTTCCTTTGTATGATATGTGATGCTTTCTCATATAAGGCAATTCGTGTAGAGGTCATTCCAAGTCCATCCTGCCATCTCGCCCATTTAGGGTATTGGCCTAAAATCGTGTCATAATTCCATGTCATGCGTTGAAAGGCTTGGTAATAATCATGCTGCTCGATTGTATGTTTATGGAACATGGCTGTAATTTCGCCTAATGTTTCAAATTGTTGAATTAAGTCTTCTTCATTATTTTCATCAGGAGCATTTCCCTCTAAAAATGTAAATAATGTGCTATAATAAATCGTGTCATTATACGGATGAGCATGTACGTAGTCACCGTCATCTGCTCGCATCGGTAATGATACATCAATAGGAGATTGCTCATGGAGCGAGTTTAACCAAGCAATCTCCGCTTCGATTTCTTCTTTTTTATGGTAATTTGGACGGCTAATCCTCAGAATATATTTTTTACCCTGACCATCTTCTACGAGATACGTCGCATTTTCGGAATAATCAATCATTTCACAAGATGCTTCTACTAAACAACTAAACTCCTTTAACGCGTCATTTGCGGCTTGATGAAAGTTGGAAAGGACCATTTCTAAATCTACGAAATCCATTTGACCCATCTAGAAAACCCCCTGTTTACTAAAATGATAAGCTTTCTTCCCATTAATAGCGTGCAAACTTTACAAGCTGTGCTGCTTCTTTAATACCTGCCTCACATTTCTCCAGCAATTCATCACAATACGCTTTATCACATAATAACCCTGGCTTAAATTGCAACACACGAGTATCTAGCATCGAATAAATGGCCCATACACCATGCTTGTACAAGGAGCTCATGACATATTTAGCCCCTTCAGGATGATTAAACTCTAGACCCATAACAACGCCAAGCTGACGAATGCCCACAAAGAAATCAGGATATTGTTGTTGAATACGCTCTAAGCCACTGCGTAGGTAACGCGCAACATATTCTACATTCTTTACTACTTCAGGACGTTGGGAGATTTCTAATACTTTCATCGCCACTACACAACCAAGTTCTGCGCCACCAAATGTAGAAATATGGGCTAGTCCATCTTCTTCCATCCAGCCACCTGCTCGTTCATTGACCACTGTTGCCGCAATTGGATAGATGCCGCCACTCAGACCCTTTGCCGTCACCAGAATATCTGGTTTCACACCATAATGCTCAATTCCCCACAGTTTACCTGTTCTCATTAAGCCCGTTTGCACCTCATCTGCAATATATAATGCCCCGTATCGCTCACATAGTGACTTGACATCCGCCAAGTAATTCGCTGTTGGCAACGGGAACCCATATGTCGCAGGAATGGTCTCGATAATGACGCTAGCTACATCCCCTTTTGCAAGCTCTCGCTCCATTGCCGCAAGATCATTGAATGGTACGTGTACAAATTCATGTGGACTGCCTTCACTTAAAAATGGCTTTGAATAGCGTTCATTACCAAGTGAAACCGCAAGACCTGTGTGGCCATGATATCCATTTTTAATTGAAATCGTTTTCTTGCGTTTTGTAGCATAACGTGCACACTTTAGGGCAACATCAATTGCTTCACTTCCACCACTAGAAAAAATAGAGTATGTTAAACCCTCTGGTGTGCAAGCTGCTAATTTTTCTGCTAATTGTGCACGTGCAGTCGATGGAAAATGATGATTTCCAATATCAAAATAATTGGTTCCTTCCACCAATGCCGCAATGACTTCTGGGTTACGATGTCCGAGATTATACGTACCGCCATTGAGATGCGCATTCATTAATTTTTTGCCATCCACATCGTAAAAATAATAGCCCTCTCGTTTCCCGATAACGACATCGACACCATCAATTTGCCACTGTTTCGTTTTTCCTGGATTCCACCAGTCAATTGATTTTTGTAAGGTTGCCTGTTTATTTGCAAAATAGTCCATTGTTTCCACCTTCCTATACATTGACTTCATCCAATATTTCACCTGCGATGAATAACTCCACTTTTTTCTGCTGTAAACGTTCCTGCCATTGTGTAGAACTCTTTTGATCCGTAATAACCATCGAAACGTCCTCTAAATGACAAATATGTGCAAATGTAGAGATACCAAATTTCGTATGGTCTGCTAAAATAATCGTATTTTCTGCCCGCTCTATTAATTTCTTTGAAATCGCGGCGCCCGTAATATCATAATCGGTAATACCATCGGCTAAAGAAATCCCGCCTGCCGCAACAAAGGCTTTATTTGCCTTCAGTTGATTAAAAAATAAATCAGCTAATGGACCACCCATAAATTTTTGACGATGCTCATACTCTCCTCCCGCAAAGAGCACCTTCCCTTGAAAGCATTCTGCCGCTAAGGATAAAACTGGGAGCGAGTTTGTGACCACGATGACATTGGGCTTATCACCTAAATAACGAACGATTTCATAGGCTGTTGTACCATGACCGATAAAAATAACATCTCCGTCCTCCACAATACTTGCAGCAGCCTTACAAATCCTCCTCTTCTCTATATTGTTAAGTGACGTTTTCTGTTCAAAGGTCCGTTCATACTTTTCTTTTGCCTTCACAGCACCCCCATAGACTTTGTGTAGAAGCCCTTCCTTCTCCAATCGATCCATATCTCTACGTATGGTCTCGCCTGATACGTTTAATAGCTGTTCTGCATCACTTACCTTCACTTTTCCTTCTAAATCTAAAATATCTAAAATTACTTTTTTACGTTCCTCAAACGAAAGAGACATACATCATCACTCCAAACACAAAGTTAAATCCAACACAATCCACAAATTCAACATTTTATTTCTGTATTTATGTGGATTTGTTTTGAATTTTAAATAATAGTTCAACAATTGTCAATACTCTGAATTTTATTTCCTGTACTATTTTTTCTCTTTAAAGCAACATATTTCTCCAAAATGCAGAATAAAGACTCCACAAAAAACCAATTTTATTTGGCTTCAATACCTTCTCAACCCTTTTTCAAAATATTTTTCTACAACTATTTTGTCATAAAAAAACCCCTTTCATGGTAGCAACCATAAAGGGGTATGACGAGATTATTTTGTTAATTCCTCTACAAATTCAACAGGTACATAGGTTTTGCCAGATTCTAATAAAGCAGGGGCTACTTTAAATTGGCGAAGTGCTTTATTATAACCATATTCTTTTTGACCTCGCGTAATTGTATACGAAAGGGCTCCTTTTGAAACAATGGCACCTTTTGGCGTTACTTCTACTTTAAAGCCTAGCTTTTCAGCGATTAAGCGTAGCGGCACCATTTTCGTTCCTTCTACTTCGTAAAAGTCTTTATTAATAATTTCTTGAACCGCTGAATCAACTGGAGCTGGCTCTGGTGTCGGCACTGGGTCCACTTCAACAGGCTCTTCCTTCTCGATTGTATCTAACACAATCACTTTGGAAGGTGGTGTTTGAGCAGGGATGCTCATCGTTGCGATTGTGTAGAACACCACTAAATGCTGCTCTTTTAAATCGTCCACTTTCACATCTTTGCCAGTAGCACTTGCCAGCTTCGTGTCTTCCCCAACATTTAATTTGAGGTTATTTTCAGTATCCACTAAATCTTTATTGAAGAAATCCACTTCCACGCTACCCATTTCTTCCGTTTCCACAATGATTACTTCTGGGTTGTACTGTGGTGGATAAATTGCAAGCATCGGCTTCTTCGCATAAGAGTAAGCTGACACCTTATCTCCTTTTTGAAGTTTGACTTCTTTGCCCATATTGTCGAAAACTAATGTGTCTTTATTCGCAATCATAATATTGGTATTGTCACCATCAACCACTGTATAGTATGTGGCGTTTTCACGTACTTCTACGCTGTCAATTGTACCTGTCACTTTAATAAAAACAGGCTGCACTTGTTGCACCGAAGTTTCTGCGTTAATCACAGTAGCCTCCCCTTCGTTCGCTGATGCAGTTGGAGCTCCAATCGCGCCCCCTAATAATAATGCTGACATAGCAAATGGTACGACTTTCGTCATTTTCATACAAAAAGCATCTCCTTCATTTTCACGAATTCATAATAGTAGTCGTGTTCACATGAAAAAGGTTACAATTTGGCCCAAAATTTTTATGGCTCGAGCTTTTGCTTCCGCGGGTATTTTCATTTCGTTCGCGGGTATTTGCTTTCTCTCCGCGAGTATTTCCCCTTCGTTCGCGGGTATTCGCTTCCTCTCCGCGAGTATTTCCCCTTCGTTCGCGGGTATTCACTTCCTCTCCGCGAGTATTCTCTTCGTTCGCGGGTATTCACCCCCGATCAGAAGATAAATCGCAGTCGATTCAGGATGCGTTGTAAGAAGTATTGGTTTTCGCTTTGCTGCGTTCTTAGCTCGCGGGCGACGTCGGGGTGGTCGGTGATGACGCCGCTGACATTTTTTTCGATAAAGGTTTGCAGGGAGCGGTCGTCATTGAGTGTCCAGACAAATAAATCGGTCGGGTGCTGCTTCAATTCTTCGATAAGCTGCTCCGTTACCCAGGATTCCTCCAATGCGATAAAATCAACATTTTCCTCCATTGGACCAATATTGAGTGCATAGACAATGCCGACACGCAAATTCGGCACCAATTTTTTTAATTGTGTCATTTTCTGTACATCAGCGGATTGCACATAGTAGGAATCTAGCACCTTGTATTTTCGTAGCTTCTCTACTAATTTAGGTAAAACATCTTCTGTTTCTTGGCCATGCACCTTTAATTCGATTAATAGCGCCACATCTAGCGCTTTAGCAATTTCAATACACTCATCTAATGAAGCAATTTTATCGCTAAAGCCATTTTGATGAATGGTTAACGTTTTTAGTTCGCTCAGGGTCATATTCGCAATGACACCGTTTTTACCTGCTAGCCTTCGTAATGTTCGATCATGGAAGACGACGAATTCGCCATCCACGGTTTGCTGAATGTCGATTTCAATTAAATCTGCCCCCGCATTGGCTGCACTCACCAATCCACTAATCGTATTTTCTACATTGCCAGCGACATAGCCGCGGTGGGCAATAATTTTTGTGTCTGGAGCATAGACACTTTTCTCTAATGAATTGATATTCATCATACTTAATATGAGAAAAACAATGCCACTGATCAACAGCAATGACTTATAGCGCCGCTTCCGATGTGTAGTAGCGATGACTTTGCCCATCACCGGCGTATTATACGTAATGGCAACCATAACTTGTGAAAACATCGCCTGTAAGTAACTAAAAAGCACCACAAAGACCATTTCCAAAAAGGCCAGTGTCAGCCCAGCTGTAACCAATGCGGCACTTGGCATTAAACGTTCGATTAAATAGAGCGGAAACGTAGCGATCACTGTTATCCCAAGCATCATCAACAGATGACCTGTTAAAAGCATAGCTAGTAGCACGACTAGTTCAAATAATCCACGCTTGGAAAATCGCCAGCTTTGCTTAAAAGAACGCAAAATAGAGATGTTCGGCTGGATTGTAAAGATGGGTAACGTTAAGATGCTTCGAATACCTATCATCACGATAATGCTTGCCACCGCAGCATATGCTAGCCTACCCGCTCGACTACTCATGATTTCTTCAGTTAGAAAATGTGGTAGGGAGATGGATTGAGTCAATGTAAGGGGTAGCATAAAGGAAGCTAGTGGCATTAATAGTGCTAAATAGACGATGAGAAATAGAACTTGCACACTAAAAAAATAGACAACCTTGCGATTTAATTGTTGCCATAAAGGAAGAAATCGGTAGCGAAGTCCTCGTTGCTGATGAAAGGCCATGAGAAATAGAAAGCCCATCTCATAATATACAAATAATAAAAACAGCAAAATTAATAGACAAATCATTATCATCACAAAGGGATGCGTCACAAAGCTTTGCCAATTTTGCTCAGTAATATGTGTAAACCCTGTTACTCGTAGCATGAGCTTCAATACGATAGAGGTTACAGGGATCATTAATAAAAACTGAAAGATTCTAATTAATGCGAAAACCTGTACATAATCGAATCGATAAACATAAATATTATGGACAGCCTGTCGCATTACTTGTCCTGCCTTGTGCACATACTCACCCCTATCATGCTGTTAAAATCGCTCACTACTAACGTATGTTTTGACTGCTATGACCCATTCCTCGAAGCCAATAAAATAGCACTCCTCTATACCAAAGTAGGCGTCAATTTTTGTATTAATCGTGACATTCACCATTTTTTTGAAACTTTTTAGCAGGCCACCCTGTATATAACTAGATACCCGCTACAGAAAGGAGCGCAAACATGAAATTCAACCTTGGTGATATCATTAGTACAACCGTTCTTTTATGTATGTTTCTAGCAATCTTTTTCGTAATGATCCATATGATCAAAAAAATGAAATCCACTGCCCCTGTGTCTCCTCCACCAACCATGCAACAGCAAGTAGAGGACTTAACAAAACGTGTATCGAACTTGGAACAACAAGTAACAAAACTAGCTGACAAACAATAGCCCCATGAAAAAAATCGCTGTGAAGGATAACCCTCTCAGCGATTTTCATAGACAATCTTACCATCCACAACCGTACATGCCACTTGTATGTGTGGTAGTTGCTCCGTCTCTACCGTAAATACATCCTCTTGCAAAATCGTAAAGTCTGCTGCATAGCCTTCTGCAATTTTGCCACGCCTAAATTGCTGCCCAATTATTTCAGCTGCCCCTACTGTGTACAAACGGACTGCCTCAAATCGTGAAATTTTCTCATGAGGATTGTAGCCATCATGTGTCTCCCCAAAATTTCTTCTAGTGACAGCCGCGTAGATACCGTGCAACGGATTTGGTACTTCAATTGGAGCGTCACTGCCACCTGCCACAATCAGCCCTCGGTCAAGAAGGGATTTTAAAGGATGTAAGCCCTGTGCGCGCTCCTCTCCAAGTCTCGATAGCTCTGCTTGATATTCTCCCTGTACAAATTGCGGTTGCATATCCACTGCCACTGGTAATGCAGCTAGCTTGGCTAATAGTTCCTCATCGACTAAGCTACAGTGGATGACCCGATCAAGCTGACCATCCTGAGGAGGATTGGCCGCAAAAACATCTAAAATCATGTCTATCGCTAAATCACCAATGGCATGCACAGCAACGGTTTGTCCATATTGGCGTGCTAGCTGAACATAGCTTGTTAATTGCTCTGTTGTATGAATAAGCATCCCCGCATTATCTGGATCATCACAATAAGGCTGTCGTAGTGCAGCCGTGCGACCTCCAAAGGCTCCATCAATAAAAATTTTCATCGCACCAAACGCTAAAAATGGTGATGGGGTTAAATCCATCTTCGCAATCTCTTCAAAGACTGTATGATGCTGTAATAAATGCACCTTAAAGGATTGCTGTGCCTCTACTATTTTGCGATAAGCCTGAATCGGCTGGCTTGGTGGTCCATAATAGCTTAAATCCTCTGAATGTCCCCCTACTAAACCATAGGATTGCAATGAGGCCACCGCCTTTGTCAGTGCATCCTCAATATACGTAGGTGTAATATGGGGCATATGGTTAACAATTAAATACAATGCTGCATCCTTTAACACACCTGTGAGCTGACCATCTACTTTGTCAATAACACCGCCCTCTGGCGAAGGGGTAGCATTTGTAATTCCTGCAAAAGCAAGTGCCTTGGAATTGGCTAAGATCAAATGGTGACAGCTCCGTTTAATGATTAAATGAGCATCTCCAAGGGCATCTAGCTCCGCTAAGGTAGGGAAAATGGGCTCCTCAAATTGGTTTTCATTTAGTCCAATCGCAATGACCCATTCATGTGCTGACGCCTCAGACATTCGCTCTTGAAGCTTCTCAAGTAGGGCCTCCTTACTGGTAACCGCCGATACATCAAGATGCTTGAGTTTTTCTCCGTAGCCAATAATATGTAAATGGCTGTCGACAAAGCCTGGATACATGATATTCCCCTCTAAATGTTGGATAGAAGCAGCTAGTGGCGACAAGCTCTCTACTGAGCCTGTCGCCACAATTTTTCCATCTTCAACAAGGACTGCATCCACTGTTTCACCAACCTGAGCCATCGTGTAAATCTTACCACCTGTCCATAATGTTGCCAAAACAATTCCTCCCATGTCCTATGCTATTGCTTCAATTAAGTGCGCTCTTTCTAAGCGACGACGAACAATGACACCAATCCATGCTGCAAGTACCGCCTTGACGATCCCAACCACGATAAATGGTGCAACTCCACCCATAAAGGCAGCTGTCCATGTATAATCTGCTACAATTTTTAACCACACTGTCCCAAACGCTAATGTAATGATCATCCCAATGATATTCGCAATAATAGCTTGAGCAAATGTAATACCAAATTTATCTAAGTATAAGCCCATAATAATTGCTGTGGCAAGGAAACCGACAATGTACCCACCTGTTGGACCAACTAAAATTCCTAGTCCACCTGACATACCACTAAATACAGGTAAACCTGCTGCTCCTAGTAAAATATATAATAGAACAGATAACGTGCCTAATCTTGTCCCTAAAATCGTCACGATGATTCCAACCGCTAAAGTTTGACCTGTAATCGGAATAAGTGGTAATGGAATTGTTACCTGTGCTAAAACCGCGATAATCGCTGCCCCAAATGCTGCTAAGACGTATTGATATGTACTTCCTTTTTTCAATGTAAAAAGCCTCCCCTTGTGCGTTAACTAATAATAAAAATAAGTTAACACAAAGATAAAGCAAATGAAAACCATTGTCAATCTATTTTAGAATAAAAAAAGAAATTGCTAGATTGCAATAGCAATTT
>NZ_JBHERJ010000079.1:0-102167 GCF_043359455.1 Lysinibacillus sp. PWR01 | reverse complement strand
GGAGCCAGCTTCACTCCTAGGGGATTTAGCGTCACAGAGGAGACCCTGGAGAGAACGGAAGTGAGGGAAGCGGCTCATCAGACGCCCCCTGGAAAGGACGCTGGCGGAACGGAAATCAACCCCTCACCTTGCCAAGTTGCTTTTTCTGCCGTTGACATTATCTTTTTTCAACAACATGAATAAGACTTTCTATCAAACAATAGAAAGTCTTATTGGCAGTTATGCCATGATAACAGCTGTTGCTTGAATTGCTTTTGGGGGCACTAAGTCTTTAGGAATTAGGGCTTCGTACGTTTCACCATCTAGACGCTCCACTAACTCGGCCTTTGCGTCTTCGATTAATGACGGATTTTCCAGAGCTGAAATCGCTGTACAAGCAATCGCCTTGCCAGCAAGCAGTGTTGCCTCATGAGCATAGGCTGATTTTCCTTGTGCGACAGCCTGCCATGTATGAAACGGTGTTCCGAATGCCCATGTGGCTGTCGTGCATTGGGCAGTTGGGACATTCCAGCTGACATCCGCCACATCGGTTGAGCCACCCATGAAAAATGGTTCTTCTGGAAGAGGGGCAAGAAAATCAACAATAGGCTTGTCAATGAGAATTTGCGCCGCTTCTTTACCAACCTGTAAAGCTGCTACATTCTTTTCTTCGTCGGAGAGTGTATGATAGATTTCCTTAGCAAAATGAATATCATCTTCTGTGATTTTAGCGCTACCTAAGTCCTCCATATGCTGATGCATAACCTTCTCCAATGTTTTGTTAGGAATTAAATTATGGCAAGATCCCACAATTTGCTCTTCTACCGTTGTTTCGGTCATTAAAGCAGCACCCTTTGCACAATTGAGGACACGTTGATATAAGTCTTTTACTTGATTTGGTTTTGGTGCGCGAATCAAGTAAGTCACTTCAGCCTCAGCTTGTACAACATTTGGCGCAAGTCCACCTGTATTGGTTACGGCATAGTGGATTCTTGCTTCATCTACGATATGTTCTCGTAAATAATTTACTCCAACATTCATTAACTCTACTGCGTCTAATGCACTTCTTCCTAAATGAGGGGAGGCAGCAGCGTGTGAACTGCGTCCTTTAAATTTAAATGTAGCGTTAATAACCGCATTGGCTCTAGCATGCATAATGGCATTTACTGTGCCAGGATGCCAAGAAAAGGCTACATCTACATCTTTAAAATACCCATCTCTAGCCAAAAAGGATTTGCCGTAGCCACTTTCTTCGGCAGGGCAGCCAAAATATTTTACAGTTCCGGCTAAGTTATGGTCCTCCAAGTACTGTTTTGTAGCAATGGCTCCTGCAAGTGCCCCGACACCTAATAGGTTATGACCACAGCCATGACCATTGCCATTTTGGATGATTGGCTCATAGTTCGCGCTCCCTGCCTGTTGACTTAACCCTGCAAGTGCATCATATTCACCAAGTATAGCGATCACTGGCTTTCCATTTCCAAAGGTTGCAATGAAGCCTGTTTCAAGATTTGCAACGCCTCTTTCGACTTGAAACCCTTCATTCTCTAACGTTTTACATAATAAATCGGCAGAGCGAACCTCATCAAATCTTGTTTCCGCATAGTCCCAAATGCGATCGCTTACATTTTTATATAGCCCACTTTTTTGATCAATATAGTGTGCAATTTTGTCTGTTAAACTCATAAACTATCACTCCTTAGTCGATAATTTCATTTATAGAAGGGGAATTCAACACAACCGTATTTTTATTCGGGCGGATCATAAATAATGACACAGCACACACAATTGTAAAGCCAATCAGCATCGTGAATGCAGCACTATAAGAACCACCAAAAGCTTCCACTAAAAAACCAATCAGCATTGGTGTAAGTACCCCTGCGAATTGAGCGCCTGTATTAATAAAGCCGTTTGCTGTTCCTACTACTGCCTCTGGTAAAATTTTCAGTGGAACAGATGTTATTAAAATAATATTAAAGGACAGCATGACCGTCACGACACTTTGACATATCGTAAATATGAGCATGCTTGGTGCATTCGCCATGAATAATAGCCCTATACCTGCAATAATGGCAAAAATGCCAGCGACCAGCTTATCTCGTCCTTGAGGCATTTTATCTAGCACATAACCGCTACAAAGCATAGCGAAGATCCCAATAAATGGAGGAATAGCTGAATAGATACCAACAGCTGTCAATTCTAACCCTTTTACTTTAGATAAATACGTTGGCATCCAAGATGTTAAGCCCCAGTTCACTGCATAAATACTGAAATAGGCAATAAACAGCTTCCAAATCATTGGTGTCTTTAAGACGTCTCTTAATGGAGCTTTTGAAGTTTGTGCCTTTACTTGCTCTGTCGCAGGTGTATTTTTTTCCTTCACTAAGAAGAAGAAACTAAGTGCAACAACAATACCTAGTGCGCCTACAATGTAGAAAATATCTCGCCAACCAAGTGCTAGCATTAGGTATGTTCCTACAATCGGTGCCACAACGCCCATAATTGAGCCAGATGTTAACATAATAGACATGGCTTTACTACGTTCATCAACCGGGAACCAATTGGCAATGCCCTTAGAGGCAGCTGGGAAATAGCTACCTTCACCTACACCGAATAGGAATCGAATTACAATGATTGATAGAAACGACCAGGCAGCACCCGTTAAGACAGTGAAGATGGACCAAACTAAGATCGTTGATATGAGCACCTTTCGATAGCCAAATCGATCAGCTAACCAGCCACCTGGAATTTGCATTAAGGCATAACCAGCAAAAAAGCTACTTAAAACAATGCCCGTTAATGATTCAGTCAATTGTAATTCCTTTGAAATATCGAGAATGGCGAAGTTAATAATGAAACGATCAAAGTTCCCTAATGACCACCCTAGAAACAACATAGCGATTACAAGATATCTAGCATTTTTAGCAGTTGTTGTTGTCATTGTTTTTTCCTCCTAGCTATAGTGGATTTGTTTATATTGCAAAGTATAAAAAATTTAGACTTTTCTAACAATGTGTGTTTTCATATAATAAATCTAATAAATGTAGATGTTTATCCATATAAAGTGAGGTATTTCAGCATGACGATAGTAGATAGACTACAACAACTCCTCTTTGATTTTTGCAAGTTTACACAATTTCAAGTATGGAAAAATATTAATGAGGATCGTTTTTCTCTGGTGCTTTCTCAAGGGGTAGAAAATCATCTGCCACCTTCTTATGACAAAAAAGTGGCAGATTTTCATGATTATTTCTTCGAATTCCATGAAAGGGGACGTTTGGTCATTCGGATTAATAGAGTGCTATTAGCAACGGAGCAACAAATTATCGAAACTGTACTTCATGCATATTACTTAGAATTAATGCTGGAGAAAGAACAATTTATTCGGGAGAAAATGATGGAAAGTATACGGGAAATTTCCGTTTTAAACGATATTCATATTCTACTGACCACGATTTTAGAGAATGCGCTATCTGTTATACCGGCTGCAGATTTTGGGGTACTGTGGATGTATGAGGAAAGCGAAGCAGCACTTGTACCAAAAGCATGGGCAGGGGGACCTGGTGAGGACATTAAAAATATGCGCATGAAGGTCGGAGAAGGGATTATTGGAAAGACCTTTAAAGAAAACCAGTCCATGATTTTGACTTCGTATACAGACGTGCTAAAAGCTTCTTCATCTGTAACAGAAGAGAATCTACGTCATTTATTAAATGCCTATACGTTTGAGCATTTACAATCGGTTATTGCTGTTCCGATTGTGGTTGAGGAGCAAACACTATGTGTGGTCATTATTTATCAAAATGGGGAACAAGCATTGCTAACAACAGAAGATAAACAGCTTTTAGAAAGTTTTTCTGATCAGGTATCTATTGCATTGACGAATTCAAAACTGTTTCAGCATTTGAAGCTTCAAAATGAATTACTACTGCAACGAGATCAAATTCACCATACTTTTATGAAGCTTTCTTTGCAAAATGCTGGTATGCAAGTCATTGTCAATGAAATAAGACATATGCTGAATTTGCGACTCGTCATTAGAGATTTAATGGATGACTCCATTTATGCAAGTCCACGCCATTGGATAGACAATGATGATGTAGACATATTACGATCTTCTGTTCATTTAACAGAATCTCCAGCATTTTATACAATTGAAATCGAGAATGAATGGGTGGATTACTATATTCAACCGATTGTTGGTGTAGGTCAAATCCTTGGCTTTCTACTTATCGAAGTAAGTGAACAGGAGCTAGAATCGATTCATAAATTAATTATCGAGCAAGCTAGCTCCGTTATTGCTCTAGAAATGATACGGAAACAAACAATTGTGGATGCGTTTTATAAAAAATCACATGATCTATTTCATGATTTTTTAATGTGTAAGGATCCTGGACAGCTTATGAAAAAGGGTGAAGAGCTTGGACTTGAGTCAAATACCTATTATGCTGTCGTTTTAATTCAATTATCATCGAGTATGGATAGTCAAGTGATGGATAGGCAAGTTCATCTATTAATTGGGGAAATTAAAAAACATTTTCAAGAGCATGCACCAATAGTATTTGGCTTTGGTCATAAAATAACGATTCTTTGTCAATTTAAACGAATGGGTAATGAATTGCTGCAACTTGTAAAGCAATTGCAAGCGAACTGGGAAAAAGTAAAAAGCAATACGTTGAAAATTGGAATCGGTTCATTGTATCTGGGCATGGACCATATAGCGAAAAGTTATCATGAAGCGGATAAAGCACTGTCGTTTTTGATCACTCGTCAACGCTGGGGCATCATGCATTATCAGGAGATTGGGGTGAATCGACTCTTTATTCATCAAACACAGGAGGAACTATTGAGTTTTGTGAATGAAGTGTTCCAACCATTGTGCAATGAAAAAACAAAACATCAGCTGCTGGAAGAAACTTTGCTGGTATATATTAAGCAAAACGGCTCTGTAGGGGAGACAGCTAAACAACTACACATTCATGTCAATACGTTGTATCAGCGTTTGAGAAAAATCGAAGAAAAGCTAACCATCTCTTTTCAAAATGCTGAAGATGTCCTAAAGCTTCAGCTTGCCTGTTATTTAAGGGGGATGGTGCCTTAACAGGAAGAGAATAAAGGAATAGATGAATTTTAGTGTTTTAAGCAAAAGATGATTGTGCAAAGAGAAGTTGTTTTCCGTTCCGACCAAGTGCTTCCCTGTGAAGCTTAATGAGTTTCTCACAAGAAGCTTTACTCTATATGAAAGCGAGGCGTCAATGGCAAGCATATAGCCTGGAACGGAAATCATTTACTTATTGTTAAATTCGTTGATAAAAATAGGAAGTACCTTTTCTACTGTTCATCCTGAAAATAGATTTTATAGAATTTGCGATTCGTTGCCTCATCATAGCCTACTTCAATTAATTCATCTATTTGGTCGATATGCTGAATATTTACTTGGATTTCAATATTGGAATCGAGTTTAATTTTACGTTTGTATTTCTTTTCAGCCTTTTCTAAAGCACTATCAGAAATGACCGTCTCATAGGGTTTGACCGAGTTAATGATGACATCTTTTTGGGTAGTGTCCGCTTGCTCAAAAACGGTTTCGATATAATGATTTACCTGAAATTCCTCTTCATTTCTAAAGTAATCCAGTGTTTTATTCAAAAGCCCAAGCTTTTCTGTGCTTGTATAATTTTCTTCCTTTAAAATAATTTTTTTGCATTCTGTTAGTGCTAAATTGGTTTT
This sequence comes from Lysinibacillus sp. PWR01, assembly GCF_043359455.1. NCBI lineage: Bacteria > Bacillati > Bacillota > Bacilli > Caryophanales > Bacillaceae > Lysinibacillus > Lysinibacillus sp. PWR01. The sequence goes on along the minus strand of NZ_JBHERJ010000079.1, from coordinate 96,458 downwards.
ATAATAATGCGCATCTGCTGCTTGTATTTTTAAAAATCGTTCTTGCCAATAAACGATATCTTCTTTCCGTTTTGTTTTGATATACACGGCAGGAAATTGATCTGGTCCCATATCAATAATAATAGCCATATTATTAATTTTCTTGACGTTAATGCCATCCACGCCATTAACAATCATTTGATTGTGTTCATTTTTTACATCTAAAAACATCTCTTTTTCATCAATTTTGACAATGGCGATAACCTTTTTAGCCTCATTCAATAGTAAACAATTTTCAAATAGGCCAATAAACAGTTCTCCGCTTTTGATGTTTGGGTGCTGTGACACACTATGTAAGTGCTTGGCTATATTTTGTGATTGTTCGAGGAAGTTACTTTCCTGTTCGAAAATGGCTTTGGAATACGTAAAAACTTCATTGAGTGCAATATTGCTTTCATGGAAAAATTCATATTGCTGTTCCATATCGATTTTATTAAAAGCAAGCTGCGTAAAGGCTGCTTCTAACATAACTTCAGGTTGTGTAAAAACTTCTTCTCCTAAAATAAGCGTCTCGCTCAAAAAATGCAGACTATATTGTGCTAATTTACTTTCACTGACTTCTAGCATAAATTTCACCTTCTAATTTTTCATAGTAGCTAGTATACCATAACCTAAAGATTGCTTTTATAAGTACCAGTACTCAATTTGAGGCTGGATTTTTTTATGTCCAGCAAATATTAGTGTCTTGTTATGAAAGAATGTTGAGGATTAGAAGTTTAAAATACGGTTGCTTAGATAATGATAAAAACATGTAGATATACTCTGTACAAGTGTACTAAAGAGGGTGATCAATATGTGGGAAAAGGTAATTTCCTACATGCCGCATTGGCAAGTTTTTTTACAAGGCTTTTTAGCATTTTTTATTCCATATTTAATTTATAAATTGTTTCATGTTTTTTTATTTGTTAATAAGAGCAATGGCAAAATTGATATGAAAGAAAATAGTGAACAAAGTGAGACAATACAAATACCTGTTCAAAAAAAGTTAGAGCAATTTACAGGTGATTACAGTGAAGATTTTTTACAAATGAAGAAAGAGCTTGGTCATAATTGGGATATCCATTTTAGAGAATTTCAAATTGGGAATACGAATAATCGTGCAGCCATCGTTTTTCTTAAAGGTTTATGCGATAAAGAGTTGATTGACAAACATATTTTGAAATCATTAATGAATGGACTTTCAGAAAGATCCACTTTGATAAGAGGTTATGAGCTACAGCAATTGATTGTAAATGAAATCCTACCAGTGAGTGATCTGCTAGAGGAAACGAAAGTTATGAAAGCTGTTGGGAAAGTATTAACGGGATCCACTGTATTAATTGTGGATGGGATCCAGAATGTATTTATTATTGGTACTGCACATGGAAAGACTCGAAATCTTGAAGAGCCCGTTTCTGAGGCATTGGTACGTGGACCAAGAGTGGGCTTCACGGAAAAATTAAGTGTGAACACCTCTTTATTAAGACAACATGGTGAAAATCGAAATTTATCCATAATTGAGATGGAAGTGGGCGAGCGTACAAAAAAAGAGTTGGTTATAGCCTATATAGATGAGATTGTGGAGCCTAATCTCGTCAAAGAGGTGAGAAAACGAATTGAAACAATCCATTTGGATGATGTAGCTGAATCAGGATATATTGAGCAATTAATTGAGGATAATTATCTTAGTCCGTTTACGCAAGTACAGAGTACCGAGCGTCCTGATCGTGTTGTTGCCGCTTTACTGGAGGGACGAGTGGCAATTTTATTAGATGGAACGCCGTTTGCGCTAATTGTGCCAGTCACGTTTAATATGTTACTGCAATCACCAGAAGATTATTATGAACGTTGGTTGTCAAGCTCACTTATTCGCTTGCTTCGCTACTTTGCTGCCGGTATCTCCTTATTTGGACCATCTCTGTACATTGCTTTTGTATCATTTCATCAGGGATTAATTCCCACTAAACTAGCCTTGTCTATGATGGCGACAAGGCAGGGGGTACCGTTCCCAGCATTAATTGAAGCCCTCATTATGGAGGTTGCCATTGAAATATTAAGAGAAGCGGGACTTCGCTTGCCGAAGCCAATCGGTCCGACAATGGGGATTGTGGGAGGGCTTGTCATTGGAGAAGCAGCAGTACAGGCAGGAATTGTTAGTCCGATTATGGTCATTGTTGTTGCACTAACAGCGATTTCTTCTTTTGCTATCCCTCAATACAATGCTGGAATCACGCTACGAATGCTGCGTTTTGTCGCCATGTTTTCTGCAGCTTTATTTGGACTATATGGCATCATCCTGTTTTTCTTATTCCTTTGCAGTCATTTAGTGAAACTAAAGAGCTTTGGTGTATCGTATCTAAGTCCTACTGTTCCGTATCGAGCAGGTGATTGGAAAGACTTTATGGTTCGTATGCCGTTCAGGATGATGAAACATCGTCCTAGATTGTTAAAGCCAAAAGATTCTGTCCGCAAAGGGGAATAAGAGGAAAGGAGAAAAACAGTCATGAACAGCAGTTTGAAAGATAAAATAACGACCTCACAAGCAGTTGTTATTATTATTAACTATATTCTTGCCACTGGAATTCTTACCTTACCTCGTGCCTCTGTAGAAAAAGTAAAGACCCCGGATGTTTGGATTAGTGTATTTTTAGGTGGAATCGTTGCGATGATTGCAGGGGTAATCATTGTCAAGCTAAGCCAACAATACCCTGATAAAACATTTTATCAATATAATCAAGACATCCTAGGGAAGTGGTTAGGCTGGTTCTTAAGTACGTGTGTAATAGTCTACTTTTTTACCATTTCTGCATTTGAGGTTCGCATAATGGCTGAAGTAACCTCCCTCTTCTTATTAGAGGGTACCCCTACATGGGCCATTATTCTTCCTTTTTTATGGGTTGGGCTTTACTTAATAAGTGGTGGTATCAATACAATCGCTCGTCTATTTGAAATCATTTTTCCTATTACCTTTGTTATTTTTTTACTTGTGGCCTTTTTAAGCTTAGGGATTTTTGAAATCGATAATCTTAGACCAGTATTAGGCTTGGGCGTTGTACCGATGTTAAAGGGGATCAAAACAGCGACACTAGCCTTTTTAGGACCTGAAATTATGTTGCTCCTCGTGGCATTTATGTACCCATCAGATAGATCAAAAGCTGTAAAGGTTGTGCTGGTGGGCATCACCATTCCTCTGCTTTTTTATGTCATCACGGTTGTGATGGTCATCGGTGCTCTCTCCATTGAAGGGGTTATGACAAGGACATGGCCAACGATTGAATTGATGCGAAGTTTTGAAATTCCAGGATTAATTTTTGAACGCTTTGAGTCGTTTCTTCTTGTAATTTGGATTATGCAAATATTTGCTACCTTTACGATTACTTATTATGCAGCTGCTTTAGGATTAGCCCAACTTTTTAAAAAAAGTATGCATCCTTTCTTATACGGATTGTTGCCAATTATCTACATTATTGCGATGACGCCAAAAAATATTAATGATCTTTTTACATTTGGCGATAAGATTGGTCATGCTGCATTGATTTTATTTGGTGCCGTACCTATCATTTTACTCCTTATATCGAAATGGAAAGGAAAGAAAGCATGAAGCGAAAACATCGATATAGCCAATACCTTCTAGTAATGACTGTACCCTTCTTTCTTACTGGATGCTGGAGTAGTAAAGAGATTGAGGATTTAGGTCTCATTGTAGGTACATCATTGGATTTAGAAACGGGTGATGTATCTTCTGAGGAGCAACAAGATGCTAGATATGCAAATAGGGAGCTGTTAACGATTACCAATCAATTTGTTACGTCAGAGACAACGGTTTCTGGAACAAGAGAGGGAGCATTGCCAGAAAAAGCGTATAAAAATGTTTCTGAGACAGGTGATGCGGTTTTACCAACTTTACGAAATATGCTTTTAAAGGTTGATAAACATTCCTTTGCTGAACATTCCAAAGTGATTATCATTGGAGAAGAATTAGCCAGCACCGTCAACCTGCAACAAACACTAGATTTTTTTCTAAGAGAATTAGAAATACGACCTAGTGGCCTTCTCCTTATTGCTCAAAATCAGGCAAGTCAGGCACTTGAAACGAATGAACCAACGAAAATTCCAGCCTTTCAATTAGTAGAAATGATGGAGGGGCATGAAAGGACGACTAAGATTTTACCACCGATGACCGTTGCAAAGCTAGAAGGAAAGCTATATTCAGATTCCAGCTTTTTATTGCAAAATGTGATAGCGGAAAATGGAGAAGTAAAATTTGCAGGCGCTGCTATCATTGAAGGGAAAACCAAAAAATTACGAGGGTTTTTAAATGAGAGTGACATAGAAGGAATTGCTTGGATGTCAGGGGATGCGAAAGGTGGCCTAGTCAAAGGGTTTGATGAGGAGTCAGGTGCACCCATTGTATATGAAATTATTTCAACTAAAAGTAAAATTATTCCGCATGTGAAAGGAGATCAAATCTCCTTTACGATAAAAATTCAATCAGAGGGAAGAATTGCTGAACATTGGGTTCTATCAGATAAAGCATTTGACAATCAATTTTTGAAAAAAGCAGAGAAAGTATTTGAAAAAGAGATTGAGCGATTGGTGATGAAAGTTTTAGAAAAAACGCAACATGAATTTCAAACAGATGTTTCAGGGTTTGGCAATAAACTCAGAATCAACTATCCGAGAGTATGGCAAAAAATAAAAAAAGAATGGGATCAAACATTTAGTGAGGTTCCGATTACATGTGAAGTGAATGTATCCATCAAGGATTATGGCACATCAGGTGATTAACATCGTTAATCATCTTTTTTTCTGTCTATTTAGTATATACTGGCATTAAAGACCGTATAGTAGACATTCGAAAAGATGGGGGATAAAAGGTATGCAATATACCGTTCAATCAATCGCTACAGTTCGTAACAATCGGCAAATGATAAAAGATGATCATTGGGGAGAGATTATTTCAACCATTGAACTTGCTGCTCATATCCAGGAGGCATCCTTAAAAGGAATAGAAGATTTTTCGCATCTAGAAATTATTTTTTATTTTGATAAAGTTACAGACGATCAAATCCAATATGAGGCTAGACATCCTAGAAATAATCAAGATTATCCCGAAGTGGGCATTTTCGCGCAAAGGGGTAAGAATAGACCCAATAAATTAGGAAGTACAATCGTTGCGTTGTTAGAGGTCAAACCTAGAGCATTAATCGTTCAAGGGCTAGACGCCATAGATGGCACACCTATACTAGATATAAAGCCTGTGATGAAAGAATTTTTACCTAAAAAGGATGTTAAACAGCCAGCGTGGTCAATAGATTTAATGAAGGCCTACTGGGGGTAATAAAGTTGTTAAAGCGATGACAATTGTGGATTTCTAACAAAGGGGAGTAGCATGCTCCCCTAATTTTTTATAGAATAATTCCCTCTTGATAAAGAATGCTAATGGCATGGGAACGATTTTTGGCACGCAATTTTTTGATAGCCGATTTTACATATTGTGTAATGGTTAATTCACTTAAATTCATAACATCTGCTATCTCCTTTGTACTATCTCCCTGCGCTACCTGTCTCATTACCTCGAGCTCACGTTTGCTAAGAAAACCCTCTTTTTTACTATTTCTAGCTTGCATGATAAGCTGTCCAATCATATGTCCAAAGGTCGTCATATCATCTAATAGCTTTTCATTTACATCAATTTCCTCTTCCAATTGAGTACTACAAATATAACCAAAAACATATTGCCCTATAAAAATAGGAACAATTAAAAAAGAATTATTTTGCGAGGGAATAGAATATTTAATACTGATATTTTTTAAATAGTCCATTCCTGTACAAAATTTGGCCTTCTTATCTTCAATAGCAGCATAAATAATAGGGAAGCTGCGAATCTCCTCACGAATTTCACCGATATGACTACCACCCGATTCATTCAAGAAAATGATTCCTTCAGCGACAAAGCCTATTGGAGAATACCTTAATAAATAGGCATCCTTGATAGGAAAAGAATCTAAATATACCTGCAAAATGTGTATCAACAACTCTTCATGGTTGACATAGCTTTGTACCGTGTCGAAACGTTTTTGAATGGTATAAAGATTGGACATGACCTATCCCCTTTTTTAAGTATATACTACGCTTAAAATAAGGAATTTTCAATATTTTCTGTAAGTTGTAGTATTTAAGTTAAGTAAATCCATATTTTCCTATTTTGGTGTGAGGGGGAGCGGCAGATGAGTAGTCAAACAATTAAAGAGGTGGATGCAGTTGTTCTAGGTGCTGGGTTTGCAGGTCTGTATATGCTACATCAGTTGAGGAGTAAAGGCTTTTCGACCATTGTATACGAGGCTGGAGATGGTGTAGGTGGTGTTTGGTATTGGAATCGTTATCCTGGTGCTAGATGTGATATTGAAAGCATCTATTATAACTACACGTTTTCAAAGGAATTATATGAAGAATGGACTTGGACATCTAGATTTCCGGAACAAGCGGAAATATTACGCTATTTAAATTACGTAGCCGATCGCTTTCAATGGCGAGCAGATATTCAATTTAACACAAGAGTCACTGCGGCTCATTTTGATGAAGAACGACATAAATGGATAATTCATTTAAACGATGGACAGTGCATTTTAACAAAATATTTTATTACAGGAATAGGCTGTCTATCTGCTGCAAATGTTCCGAACATCCAAGGATTACAACAGTTTAACGGAAAATGGTATCACACGGGGCATTGGCCACATGAAAAGATTGATTTTACGGGGAAGCGTGTAGGAATTATCGGGACAGGCTCCAGTGGTATTCAAGCAATACCTGTTATTGCAAAAGAAGCAGAGCAGCTCACGGTGTTTCAACGCACACCGCAATATACGATTCCCGCTCGAAACCATGCATATGATGAGGACTTTATCAAAGAAACCAAGCAAAATTTCGAAGCGATAAAGCATTCCATGAGAAATTCTGTTTCAGGTACACCTTTTGCACAAAATCAGCAATCTGCAATGGAAGAACGGGATGATAGGAGACAGGCGGTTTTTGAGAAAGCATGGGCACAAGGTGGCTTTGCCTTCTCAGCTACTTATCATGACTTGTTAACGAATGAACAATCCAATGAAAAAGCGGCAGAATTTATTCGCTCCAAAATACGACAGATTGTGAAAGACCCTGTGGTAGCAGAGAAATTATGTCCAAAGTATATGTATGGCACGAAAAGACAGGTTTTAGATAGCGATTATTTTGAAACCTATAATAGGGAGAATGTTTTACTGGTTGATGTCAAAGAATCACCCATTCAAAAAATAACAGGAGAAGGTATTCAAACGGCGGATAACCATTTTGATTTAGATATCATCATTTTTGCGACAGGCTATGATGGCATGACAGGACCTTTATTTAAGATTGATATCCAAGGAAGGAATGGCGTGTCGTTAAAGGAGAAATGGGAGGATGGGGCAGCGGTTCAAACCTATCTTGGACTCACAACAGCAGGTTTTCCTAATTTATTTATGATTACGGGACCAGAAAGCCCTTCTGTCCTCGTGAATATGCCAATAGCTATTGAGCAGCATGTCGAATGGATTACCGAGTGCATACAATACTTGCGTGAGCATGACATTGACCTTGTGGAACCAACTAGAGAAGCAGAGGAAGCTTGGAGCAAACATTGCCGAGAGGTTGCTAATGCAACACTCTACGTCAAAGGTGATTCTTGGTATACGGGAGCTAATATTGAGGGCAAACCTCGAAGTTTTTTAATTTATCTAGGAGGATTTGATTATTACACAAAACATTGTAATGAGGTGGCTCAAAACAATTATGAAGGCTTTAAGTTAATGAAATTAAAATCTATATCATAGTTTGTGAGAGAGGAGCATATATCAATATGGAGCAACAAGTAGTCATTATTACAGGTGCGGGAAGTGGTATAGGAAGAGAGACTGCAAAATTGCTTGCAACCAAGGGCAAAGCATTAGTTTTAGTGGATTTTGACGAAAAAAGTGGACAAGACACACTACATGCTGTGAAGGAACATCAACAACAAGCAATTTTTGTCCAAGCTGATGTTTCACAAAGCCAAGATGTCAAAAAATATGTGGACGCTGCAAAAGAAACATTTGGCAGGATTGATGCTTTTATTAATAATGCAGGCGTTTTAAGCTCGCCAGCACTACTGGGAGATTTAGAAGAGGAGACGTTTGATAGAGTGATCTCGGTCAATCTTAAAGGGGCATTTTTAGGCTTAAAATATGTGTTAAAAGAAATGGAGCAACAGCAATCAGGTGTCATTGTGAATACATCCTCAGCAGCTGGTATACAGGGACAACCTTATCTAGGTGGCTATGCGGCAAGTAAGCATGGTGTAATTGGGTTAACTAAAACGGCAGCCATTGAATATGGACCTAAAGGTATTCGAGTGAATGCAATTTGTCCTGGTGGCGTGATGACAAACATGACGAAGGGATTGGCATCGAGTCCAGAAGAAAATGGACCATTACGAAGATTAGCAGACCCTACTGAAATCGCAAATGTAATCGCTCTCTTAATTTCGCAAGAAGCTTCTTATGTGAATGGCGCTGTCGTTCCAATTGATGGCGGTTTAACATCGTAAAAAACATTTTAAATAAGAGAGGAAGAATTTTAATGGAACATCGTATTAATTCAGAACTAAAAGAAACGTTAGCAATTTTTCCCCCATTAGATTTGGATAATGTACAAGCTACAAGAGAAGGAATGGCAGCCGTTGCTGTACCAGCTCCAATAGAAGAGCATATCACAGTAGAAAATAAAGTGATTCAAGGGCCTGATGACAACGATTCTCTTCGTATTCGTATCTATAAGTCAAAAGAGCAAAATGAAATTTACCCAGGTCTGCTATGGATTCATGGTGGGGGCTATGTCTTAGGAGCTCCCGAGGGAGATGATGTGCTTTGTCAGCGTTTTGTCAATGAAGCGAAATGTGTTGTTGTATCTGTAGACTATCGACTTGCACCTGAGCATCCTTATCCAGCCCCACTTGAAGATTGTTATGCAGCGTTAAAATGGGTAGCGGATCATGCAGACGAATTAGGGATTGATCCTTCCCGTATAGGAATTGCTGGAGCTAGTGCTGGTGGGGGGCTCACAGCTGCACTTGCATTACTTGCTCGTGATCGGAATTATCCGAAGCTTAGTTTCCAAATGCCGCTCTATCCAATGATTGATGATCGCAATAATACACCATCATCATTAGAAATCACAGGCCACATGATCTGGAACCACTCACTCAATCAAAAGGGGTGGGAAATGTATTTGAATGGAGAAAACGGTAGCGATAATGTGCCACCATATGCCGCAGCAGCTAGAGCGGATGATTTATCAGGTTTACCATTTACGTATACATGTGTTGGTCAACTTGATCCGTTTCGTGATGAGACTTTACAATATGTAACCAAGCTATGCCAGGCTGGAGTAGATGTTGAATTCCATTTATACCCGGGCTGCTATCATGGCTTTGAGAGTATTGTGCCCACAGCCACAGTCAGTCAAAGAGCTGTCACTGAGTATGTAGAAGCCGCTAAATATGTGTTGCATCGAAATATTTCAGTGCCTTTATAAAAAACTTACGAAAATCCCGAAACCATAAATTCCTCAGGTTTCGGGATTTTTTTTGTTAAGCAAAATGATCTTATAGCTAGTTTGTAATATCCTCTTTTAGGTTAAACTTTTATCGAGTGAAAGGAGGAGAATATAAATTGTTACAATTTGATTCAAAAATTGTTGGAAAAGAGATAGGGTTTGGCTATTTACGAGATAAAATTGCCAATCGAGGTTTCACGATCGGCGGGAATTGGGAGTATTATAAAGGTAGCTTCGACTCGGTATTATGGAAAGAGGCAGGAGAAACGATTTATTTACGCGTCCCTTTTATCGTTACATCAGGGGAGCTTGATAATGAAGATGCTCAAATTCGTTTTCAAAAGCCATTTGTCATTAAGCATGTTGAAAATATTGGTCTAGATTATGATGAGGGCTCCTTACTAGATGCAACTGGTGCTAGCCAATTTCAAACCCCGCTTGATAAAGACGGATACATTCATGATAAAAGTAGATGGATTCAAGCAGGTGAACAAGCTGTGGAAGAAAAAGTACTACCATTTTTCATTCACTAGTTAGATAAATTTAAATAGCTGCTGGAAGAAATCATAAGTCTTTTATCCTTGTTATTTTGGGAACTTGTAATCAAAAATACAAATAGAATTGTCGTAAGAATTTTCCAACATTATAATGGTGTTAGCATGTACTACTATATGAGGTGAGTTTATGGACAAAATAGCTATAGATGATTTTCAGCATTCCTATCAGAAATTGCACCAGGAACGACTCATCCATCGTAAAGAGGCCTATCTAGAGATGCTAGAGAAAACAAGAACATTTGGTGAAATAATCCTGTTTGAAAGTATAAAAAGTAAGAGAGGCGTCTAGGTGGCGTCTCTTTCTATTTTTCATAAATGAGAGGATGATTAATCATGGGACGTTACATGCCTTTATTACTGCTAACGATGATTTTTTGTGTTGCTTGCACATCAACGATGGATAAGAACAATAAAAGGTTAGAAAGTGAGGAAAATCACCCTATAGATTCAATGAATTCCTCTATTGAAATAATAGCAGATCAATTGCAGACACCTTGGTCGATTCAAAAAAGTGGTGATGTCTTTTATCTAGCAGAAAGGCCAGGAAGTATTGTAAAGATTGCAGAAGAAACCGTTGATAGGCAACAGATTATCCTGAAAAAGGAGCTTTCATCCGCGCCAGAAGCTGGTTTATTAGGGTTTGTACTAGCCCCTAATTTTCCTACCAGTCAGATTGCCTATGCGTATTATACGTATGTTGAGGAAGAGGAACAATTTAATCGAATTGTTACGTTAACGTTAATCGATAATAAATGGCTAGAACAGGATCTTATTATTGATAGAATAAAGAGTGGTACATATCATCATGGTGGACGTTTGAAAATAGGTCCTGATGAGAAGCTGTATGCAACGGTAGGAGATGCGACACAACCTTCTTTAGCACAGGATGTGGATGCTTTAGAAGGGAAAATTTTGCGCATCAATTTGGATGGCTCCGTACCGAATGATAATCCTTTTCCGCAATCCTATGTATACAGCTATGGACATCGAAATCCACAAGGCTTAACATGGTCTACTGATGGTACAATGTATGCCAGTGAGCATGGCAATGCAGCAAATGATGAAATTAATATCATTGAGAAGGGGAAGAATTATGGTTGGCCTCTTATTGAAGGAACGGAGAAAGAACAAGGTATGATAACACCTCTCTTTACATCCGGTGCTTCTACCACATGGGCACCATCAGGCATTGCCATTGTAAATGATCAATTATATGTCGCCGCACTAAGAGGTACGGCAGTCCTAGCATTTGATATAAATAAGAACAAACACAATGAACTACTATCAGAATTTGGTAGAATTCGTGATGTCTTTGTGGATGAAAAATTTCTTTATTTTATTAGCAATAATACAGATGGCCGTGGAAACCCGCAACCGCAGGACGATAAACTATATCGAACGCCATTGTGATATAATATTTGAGAAAACATGGAATGGTATGATGAATGGGGAGGACGAACATGGCTAATTATCTTAAAATCGCAGTAGCAATTGATTTCTCAGAACAATCATTAAAAGCATTGGACAGAGCGAGTCAATTAGCAAGAGAATACAATGCTATTTTGCAATTAGTGAATGTAATTGATACGAAATCGTTTGGAGCAGTTTCAGCATATGACTTAAAATATGCGGAGGAATTGAAGAAGGAAAACATTCTTAAAATGGAAAAGCTAGAAAAAGAGGCATTACAGACAGGGGTCAAAGCGGTAGAATCAACGGTAGAAACAGGTTCACCAAAAGGTATTTTAACACAATTACCTCAGGTTGATTTAATTGTTTGTGGTGCAACAGGATTAAATCGTATGGAGAAAATGATGTTAGGCTCTGTTGCAGAGAAAGTCGTACGACATGCGCTATGTGATGTGTTAATTGTTCGTTAGTTTTTTTAATAGTTTAGAATAAAAGAACCTGCTTGTGCTAACTAGCACAAGCAGGTTTTTAATTATTCGATTGTTTGAGCGTTATCAATAATGCTTTGGGGAATATCGATTGTTTTTAGATGATTAAATTCAGTATACGTAACGACTGATTTTGTATTCATTAACAATTCGTCACCTTCTACGGCCATTTTTAAATCAAAATTCATATCCATTTTGTTCGTATCGAAAGTCTCTTTATCGATGTGCAGCACATAATTGATTTTTTCAATTGCTAGTTGATCCAGAGGGTTTTCTTCTAGACCCATATCTTGCATAGACTTATTAATTTCAGAATCGATAAGCTCTTTGAATTTATCGCCTTTTGCATCTAATGTAAGGACATATTCATCATCCGTTTGTTCAAATGTAAAGTCATTAATGAATTTTTTCAGTTGTTCTAGCTGTTCCTTCGCGTCAGCAGAAGCCGCCGTTTGATCTAAAATAGCATCAAAGTTCTCATCAGGAAGCTTTAACCAGCTATCTGTCGTCATATCTTTCATAAATAGGCCAGCATCTTTTTTCATATACATTTCTATTGGCATGTCCATTGTTTCTTCGCCTTCACTCATCATATCTGGCATCGACATAGACCCTGATAAATGCATAGCAAGTGGGTCAACGATGATATCCATCTTCATTTTAGAGTCGATCGAAAACTCCATTGCCTCTTCACCAGATCCAACCTTTGTCACCTGTGTCATATCCATTTTTGCACTTGCACTTTTAATATCAGCCTGACGATCCACTGCTTTGTCATACACTTGTTCTAAAGTGAGTTTGCTTTTATTCGTTGTGTCTTTCGTAGGCGTAGCACTTGAATTACAAGCGGCAAGTGTCAACGCTAGTGTTCCGACTGCTAATACTTTAAAAATTTTCTTCATTACTTTCATCTCCTATTCTTGGTAAAAAACACTATCTACTACTATACGCACTAGAAAAGGAAAAGTTTCATAAATTGTTAGAAAAGAACTAATTTTTTATTAAAAAAACAACATTTTCCCTACTTCTTTTAGTGGTAAACGTGAAAATTATCAAATGAATAGGGATAAAACAAAAAAGCTGTCACGAACTTATCGTACAAAGACAATAAGTTGGGACAGCTTTTTGTTTACACCGAGGCGTAATGGATCAATTATAACCCCAGATCATAGCAAATAATGTACCGATGATTGTCACAACACCTACGAATACTGAGTATAAAATCGTTGTATATAACGTTTTCTTATCTTCAGATTCACCGATGTGCATGAATAATACTAATTGTACAGTTGCTTGTGCAAGGGCAGTTACTAGTAAAATTCCAAATGCCATATTAAGAGACATATCGAATTTAACAACTGCTAAAGCTATAATTGTTAGTAATAGTGAAAAGCCGAAGCCCATCACATGTTGTTTTGGGAATAATTCCTTCATCAGCTAATCAGTCCTTTCAAGTAGACGAAGCTGAAGATGAAAATCCAAACAACGTCTAGGAAATGCCAGTACAATGAGAAGATAAACGCTTTGTTCGCTGTTTGTGGATTTAAACCACGTTTAGCTACTTGGATTAAAATAGCTACGCCCCAGAAGAAACCAAATGTTACGTGGGCACCGTGCGTTCCAAGTAGAGTCATTAATGACGATAAGAATGCGCTTGTTTGAATCGTCGCACCTTCGTGTACATAAGTGACAAATTCATCAATCTCAATAGCTAAGAAGCCAAGACCTAGTAAAAGAGTGATGATAAAGAAAGTCATCATCGCTTTTTTACGTCCGATACGCATTGCATGAACACCAAGGCCAATTGTGAAACTACTTGTTAATAATAAGAATGTTTCCCATAGAACTGGAGTTAATTCGAAAATTTCAGCACCATTTGGTCCACTACCTGTACGTGTATGAAGCGTGAAATACACTGTAAATAATGTGGCAAATAACACGATTTCGGCGCCAAGGAAAATCCAAAAACCAAAGATTTTTAGACGGTTTTCCTCTGTACTATATTCTAATGGAAGTGAAGAATCGATTTTCATATTATTTATCACCTCTCAAGCTTTTCTCAGTTGCCATTACTTCCTCAACTGAAATGTAACGACCATGATCTTTTTCGAATGAACGATGGATCATGAAGCCAAATACACCAAGCATACTGATGATGGCTGGAATCCATAGATTGAATACAGCGAAGAATGCTGCAAGGAAGAAGAATCCACTCATCCAGAATGGTGTGCCTGTATTATTTGGCATGTGAATTTTTTCGATTGGACCTGCTGTAATATCGCGACCTTCTTTTTTGGCGAACCAAAACTCATCTAAGCGAGTAACAGTAGGCACTACGGCAAAGTTATATTCTGGTACTGGAGAATGAGTAGCCCACTCAAGTGTACGACCATCCCAAACATCTGCCTTTTCATTGCGAGGCATATGTTTCCAGCTGTAGTAAATGTTATAGACAATTAATGCAAAGCCGACTGCAAGTCCTAGCGCACCGACGAACGATAACATATTCAATGGACCATAACCAGTAGACTCAGAATAAGTGTACATACGACGAGCATAACCATCTAAACCTAAAATGAATAGTGGGAAGAATGTTACGTTGAAGCTGATGGCAATGAACCAGAAACCAGCTTTCCCTAATTTTTCATTTAGACGGAAACCGAACATTTTTGGCCACCAGTAGTGGTAACCTGCAAGCACACCAAATACTGTACCTGGAATTAATACATAGTGGAAGTGGGCAACTAAGAACATCGTATTATGATATTGGTAGTCGGCACTTGCCATCGCGAGCATAACCCCTGTAACCCCACCAATAGTGAAGATAGGAATAAAGCCAAGTGCATAAAGCATCGGTGTTGTAAATTGAATTTTCCCGTGCCTCATTGTGAGTAGCCAGTTAAATATTTTAACACCAGTAGGAACTGCGATTGCCATTGTTGTAATAGAGAAAACACTGTTAACCATTACACCATGACCCATTGTATAGAAGTGGTGGGCCCAAACTACGAATGATAGTAGGGAAATGACCACCATACTCATCACCATTGATTTGTAACCGTATAAGTTTTTACGTGCAAATGTTGCAATGATTTCTGAGAAAATACCGAAAGCAGGTAGGATAACGATATAAACTTCAGGATGTCCCCAAACCCAGAATAGGTTGGCCCAAAGCATATCCATACCACCGTCTTGCATCGCAAAGAATTTTGTGCCGAATTGACGGTCAAACATCATAAGTGCAAGCGCTACAGTTAATACAGGGAACGCGAATACGATAATAATGTTTGTAATTAAAATAGACCAAGAAAACATTGGCATTTTCATTAATGTCATACCAGGGGCACGCATTTTAATGATCGTCGTGATAAAGTTAACACCTGTCATTAAAGTACCAATACCTGATAATTGAAGTGCTAAAGAATAATAGTTATTCCCTACAGTCGGACTAAATTCCGTACTTGCAAGAGGGAAGTAGGCTGTCCAACCAGCGTCTGGTGAACCACCGATAATGAATGATAAGTTTAATAAACCAGCACCTGCTGCAAATAGCCAGAAGCTGACAGCATTTAAACGTGGGAAAGCAACGTCACGTGCACCGATTTGAAGTGGAATGACAATGTTCATTAACCCGATGACAAATGGCATCGCCATAAATAGAATCATTAATAAACCATGTGTTGTGAAAATCTCATTATAGTGTTGTGCATCAAGAAGTCCGTTATCTGGAACGGCTGTTTGTGCACGCATTAATAGTGCATCGATACCACCGCGGAATAGCATTAATAAGGCTACTGCGATATACATAATCCCGATTTTTTTATGGTCAACAGTTGATAGCCAGTTTTTGTAGAAATAGCCCCATTTTTTGAAATAAGTAAGGCCAGCTACGATAACCACTGCACCAACTACGATACTAATAGCTGCCGCTAAAATCATCGGTTCTTGCATTGGATGGAATAATTCTTCCATACTCATTGGATGCGCTCCTTTCAAAATTAAAAATTAAGTCTCGATTCGTTCAAAGTTAAATTCAAATTAATGACCAGAATGTTCATTATTCATGTCTTCCTCAGACATATCCCCATGATCCATATCATCCATATTCATGTTTTTACCATGTTCCATTGGAGCTGGACTGAAGTCTAAGTGTGTAGATGAGAAGCTTTGGCGACCAACATGTTCTGCCTCTAGAAGCTCATCAAATTTTTCTTCTGTTAATGGTGCTTCTTTTGCTTTTACATCAGCAACCCATTTATCGAAGTCTTCTTGCGTCATAGACTGTGCTTCAAATTCCATTTCAGCAAAGCCACGTCCATTAAAGTTAGAGTTACGTCCCATAAATGAACCAACTTCATCTGCCGCAAGGTGAATTGTTGTTAACATATCACTCATGGCATACTTTTGACCTGCTAATTGAGGAATCCAGAAACTTGTAATTGGACCAAATGAGTAAAGTTTGAACTCGATTGGACGATCCACCGGAATGTTTACATAGTTGACTGTTTCAACACCTTCTTCAGGATAACTAAAGTGCCATTTCCAGTTTGATGATGATGCATAAATAACTAAAGGTTCCTTATCGTCATAACCTGCTGGTTGAGCTTCTACTGTAGATGTTGTTCTTACAGTCACAACAGCTAAGAATGCTACGATAATAATTGGAATTACTGTCCATGTAATTTCAAGAAGATGGCTTCCTTCTTCATGAGGAGGCTCATAATCAGCAGATGCTTTTGATGCACGATACTTTGTAAGCATAAAGGCTAAAAGCACATACACGACTAGTAATATAAAGGCCATTGTAATAATGGATAAGATAATTGTGTTTGATAATGTTTCAGCATTAGGTCCTTTTGGATTGAACACTGTTAATGGTTCACAACCAGCAAGAAGAGCAAGCGCACTCAATGCTACTAACATTAAACTTAATTTTTTCTTCATGTTTGACTCCTTTCTATAGAACGGCTATTCATAAAATTCATGTGTTTTTTTGTCAGTGTCACATTTACAAATAGTAGATACTGAGGTCACCTCTTTTATCTTGGCGTATCAATCAACAACATAAGAAATTACAATGGCATGGTTCAATATGAAACATAAAATCTAGTGTTGACTGATCTGATGCAAGCGTTAGCAAAATCAATGACTTGCGCAATCGTTTTAAATACGTACTTGGTTAACTACGATTGTCACAATCTCTCGTTGTTTGCACATTGGATTATACGCCCTGTTTTTAAGAAAAAACATAATTTTGTTATGAAAATGATAGTATAGCGGTGTTGAATTTGAACATTTTTTGAACGAAAATCGTTATTTTAGTATTGGTATTTATAGGTTTTAATCATTAAACACTGTGGAAACGTTGAAAATACTGCATTCCTGATGTTTACCTAAGTAAATAATTTATATTGTGAAAAATGGCATTTCACATTTTAGACGCTGTTTTGTAATAAAATCATTGCCATATCAGACGTAATGGGATTTTTTATTTGCCTTTTATTAAAAAAAGGAGTACACGTAATGACGTTTTATGGAAACAATAGGTTGAATTTTCAATGAAAGGAATGAGTGAAGCGGGAATAAATGGTGCGGATTATTAATTATGTTAATATAGTAATCAATTTTCTTCAGAATCCAAATTTTTACTTTGTTTGTTTTATCTGAAAAGTAAAAAGCAAACTAAGAGCTGTCTTAGTTTGCTAGTATTTTAGAAAAAAATTATGTTATGAAGAATTAAGTGGAGTTAATCAGCATTTTTAAGATTGCTTGTCAATCACCAAGCTTCAGCCATTTGGCTACTTGACCATAAATCATATTTTGTAGTTGAGGAGCTTTATTATTCATTTTTAAAGAAAAATATAATGTTTTCATAAAGTTTAACGTACAAGTGCGTCCACTAAAGAAGAGCTCATTATAACCTTGTGTCATTAAATGCATTTCAAATTTATCAAAAGCCTGCTCAACAAATTCGATCAGTGCTTCCTCTGAGTAATGTTGAAGTAATAGCGCATCCACGATATTGACTAAGCGTTCCTCTTCGTCATTAACAAAGACGGTTTCTTTCCAAGTGACAAGTTTTAATGCATGTAAGATGGATGGTGCATACTGTAAATCGAATTTTGGATGTTTTATTGTCGTTGCAGCTAAATCTGCACCATGTGCAATACTGTGTGCCCATCCTTTATCCTGAACAAATCCTCTCGTATCTTGCTCTAATAACAAATAGCGGCCAATTTTTTTAAAGAATAGTTGCAAGTCATCATCACTTAAAACGAGTAATTCAGCATCCTTTGCAAGAAGCCCTGCAACAAGTAATGCAGAAAACGAACGAGTAAAGACACTATCTGTTGCTTTTTCTCCAATATGTAAATATAAAAAATCATCACCCGTAACTGTTTCAAACAAATATTGAAGTTGTTGAGGGTTCAATAAATTATCACTTAGTAAATCAACAAAGGTACGATAAATGAGGTGGTCTCGTAATTCAGCATCAACTGAGCCAATATGCGCTAACATCTCCTGTAATAGCCAATCACTATGCTGCAACATAAATGCTTGGCGATCAGACAGTGTCATTGTAGAAAAAGATTGTAATGTTTCTTTAATATCCATGTTTAAGAAAGCCTCCATCATCATTTTTGTACTATTATTATAGCGCCATTTCATTTCGAAAGGATAAATTTGAAACCTTCATTAAATAAGAACTGTTAGAATGCTCTCTTTAAAACATAACTTTTACAATATTATTTCCAGAACCTATAGAAAGTTGTTATGATAGAAACGCAATAAAATGGTAAAACTTAAATGTGAACAATAAAAAAGACATACCTATTTAAGTATGTCTTTGTTTAGTGTTGAAAAACAAAACAGTCAATTGAAAGGTAGAAATGGATTTCCGTTGCAGGCTACTTGCTTTCCTGTGGGCGAGCGCCGAGCCGCTTCCTCCGCTCCTGCTCCGTGCAGGGGCTCGCCTGTCTCGCTATCCCACGGGAGTCAAGTAGCCTTCCACTCCAACCTACAAAAGTGTTACCTTTTTAGCAAAAGTTTTCAAATAAAGGGAAGGTCTTCACTACTCATTTTATGGAGGGGTGTTGTCATTCATCTCTTCTCTACATTGAAAATAAAAGCCTATCCTTTTTCTAAATTATACAAATCATGGCTATTTTGATCGCTACCGCTAGTATGAAAAATAAGGAAAAAACACTTTTACAGAATGGTTGATTGGAGTGGAGCCAGCGTCACTCCTAGGGGATTGAGCGTCACAGAGGAGACCCTGGAGCGAACGTAAGTGAGTGAAGCGGCTCATCGGACGCCCCCTGGAAAGGACGCTGGCGGAACGGAAATCAACCCCACACCTTGCTAAAAAGTCTTTTTCTCCTAGTGACATGATCTTTTTTCAACAACAAGAAAAGACATACCTATTAAAGTATGTCTTTGTCTAGCTAAATAATGACTGCTGATTTGATGCCAATTGGCCATTCAGTAAGCGTGTGTTGATTTGTCTTTAACTCGACAAGAATATTGGCGTTTTTGATTGCATCAATGAGCCATTCACAATAATGACGATTTGGTTCAGGATGTTGTAAAATTTGCTGCATATCTTTTTTATCAACATGTAACAGCTTGTAGTTGCATTCAATGTTTACTTTTTGAGGAATAATGGAAAGAGACTCGTTTTGATGACCAAGTGCAATAGAACCAGGAATACACCCTTGAATTCTTAAAATATAGGTGCTGGCTTCTTGTGTGTAGACGTCGATTTTGGTGCGTGTTAAAAGTTCAAATTCTATCGGCATATCTTGAAGAGGGCCGTTCGTTGTAGAAATTGAAATGACTTTAATCGATAATGCCTCGAATGCAGATGAGATACAATGATCAAATTCTGTAATTGTATCAAGTAATTGCATGGATTCCACTCCTTGTTAAGAACTTGATTTTCTTGATGCAGACAATAATAGGGAACGTCTGCGAATTGTGATAAATTTTAGACTATTCTAATTATAATACAATTTATTACAAAATATGAATGCAAAAGCAATGATTTTTTGTTAAAAACAAGAAACTTGTGGATTTTTTTAGTAAATAATAGAAATGAAAATTAGAATAATGAGGTGAGAAAAATGACAAAAAGAAAGCGTCATGTCATTAAACATGACAATATTGTTGTTTTTCCAGGCGCTGTCCAAACTTTAATACGTGAAGGGCATATGTTTGCTGAAAATTTTCAGTATGATAAAGCGGTGGCAAGTTTTGAAAAGGCATTTGCATACGAAGCTGGAGATGAGTTTGCTCTTAGTGCCTATGCTTTTGCTTTGTATGAATTAAAGGACTATAGCAAGGCAAAAAATGTTTGTGAGCAATTGTTTTCGGTGGGTACAACACTTTATGTAGAAGTCATGGAATTGTACATTACCGTATGCATGCAGTTAAAAGAATATCATCAAGTAGAGTCATTAATTACAACCCTACTTGAAGAAAATGTTTTGCCTCAGGATCAAATTGAAAAATTTGAGCGATTAAAAAATTTGAATAGTGAAGTGTCTAAGAATCTAGAAAAAAAAGAAAATGCACAACGTTTAATAGAGGAACAGGAGTATGATCTTGAGAAATTTTGTGCACTTACTCCAAATGAGCAATCCATTCGCTTACATCGTCTTATGGATACAAATGTAAGACAATTAAAAGAGGCATTAAAAGCAATCATTGAATGTTCAACGGTTCATCCTTTTGTCCAGAGCTTAGCATTAATATTATTAGTGGAACAAGAAGTAGCTATTGATGTTACAATAGCCAAATTCAACCAAATAAAAACCGTTAATCCGACTGAGTTAGTATTGCCTAACCAGTTACCGCAGTATGGAGAAATAAAAAATATATTGGAAATGAAGCTAGAACAAGACCCATCTACGTTGGAAATGGTACAATATTTAATGGCAAAGCATGCCATTGTAACGTATCCTTTTGAATGGCAACCGTTCGAAGCAGATGATGTTGCTTATAGTTATATTGATTTTGTCTTAGCCATGCTAGGAAATGTACAAGAAATGGACTATGAAATCATCGACTTTTTACAAATGTTAGAAAAGCTAACAGAACTACATTAGGTATGAAATAAGTTGAAACTATACACATCTATGTTATACTAAAATGGTTGTCAAAATCGTAGTTACGAATGAATTGTCTAACATCTAAACTTGATTATTTATTTTGGAGGTATTTATACATGTCAGCAAAATGGGAAAAACAAGAAGGTAATATCGGTACTCTTACAATCGAAGTACCTGCTGCAGAAATCGATGCAGCAATGGACCAAGCGTTCAAAAAAGTTGTAAAACAAATTAACGTACCAGGTTTCCGTAAAGGTAAAATGCCTCGTAAAATGTTTGAACAACGTTTTGGTATCGAATCTCTATACCAAGATGCATTAGAAATCATCGTTCCTGAATCTTATGCAAAAGCAATTGATGAAGCTGGAATTATGCCAGTTGATTACCCAGAAATCGCTGGTACAGAAAACTTTGTACACGGCCAAGATTTCACATTCACTGCACAAGTAACAGTGAAACCAGAACCAAAGCTAGGTGACTACAAAGGTTTAGAAGTATCTAAACTGCCAGTAGAAGTAACGGATGAAGAAGTAGATGCTCAAATTCAAGATCAATTAGCTCGCAAAGCAGAACTTGAAATCAAAGAAGACGAAGCAATCGTAGAAGGTGATACAGCTGTGATCGACTTCGAAGGTTTCGTAGGTGAAGAAGCTTTTGAAGGTGGAAAAGGCGAAGACTATCCACTAGAAATCGGTTCAGGTTCATTCATTCCAGGTTTTGAAGAGCAACTTGTTGGTGTTAAAACTGGCGAATCTAAAGATGTTGTTGTGACATTCCCAGAAGAATACCATGCAGCTGAATTAGCTGGTAAAGAAGCTACTTTCAAAGTAACAGTGAAAGAAGTTAAAACAAAAGTTCTTCCTGAGTTAAATGATGAATTCGCAAAAGAATTAGATCCAGAAGTTGAAGGCGTTGAAGCTTTACGCGCTAAAATTAAAGAACAAACTGCAGCTCAAAAGGCAACAGAATCAGATGCTGCTCTTCGTGATGAACTAGTAGAGAAAGCTGCTGAAAATGCTGAGTTTGAAGTGCCAGCAGGTATGATTAACTCTGAAACTGATCGTATGTTACAAGAATTTGGTCAACGTTTACAAATGCAAGGTATGAACTTAGACCTTTACTACCAATTCTCTGGTCAATCAGAAGAAGACCTACGTGGTCAAATGAAAGAAGAAGCAGAAAGCCGTGTACGTGTTTCATTAACACTTGAAGCGATTGCTGAAGCTGAAAAAATTGAAGCATCTGAAGCTGATATTGAAGCAGAATTAGAAAAAATGGCTGCTCAATTCAACATGACAAATGATCAAATCACAAGTGCTTTAGGTGGTACAGCAGTACTTGAAAACGACATCAAAATCCAAAAAACAGTTGAATTTTTAGTAGAAAACGCTAAAATTACTGAATAAGATTTTGTGTAATTAGATAGCCCAAAAAAACAAGGTACGGCATGAATCCGTGCCTTGTTTTATCACATAAACTCTTAAAAATCAGTCCCCTTAACGTTTATTTCACTTTATACTTCACTTATACATAGTATTGTTTTAGTTTTTATCTTCATTCAGCAGATGTTTTTGTATCCAAAGCATAACGTCAGGTACAAATGACGCCCATCTCACATAGATGGTGAACTGTATGCCTTTTTAACCTTTTTAGTGTGTGTTTAAACCACGACTGAATGAAGATAGAGCCTGCTGGCAGGTGTCAAGGATTTGGATTGATGTCCAGACGCTATTTGAGTCAAGGCGAAATTGATACGATGCTAAACTTAACTTCATTCAGAGAGGTCATAATAAATAAAACTTATTTTTTGAGTGATATATACCCTTGGTTGATGAATGTAGTAGATTTATAAATAGAGATCAGTAGTTTGTAGTGTGTCGGAAGTAAATAAATGTAACTTTATAGCAGTATAAGGTGGCGAAGTAAGCAGGTTTCGATAGCATGCTTCGTAAGGCAAATGAAGTAAAGGACATGACGATACGTTATAATCTATACATGCATAAATGCTGAGGCGTAAATGATGCAGACAATTTATTTGATAAAGGTTCAATAATCTTGTAAGATTGTTGCTTGAATAGGGGTGAAACATATTGTTCAAATTTAATGATGAAAAAGGCAATTTAAAATGCTCATTTTGTGGAAAGCCACAAGAACAAGTGCGTAAATTAGTTGCAGGTCCTGGTGTTTATATTTGTGATGAATGTATCGAGCTTTGTTCAGAGATCGTTGTAGAGGAACTAGGTGTAGAGGAGGAAATTGAATTCCAAGATATTCCGAAACCTAAAGAAATCTTAACGATTCTAGATGAGTATGTAATTGGACAAGAGCGTGCTAAAAAGGCATTGGCAGTCGCAGTTTACAATCACTATAAACGTATCAATACGAATAGTAAAATTGATGATATTGAATTAGCAAAATCGAACATTGTGTTAATCGGCCCAACTGGTAGCGGTAAAACTTTATTAGCTCAAACGTTAGCACGTATTTTAAATGTTCCATTCGCAATTGCGGATGCTACCTCCTTAACTGAAGCAGGTTATGTTGGTGAGGACGTTGAAAATATTTTATTAAAGTTAATCCAATCAGCTGATTACGATATCGAACGCGCTGAAAAAGGGATTATCTATATTGATGAAATTGACAAAGTTGCACGTAAGTCAGAGAATCCATCTATTACACGAGATGTTTCTGGTGAAGGTGTTCAGCAGGCACTCCTAAAGATTCTGGAAGGAACAGTTGCAAGCGTTCCACCGCAAGGAGGACGAAAACATCCTCATCAAGAATTTTTACAAATCGATACAACTAATATTCTTTTCATTGTGGGTGGTGCATTTGATGGCATTGAAACCATCATTAAACGACGTCAGGGTGAAAAAGTAATAGGATTCGGTTCAGATCCGAATATAGTAGATGTAGATGAAGGTTCTATTATGTCCAAGCTGATTCCTGAGGATTTATTGAAATTTGGTTTAATACCAGAGTTCATTGGTCGATTACCTGTACTTGCGAGTCTGGAGCAATTAAACGAAGCTGCACTAGTACAAATTTTAACAGAGCCGAAAAATGCACTAGCCAAGCAATATCAAAAAATGCTTGAATTAGATGGTGTTGAGCTTGAATTTGATGAAGGTGCTCTTGTGGAAATTGCTAAGGAAGCGATTGAACGTAAAACAGGTGCGCGTGGTCTTCGTTCAATTATTGAGTCAACAATGCTTGATGTAATGTACGAATTGCCTTCACGTGAAGACGTAAAAAAATGTATCATTACAGCAAAAACAATTACGGATAAAGAAAAACCGAAATTGCTTCTTGAAGATGGCACTGAACTCGATGAAGGTAGCGACACTAAAACTTCAGCATAATGAATAGACGTGGCTGTCTACCGTTGTGAGATAGAGAGTAATTAGCTGACTTCGATTGTGCAATGTTCGCACATATCGACAGTCAGCTTTTTATTCATTCCTACATAAAGCCAGCTGTAACTTGAAGAAATTTTTGGCTCGCTTCAATAACTAGTGTGAATCAACTTTTTAAACACATACTAGTAGCGCGGGATGTTAACATGAAAATTTTGACGGAGGTGAATGCCCGCATGGTGACAATACAAAAAACAACAAATGTACCATTATTGCCTTTGCGTGGACTTTTAGTATTCCCATCGATGGTGTTACATATTGATGTGGGTAGAAATCGTTCTGTAGCGGCGCTTGAGCAGGCAATGTTAGAGGACCAAATGATTTTATTGGTGACACAAAAAGAAATGCACGATGAACAGCCTGAAGAGCAAGATCTGTATTCAGTTGGTACAATTGCTTATGTCAAACAAATGCTAAAATTACCAAACGGCACGTTACGTATCCTTGTAGAAGGAGTTGCTCGTGCAACGTGGGAAAACTATCGTGCATTAGAGAAGTATACAGTTGTGGATATTGATATGAAAGAGGAGTCAACAGAAAAAGATGTAGAAACGCAAGCATTGATGCGTACATTGTTGACGTATTTTGAAAAATATGCAAAATCCTCCAATAAAATTACGACTGAGACGATCAATACTGTAACGGATATTGAAGAGCCTGGCCGTTTAGCAGATATTATTGCTTCTCATTTGCCATTTAAAATGGCCGACAAGCAAGAAGTATTGGAAATGCTTAGCGTTAAAAAACGACTAGATCATTTAATTATTCGCTTACATGATGAACAGGAAGTATTGGATCTAGAAAAGAAAATTAATTCCAAAGTAAAGCAATCAATGGAACGCACGCAAAAAGAATATTATTTACGTGAGCAAATGAAAGCTATCCAAACGGAGCTGGGCGATCGCGAAGGGAAAACTGGAGAAGTTGCGGAATTACGTAAGCGTATCGACGAAGCGGGTATGCCTGAATCAACAAAAGAAGCGGCACTGAAAGAATTAGATCGCTATGAAAAAATACCTGGAGCTAGTGCAGAGAGCGGTGTTATTCGCAATTATATTGATTGGCTTATCTCATTACCATGGACAACTGCTACAGAGGATCGCATGAATATTGCGCATGCTGAAAATATTTTAAACCGAGATCATGATGGATTAGAAAAAGTCAAAGAACGTGTTTTGGAATATTTAGCAGTACGTCAGCTGAAAAATTCACTGCGAGGACCTATTTTATGCTTAGCAGGACCTCCAGGAGTAGGTAAAACATCATTAGCTCGCTCCATTGCGGAAAGCTTAGATCGTAAGTTTATTCGTATTTCTTTAGGTGGTGTGCGGGATGAATCGGAAATTCGTGGTCATCGACGTACGTATGTTGGTGCAATGCCAGGACGTATTATTCAAGGAATGAAAAAAGCAGGTACCGTTAATCCAGTATTTTTATTAGATGAAATCGATAAAATGTCTAATGATTTTAGAGGTGACCCTGCAGCAGCCATGCTTGAAGTCTTAGATCCTGCACAAAACAATACATTTAGTGATCATTATATTGAGGAACCATATGATTTATCAAATGTGTTATTTATTGCCACTGCCAATGACTTAAGTAGTATCCCTGGACCATTATTAGATCGTATGGAAGTAATTTCTATTGCAGGTTATACTGAAATTGAAAAATCTCAAATTACGAAAAATCATCTGATACCAAAGCAGCTTAAAGAACATGGTTTGAAAAAAACACAAGTAGTAATTAAAGATGAAGCTGTCACTGATATTATTCGTTATTATACACGGGAAGCAGGAGTTCGCGGTTTAGAACGACAAATCGCTACGCTTTGCCGTAAAATCGCCAAAATAATAGTATCTGGTGAGAAAAAACGAGTAACGGTTAACTCAAAATCGTTACAAGATTTACTTGGTAAACATCGTTTCCGTTATGGTCAGGCTGAAAAGGAAAATCAAGTAGGTGTAGCAACTGGACTTGCGTATACAACAGTTGGTGGAGATACATTACAAATCGAAGTATCCTTAACACCAGGTAAAGGGAAGTTACAACTTACTGGTAAGCTTGGTGAAGTAATGAAGGAATCTGCTCAAACAGCATTATCCTATGTTCGTACGAAGATGGAGCACCTCAATGTGGATGCCGAATTTTTTGATACACATGATATTCATATCCATGTGCCAGAGGGTGCTGTACCTAAAGATGGGCCATCAGCTGGTATTACAATGGCAACAGCTATCGTTTCTGCTATTTTACATCGCCCGATTCGCCGCGAAGTAGGTATGACAGGTGAAATTACCTTACGTGGCCGTGTATTACCTATCGGAGGCTTAAAAGAAAAAACACTAAGTGCTCACCGTGCAGGCTTAACGACGATTATTTGTCCAAAGGATAATGAACGTGATATAGAGGATATTCCTGACAGTGTACGCGAGCAACTAACATTTAAACTAGTGACATCGGCTGATGAAGTATTAGCCTATGCACTGGACGGAGGTTTTTAGAAAAATGAAAGTCCATAATGTCGAAATGGTCATTAGTGCGGTACGACCAGACCAATATCCAGAAGATGGACTGCCAGAATTTGCATTAGCTGGTCGTTCGAATGTAGGGAAGTCTTCCTTCATTAATCGAATGATCGGACGTAAAGCTTTAGCACGTATTTCATCTAAGCCTGGTAAAACACAAACCCTTAACTTTTATAAAATTGAAGAGCAGTTATTTTTTGTGGATGTTCCGGGTTATGGCTATGCAAAGGTTTCTAAATCTGAGCGTGAGGCATGGGGAAAAATGATTGAGCGCTATTTTACAGGGCGCCAGGAGTTAAAAGCAGTCGTACAAATTATTGATTTGCGTCATCCTCCAACAGCTGATGATCGCATGATGTATGCTTTTTTAAAGCATTACAATATTCCTTGCATTGTTATTGCGACGAAGGCAGATAAGATTCCAAAAGGTAAATGGGATAAACATAAGAAAATTGTCAAAGAGACATTGGAGATGGAAAAAAGTGATCCACTTATTGTCTTCTCTTCCGAAACGGGTCTTGGCTTTGAGGAAGTTTGGAAAACAATCGAAAATAAAATGTAATAATAAACATCTATTGTGTCTAAAGCGTTAGGACAATAGATGTTTTTGTATTTTCAATAGGGGGATGTGTAGAAAATTAGGGAAAATACTTGATGATGAAACTATTTGTCCGATAAATTAGATAGGAGGTGGACTAAATGGATATCGCAGCTTTATCGATGGCAATGAATCAAGCAACACTAATGCAAAATGTATCTTTAGCTGTTACGAAACAGGCAATGGAGATGCAACAGCAAAATACAGAACAGTTAGTTGAAATGTTAGATGCTCCACATCCAACAGCCGGACATACAATTGATATTCAAGTATGAAGCAGGCAAGGTAGCTTGAAGTTAAAAGCTACCTCAACTTTTTTCATTAGAAATAAATTCAAAAAGGCCTAAAATGTAACTTTTCGAATAAGAAAAACTACCAATAATACGATATACTAATAATTAGTAAGGAGGCAGGTTTTTTGAAAAAATATTCATATATACTTATGATCGTGTTACTGATGATAGTAGGTTTTTCCTTTAACCAAACTGCTAAAGCAGCCCAATTAGTGACTGGGACCTTTGTCGATGTAACATTTTCAGAATATACAAAGCCAGATGGCACGATAGAAAAGCAGCTTAGTAAAATAACATTGGAAAATGATCGTGGACGAACAGTGACATTCAATATTAATAAAAACACGCGATTATATATTAATAATACGTCAACGACTATTGAGGGCTTTAAGATGGGAATGGAAGTTGAGGCTGAAATTTCTCTCAGAAGTGTTGTTGAACTTCGCGGTACCTCTAATACACCAACAGAAACAAATGTACCATCAACTGGAAGTAGCAACGGTAAAACGATGGCTGGTGTCGTAACGAGTATTGATCCAAATGGATTATTTATTATGGTCAAACCAGATGTTGGTGCAGAAACGACTTATTATTTAAACAAAGAAACCAATTATCAAAAAGGTTCTTCTGCAACGGATATTAGTGCATTATATGTTGGGGATCGAGTTAAATTAAGTTTTAAAAATAAAACCTCCTCAGTCCTATCAAAGGTAGCTATCAGTGAAACAGGTACACTAGTAGAAAACTTATATAAAGGTGAGATACAAGCGGTCAATCCGAATGCCAATAAGCTAACCGTGAAAAATCAACATGCCTTTGTTAACTGGCAATTTGGCTCACAAGCAACAAACGATCTTTCAACAATGCCTTTTACATCTAAAGTACCAATATATGTGGGGAATACGAAAGTCGAGAAAGGTCAGCTGAAAAATTATATAGGCAGCGAAGCATACTATGCGACCGTTAAACAATTCGGTAAGGAAGTAATCGAGAAAATCGTCGTATTGAAAAATAACGAACGAACATATTACGAACCCATGCTGTCTGTAGATACAGATTACCAACTACTGAAACTGAAAACAGCAGGTACCATGTACTTCCATAATGGAACTATTTTAATTCGAAATGGACGTTTAATTGAACCTACTGGTCTAATGGCATATGGTACTGCTTTTGTCGTGGCTGATGGTGCTACGCGCGATCATTATGCACAAGTAATACAAGTAACAAGTGATAGCTTCATGTCACCTAATCTAGCTGGCCATGAATTATATTATGGACGCTTATCTCAAGCTGATGGATATGTAATTGAAATTGACGATGCTATGAAGATTGAGTCAAATGTTTTCAAAAAAGCAGATCGTACGGTATTGTCGGTTAGTAATTCCACAAAAGCGATGGTAGATGATGGCAATAAAACCTATAGTGTCATGCCTGATATTGAACTTTACTTATCTGAGGGCGACTATGGATATTTCTATGTGAAGGAAGGCCATGTACAAGCTCTTCATATTTTAGACAATGCTAAACCTGTTGCGCCTCTAATGCTTGCAGGGAAGCTACAGTCTGTGAAATCTACGTATCCTGCTGTGATTAATGTCAAGAGTGTTAGTCAATGGCAGAATGGTCGTTGGTATGAAGCAGGTGAGATGGTTAATATGAATATTGACCAAGCGACACTGATAAAAGCAGGTAAGGTGATTCAAGCTTCTGACTTACAGCCATCTGATCGTTTAGTAGTATTATCAGATCGATTTGTGAAAGCTCATTTTATTTTGGTAGATTAGCATAAATAGTTAACTAAAAAAAATCTGCGAGTCTAATGCGAATAGTATTTGCAAAAGAGCGATGTTTCTTATCTAAAAAAGAGGAAGGTTACTTCGCATAAGCTATATTGTGCATACTTTTGCTAGACGAGCAGATTTTTTAGTAGTATTAGAACAAGCTTCATTCTGCACGCCATGCACAGTGAAAGAGAGGAAAAGTGAATGCAAAAAAAATTATCTAAAATCATGTTCATCGTTCTTGCTATTTTTTTGATTGGAACTACTATTCCGTTCAATGCATCAGCCGCTTCATTAGAAACAACGGGTGCTGTAAAAAACGAGTATACATATGAAGAAGCCGTGTTCCTATCAGGGACACCTGTTATTTTTAAAGGGACAAGTAAAGATATTAAAATTGCACAAAAAGAATCAAAAGGTAAATTAACTGAAACGTATAGTATGAAGTTAACAGCAAGCAATGGTGCTACATTGACAAGAAATATTGCCTACGAATCAGATGTAGTGGATTATGCAGTTCTTGGTCAAAAAACATCTAATGGTGAAGTAAAGAAATACACTGAAAAAATTACAATTGGCGCCATTACGTATTCATTAGTCGATTATCAATTTTCACAAGGAACAGTTACTGATAATCGTGCAGCCTCAGATTATTACTCAGGAAATATTATTTCTAGGAAAACCTATGCTTTTGAAACAGGAAAAGGGAAAAATGCTGTTCAAAACACAGTTACAATTGAAACAGATAGTCGACATGCAGGCTATGAGAACTTCTGGGGTGCGACTGAAACTCAAATCACAGAGTCTGTTTATTCCTATAGTGATGGCAAGACAAGCCATGTGAAAAATCGTTTATCTACAAGTAAATCACGTGTCTTAAATTATGAGGAAAATCTCGGTAGCTTAGGGAGTTTTGAAGGGGGATATGCAGTCGTTAGTGAAAAGGATGTTATTTCTGAATATACATACGACTTATCTTCAGGGCAAAAAGGAACGCTAGATTTAGATACAGAGTACATGCCAACAATTGAGCGTCTCATAATTCCTAAATTCAGAGATTTAACAACCCATTACGCGAAAGAAGCAATTGAAAAACTTTATTCTCTAGGTATTTACTCGGATTCAAGTAATTTCTTCTCTCCTAATACGCCAATGAAACGTATTGATTTTACGACGGCTATTGGGAAAGCAGTGGACTTACGTGTGTTTGAAGAAAAGAAATCAAAAAAGACACCTACTACAAGTGTTTTTAAAGATTTGAAGCGTTCTATCAAAGATTACGGCTATATTGAATCAGCATTAAATAAAGGGATCATTAAAGGTGTATCAGCTGACTACTTTAAGCCAGATAATGCGATTACTCGAGCACAGGCCGCAACAATTTTTGTTCGTGCCTTAGGACTTGAAAATAGAGCACCCGATCCTGGCTACTTAACTAGATTTACAGATGATAAACAGATTCCAAATTATGCGAGAGATGGCATCTATATAGCGAATGAACTTGGTTTAATGATTGGTGATTCTGCTGGTCGCTTTAACCCAAATAAACCGCTAACTCGTGCGGAGGCATCAGTCGTTCTAGAACGCTTCTTGAAATATTTGGAAGATGACTTAAAACAAAACTATCGTGATGACATATTGTTCTTTAACTAAAGAAAGGATGGAACAAAAATGACATATGTAAAAAAGGCATTGCTTGCTATGCTTTGCTTCATGCTCCTACTGATGACAGCGACACCCACTGTCACTCAAGCAGCTACAACCATTAGAGATGTTCCAACAAATAGCAATAATTATAAAGCTATTTCCTGGGCGGTCGATAATGACCTAATGTCCTTAAATAGTGCAAGTAACTTTTTACCGAATGAGCAAGTGACAGATCGTGAGCTTGTCCTGATGTTTGCCAAGCTAGATCGTAACTATGCGTTATCTTATGTAGATAGTGTTGCTTATAATTTCTATAGCGATTTTTATTTACCATTTAACGGCACACATGTGAATACGAATCGAACAAAAGCCGTAACGCGCGGCCAATTTGCCCAAATTTATGCTGCTTTTAAAGGCTTAGATTTAGATGAGCCACAGGCAGTGCAATATTTATATTCAAATGATTTATCTACAAGTTCTACAGGCAAAAAGACATTTGCTAGCTTCAATCCATCTACAAAATTAACACGTGGTGATGTTGCTGAATTCTTATATCGTGCTGTTCAAAATAGCACTTTTGCAGTACAAGGATTAAAACGTAGTCCAGCGGGTCGCGATAATGATAGCATTACGTTACCTCCAGGTTTTATGGGATCTAGTAGTGCTGATTTTGAAGAACCGAAGGATAATTCAAATGATTTTACTGGACCGAACAATGTCAATAATGCACTGCAAAGTATTGTGGTGGAAAAACCTGATTTAATTGCAAATAATGTGGATACAACACTTGTTACGGTGTCTTTAAAGGCTTGTAATGGTGATCCTATCGCAGATGATAAATCCTATTCATTCCGCGTGAAGGCATCCTACGGAAATATTGTTGATACTTCAGGTGAAGCAGTTGATATTGTCCAATCGGATGGTTCAACTGTGTCCGCTATCGTTGTAGCACCAAAATTAACTAAATCGGTACGTGATACCATCACTTTTGAGCTAATTAATAATACAGACCCAGCAATGAAGTGTCTTGTTGGAGAGAAATTAAATGCAGAAGTGCGTTACGCACCACAGCCTGAATTGCGTATTGATTACCAAGTATACGACCCAGGAAATACGGATGATAATGGCAGCGTGATACCTGAATTTCCAAAAAGTGAAGATATCCCAGAGTTCTTTACGCAAAACCTAATTGATGTGTATAGCCCAGTTCCTTTTGACTTTGATGGGGATAGAAAGCTATTTAGTATTGGACAGCAAACAAATGTAACAGATGTTTTAGGAAATGTGCAAAACATCTATTTACGTTACGGTGGATCTGATCCTAAATATCCAGCATTAGGTTATGAAAATGCTATTCTACAATTTGAAAACTATGATATTTCTGTTCACTTATTTGAGGAACTTTTAAAGACGCGTTTCCAAAACTCTGTTACAACTAAAGATAATACAGCTATAACGGAAATCATGTATATGATTGCTGACGATGGTCGTCCTATTTATCGCGTTCAAGGCATTGATGATGATATTGCCTCACAGGTAGAAAACATTAATCCAGTCGGCGCTATTATTCAACTTATGAAAGAGATGCCAGACGAAAAGGATTTAACATTAGAGCATTATGATAGTGTTATGAAGATTTATACGATCTTCACAAACTTAAGTAACTATGACCGTACAGTATTATTAAAATATCAAGGCGGTAAATTACTTGGGCAAGTAGAGGCCTATAAAAAACGAGTAGAGGCATTAAAGGAAAGTGCCGATGCGGCATCAAGACCATCAGGAAAAGATCGTTATACAAAAGTGATGGTGACTTTAGTGCGCCCAGGTGGAGAGCCTATTACGGATTATCAAGGGACAGTCAAAATTAAGTATGATGGAGTGGAAAAAACAGCTTCATTCATTACGAACACTTCAGACCCATTGAATAATACAGGGAATCCAGGTACTGCCGTAGCCTACTTTGATTCAATTATTTATGGAAAATCTAAAGTGGAAGCAATACTTGTCAATCCAATAGACCCACGCTACGCAACATCCTTGAAGGGTTTAAAAGATAAAACAGTAACGAAAGACATTTTTGCTAATCCATACTTCAGTAAAAATTCTTGTTCTTTAGCAACAGAAATTGCCTATGTAGTGGATTATTCCTCTTCCATGAAGGCCGTTGATCCAACAAATTATCGTGGAAAGAAAATGATTGAACTAATCAATCAATTAAAGGCTAAAAATAACATAGTCATTGAAACGAATACAAAAGCAACGGTGCTTGGAGAAGGTACAACAGAAAATGTGCTAAAAAAAGATCTTTATAAAGCATCAAAAGAGAAGGGTGCAACTGATATTTTTGCAGGCATTGATATTGCTTTAACAAAATTCTCGAATGATTCGAAAACATCTAAAGCGATTGTCGTTGTATCTGATGGTAAAACAAGTAAATCAAAAATGACAAAAGTTATAAATGAAGCGAAAAAGCAAGGTGTCAAAGTATACACAGTAAGTATGGGCAAGAAATCACAAGTAAATGATGCCACTTTAATGCAATTATCTTCAGAAACGGGTGGAACGTATTTCCATGCAATTGATAATTTACAATTGCATCAAGTATTCCAGAAGTTAATTGATACAATTTTATGTAAAACGCCAGCTTCAAGCTGTATCAATCCAGAAGATTTATTTGAAGAAACGAGCGTTTCTCTACGAAAAGGCTATATTACAATGAGCGCACGAGTTGATGGTAACTGTCAAAATGTTGCCAAGATGAATGTACGTTTTAATTCGATCAGTGGAGATGTCCAATTTGATTTGCAAAAGCGTAGTGATCATGTTTATATGTTAACGAAAACCGTCCAAACTATGCAGGATTTTAAAGTTAATGATGAGATTGAGTTTATAGCATATGATAAAGATGGAAATATGATTGCATTAAAGACTGTCTCAATAACAAATTAATGAGAGCAAACTGCCTCCGAATGTGGGGCAGTTTTTTTAATTTGAAACAACACGTATAATTTGTTACACTTAGTTTATAATAATTCTAATGTAGATGACGAATTGCAGTTCTTCATGACATGTTCACAAATTAATGATGAACTATTGTCGAACTGTGCTATAATGAGATTTGTGAATTAGAACGTGTGAGGTGTTATTCATGCATGCCATCGTAGTAGGCTTGAATTATAAAACAGCGCCTGTTGAAATACGTGAGAAGTTATCATTCATTGAGAGTGAACTGCCACAAGCAATGGAAGCGCTGCAAAAGCAAAAAAGTATATTAGAGAACGTAATTGTTTCGACATGTAATCGTACAGAAATATATGCTGTTGTGGATCAATTGCATACTGGACGTCATTTTGTGAAACAATTTTTAGCCAACTGGTTTGATTTGCCTGTGGAGACATTTTCTTCGTATTTAACAATTCGTGAAGAAGATGAGGCAATCGAACATTTATTTAAAGTGACAGCTGGAATCGATTCAATGGTTCTAGGTGAAACACAAATTTTAGGGCAAGTAAAAAAAAGCTTTTTAAGTGGACAAGAGATTGGCACAACAGGAACGGTATACAATCAACTATTTAAACAAGCAGTAACATTTGCAAAGCGTGCACATAATGAAACAGCGATCGGTGAAAATGCGGTATCCGTTTCCTATGCTGCCGTAGAATTAGCAAAGAAAATTTTTGGCTCATTACAACGCAAGCATGTAGCTATTTTAGGTGCAGGAAAAATGGGGGAACTTGCGATTGAGAACCTTTATGGTAGTGGCGTAGGGAAAGTTACTGTCATTAACCGTACATTTGAAAAAGCAGAAAGCCTAGCGGCTAAATTCCATGGTGAAGCTAAATCAATGAAGGAATTACAATGTTCATTGTTAGAAGCGGATATTTTAATTACTTCAACAGGTGCAACAGATTATGTTATTGATTACGAGCTGATGCAATTTGTGGAACGTTTACGTAAAGGAAAACCATTATTTATGGTAGATATTGCGGTTCCTCGTGATATTGATCCACGAGTGGGCGACCTACCAAATGTTTTCCTCTATGATATCGATGATTTACAAGGTATTGTCGAGGCGAATTTAGCAGAGCGTGAACGTGCTGCTGCTGATATTACCGATATGATTGGCAAAGAAGTTGTGCAATTTAAAGACTGGGTAGCAACGCTTGGGGTAGTTCCGGTCATTTCAGCATTACGTAAAAAAGCGAGTCGTATTCAAGAAGAGACAATGATGAGTATCGAAAATAAAATGCCAGATTTAACGGAACGTGAACGTAAAATTTTAAGCAAACATACAAAATCTATTATCAATCAATTGTTAAAAGAGCCAATCTTACAAGCTAAGGAAATGGCTAATTCTCCAAAAGCAAATGAACAGTTACGTTTATTCCAACAAATTTTTGGTATAGAGGATGCTGTGGAAGTTGAAGTTCATGAGATGACAAAGCAAGAGCTTGAGCGCAAAGAACGCTCGCAGGTATCTCAGACTTCTACTGAGCCAAAGTACTCTTTCTAAAATATCTATTGCGCTTGCGTAGACAAATGTGGTTGTACATGAGTATTATGCGCAATTGGATTTTCTACTGATATTACACGAGGCGTTTTCGTATCTGTATGGTAAACTTAAGATACGAAAACGTTTTTTTGTTTTCTATGCTAGAATAGCTTAATTAATTTCACGACAAAGAAGGGATGTCTATTGGCTGATTTGACCATGACGAGGTTGTATGAAGTGATGATCGTCTTGTATGCGATCAGTCTAGTTTTTTACTTTACTGATTATTTTTATAAGCAAGTACGAGCAAGGCGTATTGCTTTTTGGCTTGTTTCATTTGTATGGGTGATTCAAAGTGCCATTATCATTTTAACGTTTGTGGAAACGAAGCGTTTTCCGATTTTATCCTTGTCTGAGGGAATTCTTTTTTATTCCTGGTTACTCGTGACGTTATCCATTTTCCTTCATTGCATAGCAAAGGTGGATTTACCTGTGTTTATTATTAATATACTAGGATTTTTATTCGCTAGTATATTTACATTCATGCCGAAGCGTCCTACAGGAGCTGTCGGGGATACATTAATTTCGGAAATGCTTTTTATTCATATATCATTTGCAATATTGTCCTATGCAGCGTTCACTTTAACATTTGTGTTTGCCATTTTGTACCTCGTTTTATATCGTTTGCTGAAAAAGAAAAAGTGGTCACACTTATGGACAAGGTTGCCTTCCTTACAGCAGACGAGTAGCTGGATGAATATTTCATTTTTTATTGGGATACCAATGTTATTTATAAGTTTAATATTAGGGTTTGAATGGGCACTATTAACATTAGAGAGTCTTTCGATTTTCGATGCGAAAATCATAGGGTCTTTCATTATTTTAATTTTGTATTGTTTTATCCTATATGTGAATCGTAAAAGCAAGCTGATAGGTACAACTTATGCGTGGGTACATATTTATGCCTATCTGCTAGTCGTTGTGAATTTCTTCCTAGGAAGTAGTTTGTCGCGATTCCATTTATGGTATTAGAAGAAAGGTTGGAGACTGTTGAGAAAAATTATTGTAGGTTCTAGGAGAAGTAAGCTAGCGCTAACTCAAACAAATTGGTTCATTAATGAATTAAAAGCGGCTGGTGTACCATTTGAATTTGAAGTAAAAGAGATTGTAACAAAAGGTGATCAAATTTTAGATGTACAGCTTTCAAAAGTAGGTGGAAAAGGATTGTTCGTGAAAGAAATTGAACAAGCCCTATACGATAAAGAAATTGATTTTGCTGTTCATTCTATGAAAGATATGCCTGCTGTATTGCCAGATGGGTTAGTGATTGGTTGTATTCCACCACGTGAAGATGCGCGTGATGCATTTATCTCGAAAGGTCATGTTAAATTTGCTGACCTTCCTGCGGGAGCAGTTGTTGGGACAAGTTCTTTACGTCGTAGTGCACAGCTTTTAACAGTACGTCCTGATATCGAAATTAAATGGATTCGTGGAAATGTTGATACACGTTTAGCTAAGCTCGAAACAGAAGAATATGATGCCATTATTTTGGCTGCGGCTGGTTTGAAACGTCTTGGTTGGAGCGATGATGTAGTCACTGAGTTTTTACCTGTAGAACAATGTTTGCCAGCTGTAGCGCAAGGCTCTCTAGGCATTGAATGTCGTGCAGATGATGCGGAGCTATTAGCCGAATTAGGAAAGCTCACTGATTCATTAACATGGCAAGAGGCGCATGCAGAACGTGCATTTTTGGCAGCAATGGATGGTGGTTGTCAAGTACCAATCGCTGGGTATGCCACTTCTAATGGGGAAGAAATTACATTAACAGGCCTTGTTGCTGCTCCAGATGCATCTGTTATGTATAAGGAAACAGTTGTTGGTACAGATGCACAAAAAATTGGAGAAGCGCTAGCTGCTATTTTAACAGAACAGGGTGCTTTTGATTTAATTCAGCGTGTAAAGGCAGAGCAAGATGCCAAGTAATTTACCTTTAAAGGGTAAAACGATACTTTTAACAGGCACATCTAAGACAACAACCATTGTCGATAACATAACAGCTTTAGGTGGACAAGCAATCATAGCCCCATTAATTGAAACGTGCGAACGATTAGACAGTAATGATGCTGAACGATTGAATTGCGCCGATCAATATGATTGGATTATTTTTACTAGTCAAAATGCTGTCGATGCTTTTGCTAGTAAAATGCTTCGGCATCAATTGAATGCTAAGCACTTCCAAGGGAAGATTGCTTCCATTGGGACTAAAACAACGACAGCATTAGAAAAGTTAGGATTTCAAGTGAGCTTTATGCCTTCCGTATTTAGTGCTGATATTTTTGTCAAAGAATTTCCAAGTGTAGCAGGTAATCATCCGAGATGTCTGTTTATTCGAGGAGAAAAGGCGAAAAGTACACTGAAGGATGGGCTGCCCTTTGAATTAAAAGAATGGACAGTTTATGAAACGATGGAACGACATGATCAAACTGCGGCTATTGTCAGTTGCATCCAGCAACATCAAGATGTCACGGTGATTTTTGCAAGTCCTTCAGCTGTTGATGTGTACGCAATGGATGTAGTGCCGCATGTTGGGTGGCAAGCAACGCGCATTGCAGCCATCGGCCATATTACGGAAGCAGCTCTTGAACAATACGGTGCTACTGTGGATATTATGCCAAGTGTATATACAATGCAAGCAGTCATCGAAGAAATTATGAAAGTAGGGGACAAATCATGACAAAACTACAATTTCAAAGACATCGTCGTTTGCGTGCCAATGCAACGATGCGATCAATGGTAAAAGAAACATACTTACATAAAGAGGACCTGATCTATCCTATTTTTGTAATGGAAGGCGAAAATATAAAAAATGAAGTACATTCAATGCCTGGCGTTTTTCAATTTTCATTGGATAAACTGGAAGCAGAGGTTGATGAGGTTGTAGCATTAGGCATTCCTGCAGTTATTTTATTTGGCTTGCCAGCTGAAAAGGATGCGGTTGGAACAGGTGCATTTCATGATCACGGCATTGTTCAAGAAGCGACGCGACTCATTAAAACACGTCATCCTGAGCTACTAGTCATTGCAGATACATGCCTATGTGAATTTACAGATCATGGACATTGTGGCTTAATTGAGGGCGATCAAATTTTGAATGATCCTTCATTAGATGTTTTAGCCCGCACGGCGATATCACAGGCAAAAGCTGGCGCAGATATTATTGCTCCATCTAATATGATGGATGGCTTTGTAGCTGCAATTCGTGCTGGTCTAGATGAAGCTGGTTTTGAACATATTCCGATTATGTCCTATGCAGTCAAATATGCATCTAGCTACTATGGACCATTCCGTGACGCTGCAGATGGCGCTCCACAATTCGGTGATCGTAAATCCTACCAAATGGATCCATCGAACCGTCTAGAGGCATTCCGTGAGGCAGAGTCAGATATCGAAGAAGGTGCAGATTTCTTAATCGTAAAGCCGGCCTTAAGCTATTTAGATATTATTCGAGACATGAAAAATAACTATCCATTACCGCTTGTTGCGTATAATGTTTCAGGTGAATATGCAATGATTAAAGCGGCTGCTATGAATGGATGGATTGAAGAGAAAAAAGTTGTGCTTGAAACATTATTAGGCATGAAACGAGCAGGCTCTGATTTAATTATTACGTATCATGCAAAAGATGTTGCACGTTGGTTGGAGGAGAAATAAATGACACGTTCTTACGAAAAATCAAAACAAGCCTATGCTGAAGCTGTTCAATTAATGCCGGGTGGTGTTAGTAGCCCAGTACGTGCATTCAAATCAGTGAATATGGACCCGATTTTCATGGAATCTGGCCATGGTGCGATCATTAAAGACATCGATGGTAACGAATATATTGATTATGTATTGTCTTGGGGTCCACTCATTCTAGGACATACACATCCAGAGGTAGTGAAAGCAATTGCAGACACAGCAGCCAAGGGTTCTTCCTTTGGTGCTCCAAGCTATACAGAAAATCGTTTAGCTCAATTAGTATTAGATCGTCTACCAGGTATGGAAATGATTCGTTTTGTCTCTTCGGGAACAGAGGCTACTATGTCTGCATTACGTGTAGCACGCGGTGTTACAGGGCGTGATAAGATTTTAAAGTTTGAAGGCTCTTATCATGGTCATGGTGATTCATTATTGATTAAAGCTGGTTCAGGTGTTGCCACACTAGGCTTACCTGATAGCCCTGGTGTACCTGCAGATATCGCACGCAATACGTTGACAGTTGCCTACAATGATTTAGAAGGGGCAAAAGTGATTTTCGACAAGTTTGGTGCAGAGCTAGCAGCAGTCATTGTGGAGCCAGTTGCAGGAAATATGGGTGTTGTACCACCACAGCCAGGTTTCCTTGAAGGATTACGTACGCTTACTGCAGAGCATGGTGCATTATTAATCTTTGACGAAGTGATGACAGGTTTCCGCGTAGATTATGGCTGTGCACAAGGGTATTTTGGGGTAACGCCTGATATGACGACTTTAGGAAAAGTAATTGGTGGCGGTCTTCCTGTAGGTGCTTTTGCTGGGAAAAAGGAAATTATGGAGCAAGTTGCACCAGCTGGACCAATTTATCAAGCAGGTACATTATCAGGGAATCCATTAGCGATGACAGCTGGTTACGAAACGTTATCACGTTTAGATCATGGCACATATGACTACTTTAAAAAATTAGGTGATCAGCTAGAAGCTGGTTTCCGTGAAGTAGCATCCAAATATAATATCCCGCACACTGTTAATCGTGCAGGTTCTATGATTGGCTTCTTCTTTACTAATGAAGATGTCATTGATTTTGCTTCTGCTAAAACGTCTGATTTACAATTGTTCGCTGAATACTTCCGTTTGATGGCAGAAGAAGGTATTTTCTTACCGCCTTCTCAATTCGAAGGATTATTCATCTCAACAGCTCATACGGAAGAGCATATTGCGAAAACGGTGGCTGCATTCGATAAAGTATTTGCACAATTAGCGCAATAAAATTTGATAGAGCATGCTAGAATTATTTCTAGCATGCTCTTTTTTGATGGATAAAGCAGAAAGCATTATAGTGCTAGAGAAATGTATGGACAAAAAGGGGGAATAGCATATATTTACTAGTAAATAAGATCTTCTATACTGGATGAAGGACCTGCTTTTGTCAAAATTACATCTTTCAGCATAGCCAAATTGTGGGCGATTTCGTTTATAATATAGCTATTCATAAAAGAAAGTAGTGAATTGATATGGCAACAGGCACACACACGGTCGAAGTACCCGTAGGGATTGAACATGTATGGGATTTCGTTAGTGATATGGAAAAATGGGCAAAGCTTGTCCCAGGTTATAATGCACACGAAATGATTGATGACAAACACTCCACTTGGACTTTTAAAGGCAATGTTGGCGTATTGAAAAAAACAGTAGAAGTAGAAATTACAATCTTAGAATGGTTGGCACCTTCAAAAGTTACATTCGAATTAAAGGGTCTTTCTGATAATTTCACAGGAAATGGTTATTTCCTTGCAGAAAGCATCGATGCTGAAAATACAAAAATGACAGGATTCTTAGAAGTCGTTGCTGGTGGGCTAGCTGGCCCTGTTTTAAATCCGATTTTTAAACCGATCGTACCAAAGGCAACGAAAATGCTAACAGATCGTGTAGCTAATAAAATTAAATTAGTAAATGTTTAATGAGACGAACATCCATGAAAATGGCATGCTAGAATACTACTTCTAGCATGTCATTTTTCTAGTAGTATCTATTTTTAACTCTGTTCAACTTGAAACACCCTAGCATACTATCCTTCCAAGCGTCATATGATGCAGAGGGAGGGATTATTATCGAACACAAAACTTGGAATATGCGCGAAACATTTTGTTTTCCTGGATACGGCTGCCCAACAGAAATAGCAGCTGTACAAATTAAGCCTCAGTGGCAGGCAATGCAGTTAGAGGATTCACTTCGACTTATGGGCATCTATCATATCACCGCACACGTTCGCTTTGATTTTCAAGATATGCAAGCATTTACAGATAGTGAAGATTTAATTACAATTGATGCCCTTGATATCCAAGGAGATACTGGTTATTTTGAGTATGCCGTACCTTTACATGTTGATTTACCAAAAGAATCGGATGTCAAAGATTTAATGGTCAAGGATATTCGCCCTAGTCTGGCAAATCAGATGTGTCAGCTTGAGTGGACAGTCACAAGTGCTTTCAATGAATATGAACCTGTTGTTGAAAGAAATATGTTAGACAATCCACACTTATCAACCCATGCTTTCGAACAAGAGGAAACAATGGCAGTAATCGAAGAAAGTGTTCAAGTGAAACAACCTGCCGCAGTAGCAGCAGCTTCACGCCAAGAGAACTCTACAACAGTTGACCAGAAAGCTGTATTGAGAGAATCCTCAAGCCATATTGTTGTACGTGAATCCAGTACTTGGCATGAAGTGCCTTCTATGATTTGGGATCTAACAGAAGAATATACACCGCTTAAAGTTCGTGTTTCAAATGATGTCTTTCAAAAGTAAATAGCAGAGAAGTAGCAGGAGTAATAAGAAGACTAAATCACCTGATGTTGGCACAATAATGACACGGATAAACTGAAAAGCACAAATCGGCACGATAATGGTTCTGCAATAAAAACGAACTTGCCGTAGCCAAGGTGGTAAAAGCCAAGGGTTATACTTGCGTCGACGCATTTGAATTGTCACTTCCTTTTCTATTTACTTTCCTCTTACTAAAAGATGACTAAATCACTTGAAAAATGACACGATCCTGCGGTACAATAAGGAAAATCAAATACAGATGCTATGATAGGGAAGAGTAAATTTTGTCTACATTTTCAGAGAGGAAACGGTAGCTGAGAAGTTTCTATTTGTACTGAATTGAAGGTAGCCCTTGAGCAGCTTTAGTGAACTAATAGTAGTTAAAGCCGGTTAAACACCGTTACCGAATTGAGAGCCAGTAGGGAAGGCTGAGAAAATGTGTCATTTAACATTTATCTTAACCACTGCTGGAATTAAAGGTGGTACCGCGAACTAAAACTCCTTCGTCCTTTTAGACGAGAGGAGTTTTTTTTATTGGGTAAAAAATGAACAGCATTTCTTTACCAACAGTTTTCAAACAATAGGAGGAGTCAATATGACAGAAAACATTTCAATGCCAACTAAATATGACCCACAGTCCATTGAAGCTGGTCGCTATGAATGGTGGTTACAAGGGAAGTTTTTCGAGGCACAGCCTGAAAGTGGGAAAAAACCCTATTCAATCGTTATTCCACCACCAAACGTAACAGGTAAATTACACCTTGGTCATGCTTGGGATACAACATTACAAGATATCCTCATTCGTATGAAACGCATGCAAGGTTATGATGCCCTTTGGTTGCCTGGTATGGACCATGCGGGTATTGCAACACAGGCAAAAGTAGAAGCAAAGCTGCGTGAGGATAATATTACACGTTATGATTTAGGACGTGAAAAATTCCTTGAAAAAACATGGGAATGGAAAGAAGAATATGCTGGACATATTCGTGATCAATGGGCAAAGCTTGGTCTTGGATTAGACTATACGCGTGAACGTTTCACACTAGATAAAGGCCTTTCAGATGCGGTAAAAACAGTTTTTGTTCAGTTATATGAAAAAGGTTTAATTTACCGTGGTGAGCGTATCATCAACTGGGACCCAGCGGCGAAAACAGCATTGTCTGATATTGAAGTAATTTATCAGGATGTGCAAGGTGCCTTCTATCATATGAAATATCCATTAGCTGATGGCTCAGGCTATGTAGAAGTTGCTACTACACGTCCCGAAACAATGCTTGGTGACTCTGGGGTAGCTGTTCACCCGAACGATGAGCGTTACCAGCATTTAATTGGTAAAACCGTTATTTTACCGATTGTAGGTCGCGAAATCCCGATTGTTGCTGATGACTATGTTGATATGGAATTTGGTACTGGGGTTGTAAAAATGACACCAGCCCATGATCCGAACGACTTTGAAGTTGGTAATCGTCATAATCTAGAGCGTATTCTAGTAATGAA
This sequence comes from Lysinibacillus sp. PWR01, assembly GCF_043359455.1. Lineage (NCBI taxonomy): Bacteria > Bacillati > Bacillota > Bacilli > Caryophanales > Bacillaceae > Lysinibacillus > Lysinibacillus sp. PWR01. Next base: position 52,446 of record NZ_JBHERJ010000079.1, on the reverse strand, counting down.
TGAAGACGGCACAATGAATGATCTTGCTGGTAAATATAAAGGAATGGATCGCTTTGAATGCCGCAAGCAAATCGTTGCTGATTTACAAGAAGCAGGCGTGTTAATTCGTATTGAAGAGCATATGCATTCAGTAGGACACTCTGAACGTTCTGGTGCTGTTGTTGAGCCATACCTTTCAGCACAATGGTTCGTTAAAATGCAACCACTTGCTGACGCTTCCCTAGAGCTACAAAAGGATGAAGAAGGGAAAGTAAACTTTGTTCCTGCTCGTTTTGAAAACACATATTCTCGCTGGATGGAGAATATTCGTGATTGGTGTATTTCTCGTCAATTATGGTGGGGCCATCAAATCCCAGCTTGGTACCATAATGAAACAGGCGAAATATACGTAGGTAAAGAAGCGCCAGCTGATGCAGAAAACTGGACGCAAGATGAAGATGTACTAGATACATGGTTCTCTTCAGCACTATGGCCATTTTCTACAATGGGCTGGCCGGATGAAGCAAATGAAGAATTTAAACGTTACTATCCAACCAGTACTTTAGTAACAGGTTATGATATTATTTTCTTCTGGGTATCTCGCATGATTTTCCAAGGCCTTGAGTTTACAGAGCAACGTCCATTTAAAGATGTACTCATTCATGGTTTAGTACGTGACGGTGAAGGACGTAAAATGAGTAAATCACTTGGCAATGGTGTTGATCCAATGGATGTTATTGAACAATACGGTGCAGATTCATTACGCTACTTCTTAGCTACTGGTTCATCACCTGGTCAAGATTTACGCTATACAACTGAAAAAGTAGAAGCAGTATGGAACTTCTCCAATAAGATTTGGAATGCATCACGTTTTGCGCTTATGAATATGGATGGTATGACATATGATGAGATCGACTTAACTGGTGAAAAATCAGTTGCTGACAAATGGATTTTAACACGCTTAAATGAAACAATTGAACGAGTAACTTCTCTTGCAGAGCGTTATGAATTCGGTGAAGTGGGTCGTGAATTGTACAATTTCATTTGGGATGATTTCTGTTCTTGGTATATTGAAATGGCAAAATTACCACTTTACGGAGAGGATGAAGCAGCTAAAAAGACAACTCGTTCTATTTTAGCTTACGTACTAGATCAAACAATGCGTCTATTACATCCATTTATGCCTTTCATTACAGAAGAAATCTGGCAGCACTTACCACACGAGGGTGAATCTATTACAGTGGCAGCATGGCCAACAGTACGCACAGATCTTCATTTTGCAGATGAAGCAGATAATATGAAGCTCCTAATGGATATTATACGTTCAGTACGTAATATTCGTGCGGAAGTAAATACGCCAATGAGCAAAAAAGTACCGTTGTTTATTTCAGCGAAAGATGCGGCAACAGCAGCTGTACTCGAAGAGAATCAAGCATATTTAGAAAAATTCTGTAATCCTGACACTTTAACAATTGGTGAAGGTTTAGAGGCTCCAGGTCAATCGATGACGGCTGTTGTTACAGGAGCACAGGTTTTCCTACCTCTTGTTGGACTGATCAATCTAGAGGAAGAAATTGCTCGCCTTGAAAAAGAATTAGAAAAATGGGCAAAAGAAGTGAAGCTTGTTACAGGTAAGCTATCGAATGAGAAGTTCGTATCGAAAGCACCGGAAGCGTTAGTCAATGCAGAACGTGAAAAATTAGCAGATTACGAAAGCAAGCATGCGGTTGTTTTAAAACGTTTAGATGAATTGAAAAATATGTAAAGATAAAGCAATGGATGGCGAAAAAGTCATCCATTGCTTTTTTTTTATGGATCTAAAGATATGCATTGTTTTAGGAAAAAATATATAGTATTATTTAAAATAAATTAGTCTAATAGATGATAATTGGCACTACACTAGTAGGAAACAAAACCTAATTTCATATTATTTAGCCGTGAAAAACCAAAGCTAAGATTGTGTGAATGGATATTTTTTTAAATAGACAGTCTTTTTAATGAAAGAAAATAAGAGTCAATGGAGGTGTTGAGAATGTCAGGAAATATTGCAACTATTATTACAAAAGTCAACAAAGCATGTGATGAATTAGACTTTGTAAGCGCGAGAGTATTGATCGAAACGAATCTCTTGAAATTATCAGAAGCAAAGTATTATCGTTTATTAAATACAAGTGGTCGCGTCCTTATTAAGCACATATTAGCAAATAGTAATCCTCAACAGGATAGCGCTAAATTATCAAGGACCGATTTATTAACGATCCAAAAAATAAATGAGTATTGCTCAGACTTTGATATATCTATGTTAAAAAGAACGTTAAAAAACGCTTTTGAATTAGTGCAACGTCCAGATGTTCATCCGTTATTAAATAGTGATGCAAAAACTATTTTAAACAATATGGGTGCTTTATTAGGTGCTCACAAGGTACACTAATCTAATATTAGTACGAACACGCAGTCGCTAGCTGCGTGTTTTTTGTATTTTGTCATTTTGCTATGTTATTAAACGTTACTTGTACTAAAATAAAGATATTGCAGTAAGAGGGAGTGTTTATTTTGTTTAACACAATGAACGAATGTACAAAATTTATTTTTACATTAAAAGCAGTTGATCATAAACGTGCGCCACTTGTCCTTATGCGAGAAGTACTAGGACATTTAGATGAACCTCACAACAAACTACGAGTAATCCATGTAGCAGGCTCAAATGGTAAAGGCTCTACGGTGAACGCATTAAGAGAAATGCTACAACATGCAGGCTACACTGTAGGGGCATTTACGTCCCCACATTTAGAGCGAGTCAATGAACGGATGACCATTAACGGCCACCAAATCTCGGATGAGCAATTTCTTTACTACTTCAATAAACTTGCAAAAATTATAGAAGAGCACTACAATGGCGATTTTCCAAGCTTTTTTGAGGTAGTTACACTGATTATGTTTCAATATTTTGCACATGAAGGAGTAGATATAGCGCTTATTGAGACAGGGCTTGGAGGACGTTTGGACGCGACAAATGTCGTAACGCCGATTGTAGCTATTATTACAACGATTTCGCTAGAGCATACAGCCTTTTTAGGTGATACCTTCGCAAAGGTTGCCGCTGAAAAAGCTGGCATCATCAAAGAAGGCATCGCGGTTGTTGTAGGCGTTAACAATGAGGAAGCATTGGCTGTCATTAAAGCCACTGCAGAGGAACGACATGCATCATGCTTTGTTTTGGGGCAGGATTTTACGGTGACAAATAGTTGGCAAAGCATTGACAATCAGCACTTTACATATGAAAAGGACCATGTCTTGATGAGGGATGTGCCCTTAAAAATGGCTGGCTCGCATCAAATGAATAATGCAAGTCTGGCTATCACGGCAATGCTAACGTTACGGGAGAAGGGAGCAATTGCAATCTCTGATGATTCAATTTATCGAGGTCTACAATGTGCGCAATGGGCAGGTCGCTTCGAGCAAAGGCCGAATCGTATTGTGCTAGATGGTGCTCATAATTCCGAGGGCACAGCTGCTCTTATCCAAACACTAAAAAACGTCTACCCAACTAATAAATATCGTTTTATTTATGCTGCATTAGCAGATAAGGATCATGCCAACAGTATAGAACTAATGGATGCTGTTGCCACTTCCATCGCTTTTACAGAAATAAACCTACCGAATGCAATGCCTGCTGAAAGCTTAGCGATGTTGTCGACGCATGCGAATAAAACGCATCATAAAGAATGGCTAAAAAGTCTTCAAACCGTATTACAAGAACGCCATGAAGAGGATATCGTTGTCATTACAGGCTCTTTATACTTTATAGCAGAAGCTCGACAGTGGCTACAGGAGGAAGGACAATGATTCCAAACTTTGATCATTATAAAGAGAAATGGCAGGTCAAAAGTGATGATGTGATTAAACCAGGTCTTGCAGCAATTGAAGAGGCTTTATCATTAGTAGGTAATCCTGAGCAAACTTTGCGTGTCGTCCACTTAGCTGGTACAAACGGGAAAGGCTCTACTTTAACGTTTCTAGAGGCAATTGCGCAAGAACATGGCTTACGCGTGGGCAAATTTATGTCACCATGTATCGTCGATGTTCATGATCAAATTCAAATAGCTGGTCAACCTATAACAGAAGCTGAAATGGATCGAGTGTTTCAACAGATGCGTGAAGCTGGGCTTAGTGGCAAACTAACAGATTTTGAATTACTGACGGTGGCAGCATTCTTACATTTTGTGAATGGCCAAGTGGATATTGCACTGATTGAAGCGGGAATGGGTGGCTTACTGGATAGCACAAATGTGGTCACACCCATTGTCTCTATTATCCCAAGCATAGCTTTAGAACACACAAAGTTTTTAGGGGATACGCTTGAAAGCATTGCACGCCATAAAGCAGGTATTATTAAACAACAACGGCCAGTCATTATGGGTGATTTGCCAGATGAAGCAAAGCGTGTTGTTGATGACGTAGCCACTCAAAAAAATGCCGCTATATTGGCATTAAATCATCATTTTGCTATTGAGCAAGCAACTGATGGAGAAAGCTATACGAATGACGTACAGCAGTTTCAAATAGCAAAACTAACACGTTCTATGAAGGGAGCGCATCAGGCGAATAATATGGCACTCGCCATTACTGCATTTTTGGAAGTGGCATCAGTATTAGGTGTGTCTACGGATAAAACTGCCATTCGTCAAGCTGTGCAAAATGCCTCTATTTTAGGACGCTTTGAAGAAATAATGCCTTTCGTTATTTTGGATGGCGCACATAATCCTGCGAGTGCCGAAAAATTAGTAGAAACGATTCAAAGTGAGTATCCAAATGAGCAGATAACATTTGTTATTGGCATACTAGCAGATAAAGATGTTCAGCAGATTCTTCGACTTTTAGAGCAGGTGAGTGATGATTTTTATTTCGTGGATTTTGATAATTCTCGTGCAATGACAGCTCAACAAATGCTCAAGCTTTCTCATGCAACATCAAAAACAACCTTAGTTGATTATGCATCCTTTATACAGGCGCAATCACATAGACAGCAAAGAACAATTGTATCAGGCTCGTTATATTTATTAACAGAGGTTCGTAATAGATTAAAAGAATGAAAAGACTAGGACTCTTGATAGCGAGTCCTAGTTTTTTTATGGTAGCAAATTTAGATTGTAATGAGTTCCGTATCAAAAAATAATAAATTCGCATTTACACTTCGGAATCTACATATACTTATATCATATTATGTTGGCAACGTTACTAGTGCATAGATAGGTGGAAGGATGAGGTGATAGTTGAATGAAAATTGTAAGTCATGTGATGAAAAAACAAATATTTCGAGCAATGATTATTGGTGGATTTGTTGGTCTATTAGGTGTAGTGATTTTTTTGGGCGTTTTACAAGCCAGTACACAGTTACCTTTAAATAAAAATGGTAGTGAAGTGGCAAATAATCAATCACAAACAGAAACGATTCCAACTGCCGGTGAGACAACCAATACATCTAATGCACCGATGTTTTATGCTAGCCAAGCTGGTGTGTATTCAAACTATGAGAGCGCTAGTTCATTTGTTGCTGAGTATCCTGCCTTAAAAGAGAGCGCGATTGTTCAAGTTGATGACAAGTTTTACGTATGGACAAGCATGGTGACGGAAGAAAGCCAGCTACAATTTTTACAGGACCCTGCTACCTTTAAAAAGGCGTTTAGTGTCAGCGGTGAAAGCTGTAAAGAACCGACTCTTGCAGAAATACCAGCTGCTTTAGCAGATAAAAATGCCTCAAAATTAAATTTTAAGGAAAATGGCAAGGATTCAACGCTCCCTGAAGATTGGCAGTCTATTGGGGCAGCTGCCTCTACTATTTCCAACGATGTTAACATCATTCGTTTGCATGTTTTTGCCCATTATCAATCTAAAAATACGTGTCTTCAGGTGAAATTTTAACTATAGATGTTAGCGGAATCATCATTATCTTGTTTTTTTGAAAATTTTCAAATTGTCCATTCTTTTGTATCATAAGGATAAGGAGGAATGGTCAGATAATGTTGAAAACAAATCATAAGCTTGTCCTTGCTTCTGCTTCCCCTAGGCGCAAGGAATTGCTTAACATGTTAGCACTTCCATTTGAAGTCTTAACAAGTGAAGTGGAAGAAACAAGTGTACAAGCTCATACAATGCAGGATTATGTAAAAGGAGTAGCTTTATTGAAGACGCGTGATGTAGCCAAAAAAGCAACGAATGCGACGATTATTGGTGCAGATACAATCGTAGTTTACAATCAAGAGCTACTACATAAACCAAAAACGCGTGAGGAGGCTATTTCTCACTTATTACGTTTGTCAAATAACAAACATAGTGTGATGACAGCCGTCGCTATAATTGAACCGAATGGAAAGGAAACGACCTTTGTGGAAGAGACCCAAGTTGTTTTCCACCGTTTATCGCAGGAACTAATAGAAGCTTATGTAGATTCAGGAGATCCTTTTGATAAAGCGGGCGGTTATGGCATTCAAACGATCGGTACACTATTAGTTAAACGAATTGAAGGAGATTATAACAATGTTGTAGGTCTACCACTTGCAGCTTTGTTTTCGCAATTGGTAGATCTACAGTTAGTCCAATTTGCGAAGGAGTGAATATTTTTGCTTGAAGACGCTTTACCAACTTTGATGATACGTGATGTCAATAGAGAGGATCGCCCCCGTGAACGATTATTACGACAAGGGGCTGAAAGTTTATCCAATCAAGAGCTACTCGCGATTTTATTGAGGACAGGCACAAAGGAAGAATCTGTGCTTGTTCTCGCAAATAGGGTTTTAAATGTTTTTGAACGACTTCATCATCTGAAGCACGCAACCATTGAAGAAATGATGGCTATTAAAGGAATAGGTGAGGTAAAAGCCATTCAATTAATAGCTGCCATTGAACTTGGTAGAAGACTGGCTCAAAAACATAATGATGAGAAATTTACGATACGTTCTCCACAAGATGCAGCAACTTACTTAATGCCTGATATGACTTCGCTTAACCAGGAGCATTTTGTTGTTCTTTTTTTAAATATTAAAAATCAAATTATTCATAAGCAGACGATTTTTATTGGCAGTTTAAACGCCTCCATCGTTCATCCTAGGGAAATTTATCGAGAAGCTGTCAAAAGATCTGCGGCTTCTATTATATGCGCTCACAATCATCCGAGTGGGGTGCCAACACCGAGCACAGAGGATATTGAAGTAACAAAGCGAATTGTTGAAGCTGGTTATATTATAGGGATTGAGTTAATTGATCATGTTATCATCGGTGATCATCAATATATTAGTTTAAAAGAAAAAGGGTATTTTTAACTCTGCATACAATATGCAGAGTTTTTTATGATGAATCTGTTTTGTTGTATAGAAGATTCATTTTTCTATCATGGCATTATTAAGTATACTGTCATAAAATTTTTGTATTTTTTTGTGGTATATTGGCGAACCTTTTTCCTTACATATCGTTAATGTATTCATAGAAATGCAATTATCTTCACAAAAATTGGTAGCCTGATACACATTGTCTTATGGGAATAAAAATTATATGCTAATCTATACGTACTATTTTTAGTTTAAGAGGGAATTAAAATAGTATCTTTTCTGTGAGATGAAGTATGTGATACTATAAATTCTTGCGTTTTTCCGTTATAATGAACGGTATGAATTTTATCTTTATTCAGGAAAGACTCCCATCGAAAATGGTGGTGAGGTGAATGAGTGTGTATTTTTTTCAAGGTGTATATCACCAGCTGATGAAGATAAAAAATTTTGACAGGTGTTATGGACTTTGAAAGGAGTCAATTGTGTATTTACACAATTCAAATTCCTATACATTGATGTCAAATATATTGGATGTCAACGAAAGTATGGCTTATATAGAAAGGGAGTACACAATTTGTTTGGACTAGGAAGCAAAGATGTCGGGATTGACCTCGGCACAGCGAATACATTAGTGTTTATTAAAGGAAAGGGAATCGTTTTACGTGAACCTTCAGTTGTAGCAAAAAATACAAAAACAGGGGATATCGTTGCCGTTGGTAATGATGCGAAAAATATGATTGGTCGTACACCTGGCTCAATCGTAGCGATTCGTCCTATGAAAGATGGCGTTATTGCTGACTTTGATATTACAACAGCAATGATCGAGTATTATTTAAAAGAAGCATGTAAAAACTCCGGAGGTAACTGGAAGAAACCAAATGTTATGATTTGTGTGCCTTATGGTATTACATCAGTGGAGCAACGTGCGGTTATTGATGCTGCACGACAAGCGGGTGCAAAAGAGGCGTTCACAATCGAAGAGCCATTTGCAGCAGCAATCGGTTCAAATCTTCCTGTATGGGATCCTACTGGGTCAATGGTTGTTGATATCGGTGGGGGTACAACAGAAGTAGCTGTTATTTCTTTAGGTGGTATTGTAACGAGTGAATCGGTACGTGTTGGTGGAGATGCTATGGATCAATCCATCATTTCGTATATTCGTAAAACGTATAATTTAACAATTGGTGAACGTACAGCGGAAGCCGTAAAAATGGAAATTGGTACGGCATTAGCAGAAGGACCAGAAGAACGAATGGATATTAGAGGTCGTGACCTGTTAACAGGTTTACCGAAAACAATCGAAATTTCTTCACAGGAAATTTCTGAATCATTGCGTGAAGCGGTTGCCTCTATTATTGATGGTGTTCGAAAAACATTAGAACAAACACCTCCTGAATTATCTGCTGACGTAATGGAGCGCGGTATCGTGTTAACTGGCGGTGGTGCCCTATTAACAAATTTAGACAAAGTAATTAGCCAAGAAACAAATATGCCAGTATTTATCGCAGAAGATCCTTTAGACTGTGTAGCAATAGGTACAGGTAAGGCCTTAGATCATATCGACTTAATTCGTCAACAACAAGTTAAAGGGTAAGGAGGTTTAGGCAATGCCACACTTTTTTTTCAATAAGAAAGTAATTTTGCTGCTCGTAGGCATGGTTTTTCTTGTGGCATTGATTAGCTTCTCATTACGTGATCGGACGAATGCAACTTTACCAGAGCAAATTATTAAAGATACTGTCGGCGTCGCACAATCGCTTGTTGCGAAGCCGGCGAATTATATTAATGGTATTTTTAATAGTATTGACTCCCTCTTAAACACGTACGAAGAAAATAAACGTTTAAAAGCACGCTTAGAAGATTTTGCAGTTGTACAAGCTGAGGCTACGGATTTAAAATCAGAGAATAACAAGCTTCGAGAGCTTTTGGATAAAACCGAGAGCTTAAAGGCGTTTAATCCAATTCAAGCAACAGTGATTGCTAGAAATCCTGACCAGTGGGAAGAGAAAATCATTTTAGATAAAGGGTCTTCTCATGGCGTCAAAAAAAACATGGCAGTTATGACGGCGAAAGGCTTAGTGGGGAAAATTACACTAGTTACACCTTTCACATCTGAGGTAGAGCTTTTATATACAAATAATCCAAACTATCGTGTTTCGGCGATGGTGCTTGGAGAAAAAGAAGCATACGGTTTAATCGAGGGCTTTGATGAAGAACGTAATGAACTCATTATGAAGCGAATCGATTCTAGCATGAAGGTTAAAGTAGGCGAGCAAGTAGTTTCTTCAGGTCTTGGTGGTATTTTCCCAAAGGGAGTGCCGATTGGAGTAATTACGGAGGTTAGTACAGATGATTTTGGTTTAACAAAAATGGCTTATGTCAAACCATCTGCTGATTCTTCAATTTTAGAGCATGTTGTGATTGCACAGCGAACATCCACAAGTATTGATGGATCAGATGGCAACGCAACGAATGAGGATTTATCGAATCCGCAAGAGGCGAGTGAAGAGGAGGCGGAGTGATGGTTCGATTTCTCATCCCCTCTGTGGCGGTATTACTATTCCTATTAGAACCAGAATTTGCCATGCTTTCCCCGATTGAGATTAAAGGGGAAGTCTATTTTCTGGTACCGCGTTTTTTAATCTTATACCTAATTTTTATATCCATCTATTACAGCCGTCAACGAGCGGTAATGTATGGACTTTTTTTTGGTGTCTTGTATGATGTGTTTTACATTGATATTATTGGATTATATTCAGTACTTTATCCACTTATTTGTTTTTTAGCAGGGTCTATCGTGAAAGTTATACATCAGCACTTAGTTGTAACAACCACAATTTCAGTTGTGCTAGTAGCTATTTTAGAATTTATTCTCTATCAATTCTTTTTCCTAATCGATTTTACAGCAATTCCTTTAGCGGATTTCTTACGTTCACGACTACTACCAACAATCATTGCCAATGCTTTATTTTTAATGATTCTTGGGTGGGCCTTCAAGTATCTAATTAATGCGCGTGTCTTACAGAGAGCACGTGAGGTTTCTTAACAAAGAACAACGTGAGGTGAGGCATTCATGAAAAAACAGTTAGTTAATATGAAGGGAACGAAGGACGGTTTTGTACTACGCCTAGACGACCAATGTGCGTATGGTGAGCTAGTGGAAGAATTAAAGAATAAGGTTTTAGAGGGCGGTATCGATGGTAAAGTTGATGTACAATTATACTTAGGCTATCGATACTGTACTGAAGAACAATTAAAAGAACTTATAAAAATTATAGAAGAAACAGAGCAGCTTATTGTATCGAAGGTGCAAAGTGAAGTACTGACTGTCCACGAAAGCAACCAGAAGATGTTTGAAAGTCAACAAGATACATATATAGGAGTGGTCAGGTCAGGACAAGTTCTGCGTTCATCAGGGGACATTACCATCATAGGAAATGTGAATCCAAACGGTCGTGTTGAGGCTGGAGGTAATGTATATGTCCTAGGTAGACTAAAAGGGATTGCACATGCTGGTGTGCAAGGCAATAAAGAAGCAATCATTGCAGCATCTCGATTTGAAGCCACGCATATCATGATTGCCGATCAAGTGCAGGCAATGTCAGATGAACATGTAAAAGCGTTAAATCAAGTAGAAATGACTTGTGCATTTATTGGCTACGATGGACGCATTACGTACGATCAAATTCATGCCTTAAAAAATATTCGACCATTGTTAAATGTGTCTAAGGGAGGAAGCTAGTGTGGGAGAAGCGATCGTCATAACTTCAGGTAAAGGCGGTGTCGGTAAAACAACGACAGTGGCTAACCTTGGGACTGCATTGGCTCTACAAGGTAAAAAAATATGTTTAGTGGATACAGATATTGGCCTACGTAATTTAGATGTGATTTTAGGCCTGGAAAATCGTATTATTTATGACCTGGTTGATGTGGTGGAAGGACGCTGTAAAATTCATCAAGCATTGATTAAGGATAAGCGCGTAGATGAGAAACTATTTTTATTACCTGCTGCTCAAACAACAGATAAAAATGCTGTTACCCCTGAGCAAATGAAGAGCTTAGTAGAGGAATTGAAAAGAGACTATGATTATGTTTTAATCGATTGCCCTGCTGGAATTGAGCAAGGCTATCGTAATGCTGTTGCTGGTGCAGATCATGCGATTGTTGTCACAACACCTGAAATTTCTGCTGTTCGTGATGCAGATCGTATTATTGGTTTACTGGAGCAGGAAGAGATCACAGCACCTAAACTCATCATTAATCGTATTCGACAACATATGATGAAGAATGGTGACACATTGGATGTCAACGAAATTACAACTCATTTATCGATTGATCTATTGGGCATTATTATAGACAGTGAGGGTGTCATCTCATCTTCTAATAAAGGTGAACCAATTGTGATGGACCCTTCAAATAAAGCGTCATTAGGCTATCGAAATATTGCACGTCGTATCCTTGGTGAGTCTGTGCCATTGATGGCTATTCACGATGAGCAAAGAGGGATGTTTTCAAAACTTAAAGCCCTTTTTTCAAAATAAATTAAAACCTTTTCGTGCAATCGTACGAGAAGGTTTTTTCTTGTGCATGTTTGGACATGCAATCTCATATAGTGAGGAAAAAAGGATGAGGGCTTGTTTAAAAAATGGAAATGGTTCGTCACGATACTTCTTGTGGCGGCGATTATGCTTGTAATTCGTTTAGAGGATCAAGGCGTCGTAGATACACCTGTTCGAAAACTTGTGACAACCTCTGCTGATTTAACGTATTTAAGTGAGCTCGGACAAAGTTGGTTTGAAAAAGAAAAAGAGACCATCATGGTTTCTAGTGATGTAGGGCAAGCAGATCTTTTAACATTTGCGAATGCCCAAGTATTCAAAGAAGGCTATCTATTGCAGTATGATGTAGGCTTACCCATCTATGCGGGGCAGAATGGATTAGTCGTTTTTACTGGCCATACAAAGTACACAGGCAAGACCATGACGATCAGCTATGAGGATGGTACAACGGTATCCTATGGTATGTTAGATAGTTTAGCTCAACTACCCTATACATCTATTCAAGCAAATGATTTAATTGGCATGAAAGAAGCGGGTCAACTTTATGTGTCCATTGAAAAGGGAGATGCTCATTATGATTTAGAGCAAATTGTACAATGGCTTGAAACGACGGAGACCAATGAGAATTAAATTACATCTTCTGTGTATCCCTCTTGTATTTGTCATGATTTTTAGTGGCCAATTAGCATATTACGCTATTATTTTATTTTCATTGCTATGGCATGAGGCTGGTCACTTAGTTGCTGCAGTATTGTGTGGAGTGAAGGTGAAATCCTGCGTTATTACACCATATGGGGGAGAAATTCAATTTGAAAATCCAGCGGTTGTGCAAGCTTCGTCACTCCTATGGATTGCATTAGGAGGACCAATCGCTACCATTATTGGGATTGGCCTCGCTTTTTTTATGCCTGATTTACTCGCTATGAAACTTATAAATGTACAATTCGTGTTATTGGCTATAAATCTTGTACCCATCATACCGTTAGATGGTGGAAGGATTTTGTTAGCCTGGCTATTTTTAAAATACCCAAAAGCCCAAGTGGTTGAGCTATACTATTGGTTATCCTTCATCATTGCTACAACACTATTACTAGTCACTTTCAAGTTCTTGCCACAATCTATTTTTTTAGCCATCATAAATTTATTCATTTGGTTGCAAGTATTGAAAGAATGGCGTTATCGAAAATATCGAGTTGCTTTTGAAAAATATGTTATGAATAGATTGACTTGAAAAAAATCATGTGGTAATATTTTAATGTTATTGTTTGTAGCACCCGTGCTACTACAACCGCTCTGTAAAGGTTTAAGTATCTGATAAGATCACCTTAAAACACAGGCGAGTCTGAGTCTAAGAGGAGGTGCAGTAAAATGTACGCAATTATTGAAACTGGTGGTAAACAAGTCAAAGTAGAAGCTGGTCAAGAAATCTATGTTGAGAAATTAGGCGTAGAAGCTGACGAGGTTGTAACTTTTGATAAAGTTTTATTCGTAGGTGGCGAAAACGTTAAAGTTGGCGCTCCATTCGTAGAAGGCGCTACTGTAACAGCTAAAGTTGTTAAAGAAGGCCGTGCGAAAAAAATCGTTGTTTTCAAAATGAAAGCTAAAAAGAACTACCGTCGTAAACAAGGTCACCGTCAACCTTACACAAAATTAGTTGTTGAAGCAATCAACGCTTAATTGTGAGGTGTAGCGAATGATACAAGTTACGATTCATCACGATGAAAATAGACATGTGTCAGCATTCGAATTTTCAGGACATGCTGGTTACGATGAATCTGGTAAAGATTTAGTATGTGCAGGAGCATCAACTATTGCCATTGGTACAGTAAATGCTATTTACGCATTATTACAAATTCAACCCGAAATCGAACAAGCTGCTGAAGGTGGAGGCTATCTCAAGGTAAATCTACCATCAGATTTAGAACCTGAAGTAGATGCAAAACTACAGTTAATTGTTCAAGTAATGACTGCCCAAGTGTATTCTATGGTGCAAAATTACGGACAATACATCCAAATCAACTACAACCAAGTAGGAGGTGGAACTCGATGAAATTATTATTAGCATTAGATCTTCAACTTTTCGCATCGAAAAAAGGGGTAGGTTCTACTAAAAACGGACGTGACTCTGAGTCTAAACGACTTGGTGCTAAACGTGCTGATGGCCAATTCGTAACTGGTGGTTCAATTCTTTACCGTCAACGCGGTACAAAAATTTACCCAGGTACAAACGTAGGTCGTGGTGGTGACGATACACTATTTGCTAAAGTTGACGGCGTTGTTAAATTCGAACGTTTAGGTCGCGATCGCAAACAAGTATCTGTATACCCAGAAACACAAGAAGCTTAATCTTTTATAAGATAACATAAAGCGGAGGACTGCATTTATTGCAGTCCTTTTTTTGGCTAAATTTCAACAAAGCCAATTTCCGACGCAATGATGCCAAGGTATAATTGATTAAAGAATTAAGGGAAAAATACAGCAAAACTTGTTATACTAGTAAGGATAACTTTATTGGAGTGAATGGGATGAACAATCAATCACTAACCATTAGTGAAGTATTACGTTTTGCAAATCATGATTATGTGAATCAACTGCAACTGATTCGCATGAATTTAGATTTAGGTAGAATCGATGAATCGAAGAAACTTATTCAACATTATTCAGAACAATTACGAGTGTTTTCTATCCTCAATCGACTACAATTACCCCAAACAATTGAGTGGCTACAAACAGCAGGATGGCGTTATCCATCATTAGCGTGGAAGCTAAATGGTGAGATAAAAAAGCCTGTGACCAATGAGATTGATCAGGAAGTTGTAGATTATTTAAACAAAACAGTTATGCATGTTTATGATACATTAGATCCATTTACAGAGCAGATCCTAACGCTTGATGTACGTGTTGACGATCATACATTTGCCGTGACATTCACGCTAAATGGGTTATGGAGTGCTGATGCATTCACCGAAAAAGGTTTGAAACAATTCGACATTCAAACAATTGAGCAGACAACTACACGCTGGCAATATGTCTTGAGTGCAAATAGGGAGTGAATTAAATGTTTGTCGATCACGTAAAGATTTATGTTAAAGGTGGCGACGGCGGAGATGGCATGGTTGCCTTTCGTCGAGAAAAATTTGTACCAAATGGTGGTCCAGCTGGTGGAGATGGTGGACATGGCGGTAATGTCGTATTTGAAGTAGAGGAAGGCTTACGAACGTTAATGGATTTCCGCTATAAACGCCATTTCAAAGCACCGCGTGGCGAGCATGGTATGAGTAAAGGCATGCACGGTAAAAATGCGGAAGATTTAATTGTTAAAGTTCCACCAGGTACAGTGGTTATGAATGAAGAAACAAATGCCGTTATTGCTGACTTAGTCGAGCATGGGCAAAGAGCTGTTATTGCGAAAGCAGGCCGAGGTGGACGTGGTAATTCTCGCTTTGCTACACCTGCCAACCCAGCGCCAGAACTTTCTGAAAAAGGTGAGCCAGGACAAGATTTAAATGTTATATTAGAGTTAAAAGTTTTAGCAGATGTAGGGTTAGTTGGTTTCCCAAGTGTTGGTAAATCAACGCTTTTATCAGTGGTTTCTGCTGCTAAGCCAAAAATTGGTGCATATCATTTTACAACAATTGTACCGAACTTAGGCATGATTGAAACGGATGATCATCGAAGCTTTGCGATGGCAGATTTACCTGGGCTTATTGAGGGAGCACATGAAGGGGTTGGATTAGGCCACCAATTTTTACGACATATTGAACGTACACGCGTTATTGTCCATGTTATTGATATGTCAGGAATGGAAGGCCGCGATCCATATGAAGATTATTTAACAATCAATGAAGAGCTAAAACAATATAATCTTCGTTTAACAGAACGTCCACAAATTATCGTAGCCAATAAAATGGATATGCCAGATGCAGAAGAGAACTTAACAGCATTCCGTCAGAAGGTAGGAGAAGACGTTCAAATCTTCCCAATTTCTGCTGTTTCACGTCAAGGGTTAAAAGAGCTACTGTTTGCCATTGCAGATCTACTAGAAGTAACGCCTGAATTCCCGCTATATGATGAAGAAGAGGAACAATCAGATGCAACGGTTATGTACAAGCATGAGGCAAAAGGTGAAGATTTCGAAATCACTCGTAACGATGACGGTACATTTATTATTAGTGGTTATGCCATTGAGCGTTTATTTAAAATGACAGACTTCAGCCGTGAAGATGGTATTCGTCGTTTTGCTCGTCAATTGCGTGCAATGGGTGTGGATGAGGCTCTGCGTGAGCGTGGAGCACAGGATGGCGATACAGTACGCCTACAAGAGTTTGAATTTGAATTTGTCGATTAAGACATGAGTTTTAGGGGGAAGCGTATGAAGAATGTTGCGAATCAGCGATATTATTTAGTTCGTGAGGATGTTTTAACGGATGCAATGCAAAAAACTTTGGAGGCGAAACACTTACTATCAAGTGGTTCAGTATCTTCCATTTGGGATGCGGTAAAGCAGGTGGATTTATCGCGAAGTGCGTTTTACAAATATCGTGATGCGGTTTTTCCTTTTCATTCAATTGTGCAGGAACGCATTTTAACAGTCTTTTTACAGCTTCAAGACAGAAAAGGAACACTTGCCAAGCTTTTAGAAACTGTGACAATTACACATTGTAATGTATTGACGATTCATCAAACAATCCCTATTCAGGGGCGTGCGAATGTTACATTGTCTTTAGATGTAACAAGCATGACCTGTGATCTTGATGATCTTATCCAGCAATTAAAGCGCTTAGATTTTGTGGAATCAGCGGAAGTGATTAGTTCTGGAGCATTATAATCACAGTGTAGTGTTCAATCCTTTAATTTTTGACAAAATGACAAGCATCGTGTTGAATAAGCCCAATAGGGTAAAAATGCGATAAAGAAGCTCAAGTAAGGAGCTGTCCCAAAAGTGATTGATCATGAGGGACTGCTCCTTATTGTGCCATAAAGGAGGTATTTGCAATGACAAAGCAACAATGGGAAAATCGAATTGCCTACTTAGGACCAGAAGCATCATTTACATACTTAGCAACAAAGGCTATCTTTCCAAATGAGTGGCTTGTACCGTGTGCAACGATTCCAGAATGTATAGAGGCTGTCGCAGAGGGAAAGGTAGATTTAGCTGTCGTACCACTCGAAAATGCGTTAGAGGGTTCTGTGCCATTAACATTAGATTACTTATTCCATGAGGCAACACTTTATGTGACGGGTGAATTATTGCTGAAAATCCAGCAACATTTAATGGTCAATAAAGCGCAAAAAAATCATTGGCAGGCAATCGAAGGCGTTTATTCCCATCCACATGCACTAGCTCAATGTCATAAATATTTATTTTATCGTTTCAGTCATGCGCCATTACATCAAACAACTTCTACAGCAGCTGCAGCGAAATATGTATCAGAAAATCCACAAGAGTGTATAGCGGCAGTCGGCAATGCAGCAGCAGCAGAAAAGTATGGTCTTGAAATAGTCGAGCAGAATATCCATGATTTTCATTTCAATCATACACGTTTCTTTGTACTGTCTAAGCAAAATAAACGATTGCCACAAGAGCTATCAGAGGGGCAAGCAAAAACAACATTTATGATTACCTTACCGACAGATCGTTCAGGGGCTTTACATCAGGTGCTTTCTGTTTTTGCATGGCGTCAGCTGAATTTAAGTAAAATCGAATCTCGGCCACTAAAGACAGGACTAGGTGATTATTTCTTCATGATTGATGTATTAGCAGATGAAAAGGAACCGATGATGCGTGGGGCAATGGAAGAACTAGCTGCTCTAGGCTGTAAGGTAAAGTCACTGGGTACCTACTTTACTTATGTAACATCAGACGAAGCATAGTAGCTGGAAGGAGGAGTGATGATGGGTGGGATTATTTTATTTGATGGTGTCTGTAATTTTTGTGATAGCACTGTTCAATTTATCATCAAACATGATCAAGCTGGCTATTTTCAATTTGCCTCGCTTCAAAGTGAGATTGGTCAAGCACTTCTCGCTCAGTACAATATACCAAAGAATATAGATAGTGTGATTCTCATTGAACAAGGGAAAGTATCTGTGGAATCTACGGCAGCATTAAATATATGCAGGAAATTCGATGGACTTTGGCCTTGCTTCTATGCCTTTATCCTTGTGCCACCATTTTTACGCAATGCATTATATCGCTTATTTGCAAAGCATCGCTATCGTTTATTTGGGCAAAAAAGTGAATGCTTATTGCCTACACCTGCTCAACGGCAAAGATTTCTTTCTTGAAAAGGGGAGGGCGCGATACTCGCGGAATAAAGTGAAATACCCGCGATTAAGAATATGATACTCGCGGAATGAAGTGAAATACCCGCGCTCAACAACATAATACCCGCAATAAGAACAGAAAGCACCGTATGAAAGCATTTTTCAGACGGTGCTTTTGCTATTCATTGATCTGTCACTAAGTAGCCCTTTTTTTGTAAAGCTTGCTCGATTAAGGCTAAAACTTCAACAGAGGGTGCTGTGATGACATGTAGATGGATGCCACCAGTGAGAGCGGATAAATAATTGGCCTGTGTTGCATTCACACGTTCGATAAATTGTTTCACCTCATGGCGGTTCGAAACCATAATCGAAGCTGTAAGTTCACCATAAATCGGATGTTCGACAATGACATTTTTGACGGTTCCGCCACAATCGACAATCGTCATTAATTCATCCTCTGTTTGCTCTGATGTGTGCAGGCAAGGGAATGTGCGTTCAACGGTTTGCTGTAATTGTTCCTGATGCATATAAAGATAGCCTTGGCTTGTTGCAATAATGGGCTCATTTCTTGCCTTTAATAAAGTCATATCATTGACGATTACTTGTCTAGAAACATTGGCGAACTTAGCTAGGTCTGTCCCAGTTATAGGTGCTTTATTTTTTTTTAATTGCGCTAATAGTTGCAGTCGGCGTTCTTCGCCTAACATTTTTTTCATAAGAGATCACCCCTGCTCGTAATAAAGGAATCCGTATTCCTTATGAATTAGTGTACCATGAAGCATTTCTAACTTGCTGAAATTTTTGTATCCAAATGAAACATTGAACATATGATACGTAGAGAGGAAGGGAGGAAAAAATTGCGTATTCATATTGTTCAAAAGGGAGACACATTGTGGAAGATTGCGAAAGAGTACGGCATTTCGTTTGAAGATTTGAAGCGGCTCAATGTCCATCTTGCCAACCCAGATTATATTGTTCCAGGCATGGAAATTATACTGCCTGAAAAAATAAACAAAGAGCCGCATAGAGATTCGCATAAAGAAATGCCGAAAAAGGAAACACAAGTGCATAAGGAGACACCGAAGGAAAGTCCTAAAAAAGAGGTACAGCGACCGATGCCGCCACCACCGCCGGTTGTATCGCCGCCACCAGCTCCTATGCCAATGCCAATGCCAGAACCACAAATGATTCCGATACCAATACCGATGCCAATGCAGATGCCACAACAACCGATGTGGGTACCGCAGCCTGTGGAAATGAATTGGCACCAACAATTGGTGATGCCACAAATGGAGCAAACTGTTACAATACCACCTGTGCAAATACAGCCACCGCCAGCACCTACACCGCAACCACCACCTGTAGCTAAACCGAAGCCAATGCCAATGCCACAACCAGCACCACATCCACCAATGCATATCATGCCACAAATGCCTGCCGTGCCACATTGTTCAAGTTGCCATCAGCCAATCTATCATCAAATGTGGTGGCCGATGCCAATGCAGCCGCAGGTGGAGCATTATACGATGCCACAGCAGCCAATGTCCTGTGACATGCCTGATCATAAAGTGGGTGGGATGGAAGACTTTTTAGAGTCCACGTCACCATTCTTCCATACACAAAATCACCAAATGCAGCCACAAATGGATATGATGCCTGATATGAATATGGGGCAGCCCTGTGGTTGTGGTACACAACCAATGATGATGCCTGATATGAACATGGGTCATTCCTGTGGCTGTAATACACAACCAATGATGATGCCTAATTGGCAAATGGACCCTTGTCATTGTCCGCCACCCCCATGTCCGACACATTGTCCACCACCGTGTCCATCAGCAGCAGGACCATGGATGTCACCGCACTATTTCCCAGGCGGGATGACGCCTTATCGATGGTGAAAAAGCGTATATTGTAGAAGAGGTAAAGCCAAATATTTGGAAATATAAGTATCAATCGAATAATTATTTTGTCAAACGTGCAAAGCAAGTAGAAATTGCGGAGAAGGTAAGAACCATTCATCGCCAGTTAGGACGTATGGATCCTTCTTTGATCTTACCATTAGTTCAGAGCGATGATGAGCAGTTAATTGTTCAAATGTGGCAAGAAGGAAGCCATGGTGCTAACTTTGCGCATAAAAAAGATCGTAAGGAATCTCTTAGATTATTAATAGCTTTACATGACACACATAAAAAAATTGCTTGGCAGCGCGTGCCAGGCTTGCATACCTACTCACAGCTTTTAAAATGGCAAATGCGTCATATGCGTTTTAAAAGTAGAAGAAATGAGCTTCGAACATTTTTAACGAAAGAAGAAATCGATCAAATACTGCATTATAGTGATAAATCATTACAATTGATTGCATTAGAAGATGCACCTGAAAAAGAGATTACGCTATTACACGGGGATGTAGTCCATCATAATTTCTTATGGTGCTCTGATGGACAATTGCGATTAATTGATTTTGATTTAGCGCACCTTGGTGAAGCGGATGATGAGTATATTTTATGGTTACATCGTGTGTTGCCTGCTGTAGATTATGATCTTGGAAAGATTTTTGCAGAGTTACCTGAGCTGAAACGTCTGGATAAAAGAAAGCTTCATCGTTTGAAATATCCGAATGAGTTATTACGAGAATGGCTTTTTGCTATAGATTTACCACTAGAGCAACAGCTAGTATTTTTAGATTATTTAGTGCCATTTACAAAACGAGCCCTCACCTATTGGCCAAAACTGTGGTACGATATTGATAGATTTGTCAAGAAATGACCGTCATTTGGCGGTCATTTTTGTCTGGGAACGGCGTTTTTGACGCTACTTTTTGTCGAGCATTCGTTCGCTATATGCTATAATCGAAGACGATGATTGTGAGGGATTATAGATGTATGATTATTTAAAAGGACAAATTACTCGTATTACACCTGAATTTATTGTGCTAGAACAACAAGGGATTGGCTGGCAACTCAATACGCCCAATCCGTTTGCTTTTCGAACATCTGCCCTTGAACAACAGATATATGTTCATTTGCATGTACGAGAAGATGCACACGTTTTATATGGTTTCCCTAATCTAGATCAGCGTGAGCTATTCCGTAAGCTTATTTTAGTGTCGGGAATAGGGCCAAAGGGAGCACTAGCTATTTTAGCTACGGGCAATCCACAACAGGTTATTAGTGCAATCGAACGGGAGGACGAAACATTTTTAGTGAAGTTCCCTGGAGTCGGAAAAAAAACAGCACGTCAAATGATCCTCGACTTGAAGGGTAAGCTAGGCTCATTATTAGATACATTGGAGTTACCTAGTGCAGAAGATGAGTTACCATTGTTTGGTGTGAATCCTTATAAACATGAACTAGAAGAAGCCTTACTTGCTTTAATGGCACTTGGTTATTCTGAAAAAGAGCTTGAAAAAATTAAACCACAGCTAGAGGATAACGACAAACTGGAAACGACAGATGCCTTTATGAAACAAGCATTGCAACTACTGCTAAAATTAAAATAAGGAAAGGAGGGAAGGTGCATGTCTGAACGTATGATGGCAAGTGAAGCAGGTAGCTATGATGAGCAGTTTGAATTATCTTTACGCCCTCAAAAATTAGCGCAGTATATTGGGCAACATAAAGTAAAGGAAAACTTACAAATATTCATTGAAGCGGCAAAGCTTCGCCAAGAAAGTTTAGATCATGTGTTGTTATATGGACCTCCGGGACTTGGTAAAACAACATTAGCTGCTGTTATTGCGAATGAGATGAATGTCAATGTACGCATGACAAGTGGACCCGCCATTGAGCGTCCTGGAGATTTGGCAGCTATTTTAAGTTCACTAGAGCCTGGGGACGTTTTATTTATAGATGAAATCCATCGACTCCCCCGTGCTATTGAAGAAGTTTTATATCCAGCAATGGAAGACTTCTGTTTAGATATTGTGGTGGGGAAGGGTCCTGAAGCACGTTCTGTACGACTTGAATTACCTCCCTTTACCCTTGTAGGTGCAACAACAAGAGCTGGTGCATTATCAGCTCCTTTAAGGGATCGTTTTGGAGTGTTACTACGCTTAGAATATTACGATGATCAATCACTTGCTGAAATTGTTGTGCGAAGTGCTCATTTGTTTGAGGTCGAAATTGAGCAAATAGCAGCAACGGAAATGGCGAGACGCTCACGTGGAACACCTCGAATTGCCAATCGTTTATTGAAACGAGTGCGAGATTATGCACAAGTGCTTGGAGATGGTATGATAACGGAGGGTCTTGCACAGCAAGCGTTAGAGCTGTTACAAGTAGATCCTAGAGGGCTTGATCATATTGACCATAAACTTGTAACCAACATGATTGAGCGGTTCCAAGGAGGTCCAGTAGGCTTAGATACACTTGCTGCATCGATTGGTGAAGAACGAGTTACAATAGAAGATGTATACGAGCCTTATTTGATGCAAATTGGCCTTATTCAACGTACACCAAGAGGAAGAGTGGCCACACATTTAGCCTACGAACATTTTGGATATGAGTATCCCCAACAAACATAAAGAAGGAAGTTATTTTCATGCGTGTAGAAGATTTTGATTTTGAATTACCAGAGGAGCTTATTGCCCAAACGCCATTAGTCGATCGTACAGCGAGTCGATTAATGGTCGTGACACCAGGCTCAAATAAAGTGGAGCACCACCATTTTGCTCATGTTTTAGAGGAGCTACATGCTGGAGACTGTCTTGTACTAAATGATACAAGAGTTTTACCTGCTCGCTTAATGGGTGTGAAGGAGGAAACCGGAGCACATATAGAAGTATTACTATTAAAGCAATTGGCTGGTACAGATCAGTGGGAAACACTTGTAAAACCAGCAAAGCGTGTAAAAGTAGGAACAGTCATCACATTTGGTGACGGTTTATTAACAGCTACTTGTACAGGTGAGCTTGAACATGGCGGACGTACATTTGAATTTCATTATGATGGCATCTTTTATGAAATATTAGAGCAACTTGGTGAAATGCCGTTACCTCCATATATTCGTGAAAAACTAGAGGACAAAGATCGTTATCAAACCGTTTATGCCAAAGAGCGTGGCTCGGCTGCAGCACCTACAGCAGGACTGCATTTTACAGAGGAGCTATTAGCACAAGTGAAGGCTAAAGGGGTAGAGGTTGTCTTTATTACGCTACATGTAGGTCTGGGCACTTTCCGTCCCGTTAGTGTAGATTCGATTGAGAACCATGAAATGCATGCGGAATTCTATAGTGTTACCGAACAAGCAGCAGATACGATTAATCGAGTAAAGCGTAACGGCGGCAAGGTTATAGCTGTTGGGACAACCTCTACTCGTACATTGGAGACAATTGGTTCGAAATATGAGGGAGAAGTGCGAGCAGAACAAGGTTGGACGTCTATTTTCATTTATCCAGGCTACAACTTTACGGTGGTAGATGGGTTAATCACAAACTTCCATTTACCAAAATCAACACTGGTCATGCTTGTCAGTACGCTAGCCACACGAGAGACCATTTTAAGTGCTTATCAGCAAGCTGTAGAGGAAAAATATCGCTTCTTTAGTTTTGGCGATGCTATGTTTATACGTCCCAAAAAATAATAGTGGATAAAATCGGAGTACTGTTTTTACTTCAGATAAGAGAGGATTATTTATTTTATGACACAACCAGCAATTCGATATGAACTACTTCATACATGTAAACAAACAGGAGCACGCCTTGGCATCGTGCATACACCGCATGGCTCCTTTGAAACACCAGCATTTATGCCTGTTGGCACACAAGCAACGGTTAAGACCATGTCACCAGAGGAATTAAAAGAGATGAATGCCGGCATCATCCTGTCCAATACGTATCATTTATGGCTTCGTCCAGGTAATGATATTGTTAAAGAAGCAGGCGGGCTTCATAAATTTATGAACTGGGATCGTCCAATTTTAACGGATTCAGGTGGTTTCCAAGTATTTTCACTTAGTCAATTCCGAAAAATTGAGGAGGAAGGCGTTCATTTCCGTAATCACCTCAATGGCGATAAACTATTTTTGAGCCCAGAAAAGGCGATGGAAATTCAAAATGATTTAGGCTCTGATATTATGATGGCCTTTGATGAATGTCCACCATATCCTGCAACACATGACTATATGCTGCAATCAGTGGATCGTACAACTCGTTGGGCAAAACGTTGTAAGGAAGCACATCAGCGTCCAGAGGAGCAAGGTTTATTTGGGATTATTCAAGGCGGAGAGTACGAAGATTTACGCCGCCGCTCAGCTGAAGCGTTAGTGGAACTAGATTTCCCTGGCTATGCGATTGGCGGATTATCTGTTGGTGAACCGAAAGATGTGATGAACCGCGTTTTAGAATTTACTACGCCAATGATGCCTGAAAATAAACCACGTTATTTAATGGGTGTTGGCTCACCAGATTCTTTAATTGATGGGGCCATTCGTGGGATTGATATGTTTGACTGTGTATTGCCAACACGTATTGCACGTAATGGAACATTGATGACATCTGAAGGACGTCTAGTGGTGAAAAATGCAAAATATGCACGTGACTTTGGTCCAATTGATCCTAACTGTGATTGCTATACATGTAAAAATTATTCTCGTGCCTATGTTCGTCACCTTATTCGCACGGAAGAAACGTTCGGTATTCGTTTAACATCTTATCATAATCTACACTTCCTATTGAAATTGATGGAGCAAGTACGTGAGGCAATTCGTCAAGACCGCCTTGGTGACTTCCGTGAAGAGTTCTTTGAAAAATACGGCTTTAATGGGCCAGACGCAAAAAACTTTTAAGCTAGACGGATATGATCATTCCATGTGCTAAATCGAATGAAAAAAGGACATTAGGCATCCCCTAATGTCCATAATCAATAGCAATAGTTTTGCAAATCATTCAAAACTTTGTAAAAAGTGAATATTTCTAGCAAAATATTGTCAATCATAGAAAAAATATTAGTAAATGAGAAAATTTTTAGGCTTGTCCATCGCTTTTTAATGGTGGAATAGTCTATACTAAAAAAGTGAGATTTGGAAAGGGGGCAAGATGCTATTATGGATCAATTACTAGGATTAGCACCAATATTATTAATGTTCGTTGCAATGTGGTTTATCTTAATCCGTCCTGCTAAAAAAAGACAGCAGGAAACACAAAATATGCAAACTAGTTTGCAACGTGGAGATAAAGTCATTACAATCGGTGGTTTACACGGTGTTATTGATGCAATTGAAGACTCAGCAGTGACATTAAAAATCGCTGACAATGTACGAGTAAAATTTGACCGTCAAGCAATTGGACGAATTGTCAATGACAATCAGTAACAAAGAAGAAAAGGCTTACAATAGGCAATAGCTATATTGTAAGTCTTTTTTATATAACTGATGGTTAGTGCCGTCTATGCTGCTTATATGTTTTTTGCAGGTGTAGCTTTTAATTTATGAATGAAGGCTTCACCAGTATCATTGCCATTAATAGTGATTCTGCTTAACGTAAATATGGCATCGCCCTTTTTCACATGTTTATTTTGTATAACAAAGGCCATCTTAAACCCAGCTTCTTTGGCTATTTTTATCGTGGGGAGTGAATAAATCCCATAAGGATAGCTTATAGCAATTGGCTCATAACCTAATTTTTCTTTAATTATTTTTCTTGAGCGAATAAAATCATTTCTAACTCTTTCTTCATAGGCATCCTGACTTTCTAGCTGCCCATTCACAAAACTAGGGCCGAATACTGCGCCATTTAGTTTACCGTTTTCTGAAGGTAATTTATAATGTAAATCCCAAGTATGACTCTGGATTGTAATATAATCCTTCATTTCCTTCAATTGATCCCAACTCATCTTTGCTGATTCATTTGGATAGTGATTGTTTTCGCTATTCTCTAGGATTCGGCTTGCAATCACGAAAATTTCCGCATGCATATCATATTTTTTTAATATCGGATAAGCTTTTTCATAATTGCTAAAATAGCCATCATCAAAGGTAATTAATACAGGCTTTTGAGGTAACGGTGTTTGGCCGTTTAAGTAATCATATAATTGCTGGGCAGAAATGGCATGATATCCTTCCATTTTAAGTAATTTCATTTGATTTTCGAAGTTTTCGGGTGAAATAACTGTATTATTGTTTATATTTTCCTCTAAATGATGGTACATAAGAATAGGTATTTCCTGTTCGTGGTATCCATAAATAGAATAAGGCTTAATAAGAAAAAGAATATAAACAAAAACGAAAACAATTATTTTCCTTGTCATGTTCTCACCTTGTTTGCATGTTTATAGTGGTAAGCATCTAGCTCTTTGTTAGTGTGTACGAACAAGTAGGAACTATTCCTTGAATACTGTATAAAAAACAATAAGTAAGGTCACCTTGATAGTATGGGGGGTGTGTTTCTATGGAAGAATATTACCATATTATTTTTAGAACTTGTTTTTTATATGTGTTTATCATCATCGTTTTCCGTTTAATGGGCAAACGAGAAGTAGGTGAATTATCAGTCATCGATTTGGTCGTATTTGTATTAATTGCGGAAGTGGCAGCCTTCGCGCTAGACGATTATAAAAATCCTCTCTTTAATGCGATACTACCTATCATTATTTTGCTCTTTATTCAAATATTAAGTGCCTTTTTGTCATTAAAGTTCAAAAAAATACGTGACTTAGTGGATGGTGACCCTGCTTTATTAGTAAAAAACGGTGTTATTTTAGAGAGTGAGATGAGAAAACACCGCTATAATTTAGATGATTTATGTCAGCAATTACGAGAAAACGGAATCGCATCTGTGACAGATGTAGCCTTTGCGTATTTAGAGCCTTCAGGCAATCTTTCTGTCTATAAAAAAGATGAAAAAGCTTTTGTGTACCCATTGATTATCGACGGTGATATCCAAGAAAGACATTTATTTACCATGCATAAAGATGTGGAATGGCTAATGGGTGAGCTAGCAAAAAATAATATTACTGACAGTGAAACGGTATTTTTTTGTATTTGGGAAGACAATAAGTTGCATATCCAATTAAAGGAATCCTAAACTTTCTTCGCCAATTTTTTGATGTAGCGGAAATCCGTAATACGCAACTGATTGGTAAATAATAGAAAAGTAAATAGTAAAAATAATGTGACACCACTATTTAAAATAAATGGTAGTGACAGTATTGGGATGAGGAAATACTGTACGACGCAAACGGCGATAAAGCAACTATAAGGTACGACAAACATTCTAAAGCCTGCACGCAGGTTTTTTCGTTGTCTCACTGTTGCAATATGCAAGAAGGACGTCAGTAAAACACCAAAGCCAATGGCTACAACAGCACCTTTTTCCTGGATACCTGGTTGAGAGGCAAGTACAAACATTACAAATAGTTTACCTAGCCCACCATAGATGGAGTTCATCATGGCTGCTCTTGCCTCACCAATCGCCTGTAAGATGGAATGTAGAGGGCTTTGAATATAATAAAAATAAAAAATAGGTGCTAAAATTTTAACGTACCCACGATTTTCTTCTAAATGGAAAAGCTTCATGGCTAATTCATCTCCGTGCACAAAGAAATACGTAGCAGCAAAGCAACCTACTAAAGAAGATAATCTTAGGGACACCGAAATTCGTTCCTGTAGTAGCGGGATGTGCTGACGAGCGACGGCATCACTCACAGCTGGAATGAGCACAATCGATAAGGCTGTTGATACAAACGCAGGAAATAACAGTAATGGCACCAAAACACCTGAAATGACACCATATAAAATAGTAGCAGCAGATGCAGTTAAACCAGCAACAGTCAAAGCTTTTAAAAAGATAATCGGCTCTAAAAACCAAGTGAAAGAACCAAAAAGCTTACTACCTGCAGAGGGAAGGGCAATACGCAACATTGGTGATGCTGGATACCCTTCAATTTTAGTTTTTCGTGTCAGTAATTTCTTTTTCGAGACGATATAGTGCAGCCATAAATACAGGAATGCTACAACTTCAGCAAGAAGCGTAATGCCCATTGCCGCAGCAGCTGTAACAGCAGCATTATTGTAATTAGCTACATAAGGTAGCATTAAAGTAATGAAGCTAATACGTACAATTTGTTCAATCATTTGTGCCCATGCAGTCGGTGTAATTTTAGCGACACCTTGTAAATAAGCACGTAATAAGCCAGATCCAACTGATACTGGTACAGCAAAGAGTGCAATCCATAGTGTAAATGTTGTCTGTTCATTATGTAATAGCGTTGTAGAAATATATGGTATTGTTAGTGCAATGAGTGGCATAAAAATGATCATGCCAATGAATGACCAAAGAATGGCTGTACGCATGACACCAAAGATGTTCTCACGTTTATTTTTTGCTAGTAATTCAGCCACTATTTTAGCCACAGCGATAGGTAGTCCTAGTTGAATGAGTGAGATGAAGAAAATAAATGCTGGATAGACGGTCATATAAATGCCGACAGCTTCTTCACCAGCAATCCGCATAAATTGCATTCTATAAAAGAAGCCAAAAAGTTTAGATAAAAAAATCACAAACATTAAAAATAATGTACCTCGTACAAAAGAACTCATGCCATCCGTCCCTTCTCAAGCCGCAAAAATTCATTTACACTATTTGTATGCAAGCATGTCTTACGTTACGACTTTGATTGGAGATGATTCAAAATGAGTATGCAGTATGAGCAACTATTTGAAAAGATTCGTCCGGCAATTGATAGTAAGATAGCAGAGTTCCAGCATTATCAATACAATGCTATTACGGCAGAAGAACTTTGGCGCTACTGTATTGAAAAAAAATGGCGTAAAAAGAAAGTTGAACAGCTACGTTTACATGAAGTCATTTCTACCATTTTTTCGGTATCGCCATCTGATATCGTCTCATTTAATCAAGTAGAGTTTTTACAAAGTAATAATTGGTTTGGAGAAGTCAATACAGAAGAGTTACAATTACTGCTTGGTCCAGTCAGAACGTAATCAATGCTGTGTCAAATTTTACAATAATTCAAAGAATCCTATATGTGTTGAATTGACACCAAGCGCAACCTGTTTCATAATAAGTGTGTTGCGCTTTTTTTATTTTGAATAAGTTCTTACTTACATAAGTCTCCTATGCTTTGATTGACATTTGGAAGACTAGTACCTAATAATACAAAGATAAACTTGCGCGTTATGAACGATTGAAATAAGTAAAGCAACCTTTTTGAAGCACAGGTAACACGATTCTAGATGCAAAGGAGGATTAAACGTTTCAAAAGGTATTGCTAGTTACTTGTTTGGCGTGTAAGGACAGCCCTTACACCAATTCGAGGAGGATTTATTGATGAAACTAAAAAGTCGTATAGTTGCATTCTTATTAATTCTAGTGCTTTTTGCAGCAGGAATTAGTACGACTGTAAACGGCGTCTTAAAGGACATCAAGCTTGGTCTTGACTTACAGGGCGGGTTTGAAGTGCTTTACGAGGTAAAAGAATTAAAAGAAGGACAAAAAATTACACCAGAAATTGTCACTGCGACATCCACTGCACTTGGTGAACGTGTAAATACGATGGGGGTTAGTGAACCGAGTATTCAGGTTGAGGACAAAAATCGTATTCGCGTGCAATTAGCTGGTGTTGAGGATCAGGAATCGGCACGTAAGTTATTGTCCACTTCTGCGAATTTAACATTCCGTGATGTTGATGATAATTTATTATTGGATGGAGACGATTTGAAAGCAAACGGTGCTAAAGGCTCTTTTGACCAACAAAATCGTCCGATTGTATCCTTAACTTTAAAAGATGCGAAAAAATTTGCTGATATAACAAGTAAAATTGCGGCGAAACCTGCAGGCCAAAATTTACTGGTTGTATGGTTAGACTTTGAAGAGGGTGTTGATTCCTATAAAGCGGAATCACAAAAAGCAAAGCCTCGCTATGCATCTGCAGCAACAGTTAGTCAAACATTAAATACAACAGATGTTATGATTAGCGGTAATTTCTCTGTTGAAGAAACTAAAAATTTAGCTGATATTTTAAATGCTGGGGCATTACCTGTAAAGCTGGATGAAATTTATTCAACTTCTGTTGGTGCTCAATTCGGTGACGCAGCATTGAAAAGCACTATTTTTGCTGGGATAGTCGGCGTAGTCATCATATTCATATTTATGCTATTCTACTATCGTTTACCAGGCTTTATTTCCATCATTACACTGGCTGTGTTCACATTCCTAGTATTGGTGGTCTTTGACTGGATTAATGCGGTATTAACGCTTCCAGGTATTGCGGCCATTGTGCTTGGTATTGGGATGGCTGTAGATGCCAATATTTTAGCGGCAGAACGTATTCGTGAAGAGCTTCGAGTAGGCTATTCTGCTAAACAAGCTTTCCAAATTGGTTCTAAACAATCTTTATCAGCTATTATCGATGCACAGTTGACAACTTTATTAGCTGCAGCAGTATTGTTTCAATGGGGAACAAGCTCTGTTAAAGGATTTGCTACAACATTAATTATTAGTATTTTATTGAGCTTCTTAACAGCAGTTTGGGGTTCACGTGTCCTATTAGGGCTACTTGTTAACAGTGGCTATTTCAATAATCCAGCATGGTATGGTATTGCAAAATCAAAACAACATAGTCTGGATGAAAATATTGGTGCATTAGATTTATCAACGAAATTTGATCGATTTGATTTTGTTCACAACCGTAAGAAATTCTATACATTCTCATTAGCCATTTTAGTGGCTGGTTTAGTAGTCATTGGTATTTTCCGCCTAAACCTAGGAATTGATTTCTCAAGCGGTACTCGTGTCCAAATTGAATCTGACCAAACATTAACGAAAGAAGAAGTATCCAAATATCTAGATAGCATTGACTTTTCATCAGAAGACATCATACTCTCTGGTGAGAAAAGTAATACAGCAGTCATTCGCTATAAAGAGGACCTTACACAAGCAGAAATTTTAGAATTTAAAAAAGTAGCTGGCGAAAAATATGGTCATGAACCAGCTGTAAGTACCGTATCGCCTACAGTTGGTAAGGAACTTGTAAAAAATGCGATTAAGGCTTTATCTCTTGCAGCAATAGGGATCATCATTTATGTGGCAATTCGCTTTGAATGGCGCATGGGTATTGGTGCAATTGTTTCATTATTGCATGATGTATTCTTAATCGTGGCTGTCTTTAGCTTCATGCGTTTAGAAGTAGATATTACGTTTATTGCGGCTGTGTTAACAATTGTTGGTTATTCCATCAATGATACGATCGTTACCTTTGACCGTATGCGTGAAAACTTAGATCGTTATGATACAATTAACGATCGTGAAGTATTGGCGAATATCGTGAATAAATCGCTACGCCAAACAATGGGACGTTCGGTTAATACAGTATTAACTGTTATTATCGTTGTAATAGCCCTATTAATTTTTGGTGCACCGTCTATTCAAAACTTCTCTATCGCGTTATTGATTGGTTTAATTACAGGTATGTATTCTTCAATCTGTATCGCAGCTCAAATCTGGTATTCATTAAAAATTCGTGAGATGAAAAAATCAGATGGACAGCTACGCAAAAAAGAGAAAAAACAATGGGGTACAGACGAACCTACTGTATAATATAGTGAGCAGAGAATGGAAAACGAATGGTTTTCTATTCCCTGCTTTTTTGTATGCAAAAAATCTGCTAACTTTTATAAAAAGCAGCAGATTTTTCGTATAGTATTTATAATTTAAATTGCTGAATGAAGCCTTGTAGCTGTTGCGCATTTTCACTTAATTCTTCTGCAACAGCATTTACTTGCTGCATTGTTGCAACTTGCTCGTCAACAGATTCTGCAATCATTTGAGAATTAGTTGCTGATTGATTAGAGACATTGGCAATTTCCGTGACAGAGGCTGCAACCTGCTCAGCACTGGCAGAGATTTCTTCAGATGTAGCAGAAATTTCTTCAATTTGCTCTGTGAATGCTGCAACCGCAGAGGTGATGGAATAGAAAGCATCTCCAGCCTCATGAATTTTGGCTACGCCATCCTGTACAGAAGCTAAACCATTGTCGACAGAAGCAGCAACATTTCGTGTATCTGTTAGGATTTCTTTCGTAATAGCAACGATTTGATTGGCAGATTGATTCGATTCCTCAGCAAGTTTACGTACCTCATCTGCTACTACTGCAAAGCCTTTCCCATGTTCTCCAGCTCTCGCTGCTTCAATGGCAGCATTCAGTGCCAGTAAATTTGTTTGTTCTGAGATAGCTGTAATCACTGTTGTAATTTGTCCGATTTCTTCTGATTGCTTACTTAGTTTTTGCGTTAAGGTTGCAATGTCAGAAGTTGCTCGTGCAATCATATCCATCTGTTCTTTTGCTGTTGTAATGGTTGCTCCGCCTGTGAGGGCAAGCTGAGTTAGATTTTCTGCATTGTGGTGAAGACTTTGGGTCGCCTCCGCAATACGTTGAACTCCTGATGCTGTTTCATCCATTGCCACAGCACTTTGCTGAGAGGCACTAGCAGAAGAAGTGACATGTGTTACGTTTTCTTGAAGTCTTTGAGCAATATCATCAGAGGTTGTGGTTACTTCTTCTGTACTAGCAGAAAGCTCTTCTGAGACAGCTGATAAATGGGATGCGCTATCTTGTATGTTAGTCATTAGGCCAGCTAGATTTTGTTTTAATGTATTGACTGCATTTGCAAGTGTGCCGATTTCATCTTTTGATTGATGGTCAAGCTCAGTGATCGTTAAATCACCTTGTGCTAATGTATCTGCTGCTCCAATGGCTTTCCGTAGTGGCAGGACAATGGAGTTTTTGACAAAATACATAAAATATAAACCGATTATGATACTAGCAATTAGAAGGCTCATAGCAATGACAATAGCACGTGAAACGGTATGATTAATAGATTGATCCACCTTTTGAAGCTGTTCATCGTGATAAGCTAATAAATCGGTTGTTAACTTGAATATGTCCTTATTGTATTGTGTAACATCATGGTTAACAATAGAGAGCGCTAAATCTGTATCGCCACTATTAAACGCTTGCAAAGCTTTCTGTGAATTTGATAGTAACTCTTTTTGCAATTCTGTGATTTGCTGCATAATATTTTTTGTATAATCTGATCGAACAATAGTAGAAAGTTCATTCACTGTTTCAGGTAACAACTTTTCATAGCGCTCTAAATTGGCCTTAGCTGTTTCATCCTGATTATTTAAAATATAGGAGCGTAAAAATAAGCCTTGAGACGCAAGTTGTTGTTGTATTTTATCCGTTAATTGGATTTGCACCATACGATGCTTCAATACTTCTTCTAAATCATTCTGTGTTGTTTTAAATTGAATAAATGATACGATGCTTGAGATAAGAAGTAAACAGGTTAAGGAAATGAATCCTAGATTTAATTTTTTGCGAACGGACATAAACTTCCTACTTTCTTTTATTATATGGAAAAAATTGATGCTCTGAAATTACTATAACTTGATATATTTACATGGTCAATACTCAAGGGATTTTCAATAGTAGGAAATCTTCTTCTCTAATAAATTTTTATAGAAGGATAATATACCTACTTTTGATTGTTCTGATAAAATAGGTATTTAAATTTTTTTCGTCAGAATTGATTGACAATAGTATTGGATTGGCATAGAATTAAGGCTAACTTTTTGTTCGGTCAAGGTAGAAGGTCTCGGGAGCGAGGTCAGCCAAAGAACAGATGAGCTGAGTTTAGATGAGAATAGCTGAGAAATTGTTGAATAAGAGTAGTAGCATAAGTGTGTAATAAAGAGAGTCAGTGGATGGTGTAAACTGATTTACAGCTTATGTGAATGGACTTATGAGAGTCGCTTATAAAAAGCGAACGTGATTCCCCACGTTATAGGGGTGCTTTCAAGGTGTGGTTTAACATACCTATGATGAAAAGCACAAAAGTGAGAGCATATGCTCTAATATGAGGTGGCAACGCGGTCATAATCGTCCTCTGCAATTAGGAATAATCCTTTTTGCAGAGGGCTTTTTTATTTTCATTCAGCATTCGTCTAAACATTAGCTAAAGGAATCTTTGTAAAAAGGAGCAAAATAGCTATGCAAACAACGAGTTCAAGAACAAAAATGAAAACCATCAATGGCGATTCCTTAACACCTATTTTAATTTTCAGGCGTTTACAGGGAAAACATAAATTTTTATTGGAAAGTTCTGCTCAACATGAAGGAGCAGGAAGGTATTCATTTATTGGTGCCAATCCACGAAAAACATATAAAGGAGTGGGCGAAGAAATCCAAGAGGTTTCCTATAAAACAGGGAAAACATATATGCATAAAGGTGAGCTCTTTGTCCTTCTTAAACGACTCATGCCACGTATCTCCAATACGACACAATTTCCATTTTCAGGTGGTGCTGTCGGATATATAGGTTTTGGTGGCACAACGATGTTCGTAGACAAGAAAATAGAATTGCCTGATGCTCATTTTCATGTGTATGAAACAATCATTGTATTCGATCATCAAACAGATGAAGTGACATTGATTCATACAAATATTGATGCAGAAAAACAACAACCTGATTTGGAAGAATTAGCTCAACAAATAGTAAATGGGCAGATCAGTGACGAAGCATCTTATCGTTATCAACCGCTTGATGCTACAACAAATGAGTCATTTGCAACGGTTTTACAGACAATGCAAGCCAATTTACATGATGACATAACAAGAGTAGTTCTGCCGAAGCGTGATGTAGCCAACTTTCAAGGTGATACGTTGGCTTTGTATAGACAGCTGCGCAAAAAAAAGCCTGCAGCTTATCTGTATTATGTAGAATTTGAGGATCATGTTGTGTTAGGTACTTCTCCTGAAAGTCTAATCCGAGTAAAAGGTGAAAGAGTTATTGCGACGCCTACAGAGGGAACATGCCCACGAGGGGAAACAAAAAATGAAGATTTAGAAAATGAACGCCAATTATACAACCATGCGAGCATTAGACAATCGCATGCACTTCTTGTTAGTACTGTTCAGCAAGAATTACAGTCGGTTTGTTTCCCGGATTCTGTTCAGGTCATGGAGGCTATGCGTATCCAGAGGTCAAAAAAGGCACTACATATGACATCTAGGATTGAAGGAAAGCTTTTACCAATGTTGCATGCCCTTGATGTTTTAGCTGCAACTATATCACCAAGTTCAGCTACGGAGTTTGCGCATACAGCTGGTAATTTTGGTGCTCTTGGCTTTATTGGGTTTAATGGTCATTTGGATTTTGCCTTAACAGGGCAATCTATTGTGATTAAACAGGATACCATGCATATGCAATCAACAATAACTATGACGAAGTATACAAATGTGCAAAACGTTTTACAAAAAGTGCAAGCGGAAGAACAGGCATTTTTACAGTTACTGGTGAACAATGGAGGGCGAAACTAATGGAACAATTACAACAGAAAGTACTGCAGGGAACACATCTCATATACGAAGAAATGTTGCAGGTAGCCCAATGGTTGTTTCAGGATGACACACCTAAAGAAGAAATGGCCAGCTTTTTAACAGCTTTATCTGCGAAGGGAGAAACTGCACATGAAGTAGCCGCATTAGCAACCATTATGCGATCTTTTGCTCTCGATGTAACCGTAAAGGAAGATCACTATATGGATAATTGCGGTACAGGGGGAGATGGTCTTCATACCTTTAACATTAGTACAGCTTCTGCTTTCGTGTTAGCTGGAGCGGGTGTCAAAATTGCCAAGCATGGGAACCGTAAAATCTCTTCCTCCTCTGGTAGCTCAGATGTGTTAGAGGCACTAGGTATTCATACAGCAATTACCATCCCACAAACAGTCGATTTGCTAGAGAGAGAGGGAATCGCTTTTATTTACGCACCGAATGTCCATCCGAAATTAAAAAGAATTGGTGAAGTTCGCCGTTCATTAGGTAAACCAACGATCTTTAATCTTGTTGGCCCTTTAACAAATCCAGTCCCATTGTCCACACAATTTACGGGCATTAATCGACCTAATTTTGTTATGGAATATGCCTCAGTCTTACAAATGCTTGGACGTGAGCGGGCCATTGTCGTTTCTGGACCACAAGGCTTAGACGAGGCTTCATTAGCAGGGCAAAATACATTGGTTTTAGTAGATAAAGGGGATCTAATTCCCTTTTCCCTAACTGCCGAAGATATTGGTCTTCAAACGGCACCTTTAGAGTCCATCCGTGGTGGCAATGCAGATGAAAATGCAGTGATTATACAAAAAATATTGGCTGGGGAGCAGAGTCCTTATTTAGATACAGTAGTATTAAATGCTGGTATCGGCTTATTTGGGTATGGTCAAGCAGAAACCATTAAAGAAGGTGTAGCCATGGCAAAGGAAAGTATTTTTAGTGGGCGAGCACGACAAAAATTAGAAGCGGTTGTTACCTATAGCAAGCAAATTAAAGAAGTGGAGGTAGGGTAATGAATATACTCAATAAAATTTTACAGCAAAAGAAGATCGAGGTAGGCGCTTTATTAGAGCAGCCAGATCCTTTAGCAAATTTTACTGAAACGCCACGTCCATCATTAGTTGAGACATTGCGTCAAGCCCATACACTACAAGTCATTGCTGAAATGAAGCGTGCCTCACCTTCCAAGGGATTAATTGCTGGTGGTGCAGACCCAGTTGCTCAAGCACAAGTCTATGCACAAGCAGGAGTAGCAGCTATTTCAGTCTTAACAGACAAGGAGTTTTTTAAAGGCTCCTTTGAAGATTTAGCAGCAGTTGCTCGTGCAGTCGATACGCCTCTTCTTTGTAAGGATTTTATGATTGATCGGGTGCAAATTCGATTTGCGAAGGCAGCAGGTGCATCCATTATTTTATTAATTGTAGCGGCTTTAACAGACGATGCCTTACGTGATTTATATAGCTATGCAACGGGCTTAGGCCTAGAAGTTTTAGTGGAAGTACACGATCGTGTGGAGCTTGAACGTGCACTTGCAGTAGATGCAAAGTTAATTGGCGTGAATAATCGAGATTTACGTACCTTTGAAGTAAGCCTAGAGCGCACAAGAGAAATTGCCGATGTGTTTCCATTTGATGAGGAGCGAGTATTAATTAGTGAGAGCGGTATATGGTCAGAAGAAGATGCGAAGCAAGTAGCCTTGATGGGGGCTAGTGGTGTCCTTGTAGGTGAAGCATTAATGCGGAGTGGGGATGCGGGGCAAGCACTACGCCAATTGCAGGTAAGTAAGGAGGGGGCATCAGTATGACAAAGGTCAAAATTTGTGGATTACAGGAACAAGCACATGTCAAAACAGCGATTCATGCTGGTGCAGATGCTATAGGTTTTGTTTTTGCACCGAGTAAACGTCGTGTATCCATTGAGCAAGCCCAACAGTTAGCGAAGCATGTACCACAAGGCATTTTGAAAATAGGTGTCTTTGTCAATCCAACGCCAGCTGAATTAAAGGAAGCGGTAGAGCGAGTACCTTTAGATTATGTGCAATATCATGGGGAGGAAACGCCAGCATTTATTCAGGAGCAAGGCTATCCTGCCATCAAGGCATTGTCGATACGAGGACAAGAGGATGTTCAAGCGGCTGCTAACTATCAGGTAGATTATTATTTATTCGACGCGCCTGGTACAGAGTTTAAAGGCGGGAGTGGTCACACTTTTGATTGGACACTGCTTGAGCAAGTAGGTATTCCGAAAGAAAAGTTACTATTAGCGGGTGGTCTCAATGTAGACAATATTGAAGCAGCTATTACAGATGTAGGTCCTTTTATGGTGGATGTATCGAGTGGTGTGGAAACAGATGGAATCAAGGATTCTACCAAAATACAAGCATTTTTACAGGCAGTAAAGAGGGGGAGCAGATGATGGGAATATCAATAGCAAATAGTGTACCGACAAAGGAAGGACGTTTTGGGCAATTTGGCGGACGATTTGTGCCAGAAACATTAATGACAGCTTTGCTAGAATTAGAAATTGCCTATGACGAAGCATTAAAAGATCCAGTATTTACAGAGGAGCTGTCCTATTATTTAGAGGAGTATGTTGGACGTGAAACACCGCTCTATTACGCAGAAAATTTAACAAAGGCACTAGATGGAGCAAAGATTTATTTAAAGCGCGAAGATTTAAACCATACAGGTGCACATAAAATTAATAATGCGATTGGGCAAGCACTTCTAGCCAAACGCATGGGCAAAAAGAAAATTGTTGCTGAAACAGGAGCTGGTCAGCATGGTGTAGCAACGGCTACTGCATGTGCATTATTAAATCTTGAATGTGTTGTTTTTATGGGTGCAGAAGATATCAAACGTCAGCAGTTAAATGTCTTTCGTATGGAGCTGCTTGGCACAAAAGTTCAATCGGTGGAAAGTGGTTCTAAAACATTAAAGGATGCTGTGAATGCTGCACTACGCTATTGGGTGACAAATGTTGAGGACACCCATTATATTTTAGGCTCTGCCTTAGGTCCACATCCATTCCCGAAAATTGTCCGAGACTTTCAGCGTGTCATCGGGGTAGAAACAAGAAAGCAAATCATGCAAAAAGAGGGTCGTTTACCAGATGCAGTTGTTGCCTGTATTGGAGGCGGGAGTAATGCAATCGGTATGTTTCATCCATTTGTTGATGATGAATCAGTTGCCTTATACGGTGTGGAGGCGGCAGGAAGTGGTCTTGAAACTGGGAAGCATGCAGCGGCCATCGCAGGTGGACAATTAGGTGTATTGCATGGCGCCTACATGTATTTATTACAGGACGAAAACGGCTTTGTCCAAGAAGCTCATTCTATTTCGGCTGGGTTAGATTATCCAGGGAAAGGGCCAGAGCATTGTTATTTACATGATATTGGTCGAGCACAATTTGACTCCATCACAGATGCTGAAGCACTGGAAGCCTTACAATTATTAAGCCGAACTGAGGGGATACTACCTGCGCTTGAAAGTTCCCATGCCATTGCTTACACAGCAAAACTTGCAAAGACTATGACAAAAGATCAAATTATTGTGGTGTGTTTATCTGGTCGAGGAGATAAAGATGTCCACACAGTTCGAGCAGCACTAGGAGGGGATGTTAAATGACGACTTTACAACAAGCGATCGAACAAGCAAAGGTTGCAGGACATAAAGCTTTTATACCTTATATCATGGCAGGTGATGGAGGGCTAGAGACCATTAAGCCGACTATTTTAAAACTGCAGCAATTAGAGGTAACAGCTATTGAAGTAGGGATTCCTTTTACAGATCCTGTCGCAGATGGTCCAACGATTGAACGAGCAGGAGAACGAGCACTTGCAGCCGGAGTGACATTAAGAAACGTATTGCAAACACTTGCGTCATTTAAAGATGAAATAACAGTGCCTCTCGTAGTCATGACTTATTTCAATCCAGTATTAGCGTATGGCTTAGAGGCCTTTGCGCAAGCCTGTGTAGCTGGGGGAGTGAAGGGATTAATTGTACCAGATGTCCCATTGGAAGAAAGTGAGTTGTTACGTGAGGCATTAAATCCATATGGCATCGATGTTGTCCAACTCGTCTCATTAACAAGCCCACCTGAGCGAATCGCTCGTATTGCTTTAGCAAGTCAGGGCTTTGTTTATGCAGTGACCGTCAATGGCATTACAGGCGCAAGGTCGCGTTTTGCCGATAATTTAGAACAGCATTTTGCAAGCCTACGTCAAGCAAGTCCAATTCCTGTGCTTGCAGGCTTTGGCATATCAACACCCGAGCAAGTGAAAAAGATGGGGGCTTTGGGAGATGGCGTGATTGTCGGTAGTGCCATTGTTACAGCATTGCATGAAGGGGATTTGGCAACAGTGGAAGCATTGGTAGCCGCTTCAAAAGGTATGTTAGAGAAGTCTACTCTTTAGATAGAGTAGGCTTTTTTTGTAATGATGTGGATAGAATGCTGTAATTGGCGGATAGATATGGAAAAGTGACGGATAGATATTAAAAAGTAATGGATAAAACTATCAATCTGACGGATAGTGCGTAACCTATAGAAATTCGGTATAATAGCTTTCGTAAGGAAGTGAGAAGATGATTCTATCGAAAAAAAGATGGCAGGTGGAGCGTCCAGACGCAACACTTGTACAAGCATTACAAAATGACTTACAACTTTCTGCGATTGCAGCAAAAATTTTAGCAGCACGAGGCTGCGAAACAACAGCTGACGCAGAAAGCTTATTAAATATGACTGAGGCAAATATCCATGACCCATTTCTTATGCATGGTATGGCTGAAGCAGTGGCACGAATTGAACAAGCACTAGATAATGGTGAGAAAATTTTAGTGTATGGTGATTATGATGCAGATGGTGTGACAAGCACAACCGTTATGTTACATGTTTTACTAGATCTAGGAGCGGACGTCTCCTTTAAAATTCCGAATCGTTTTATCCATGGTTATGGTCCACATGAAGCCCTATTTCGGGAGGCCTATGAAGAGGGTGTACAGCTAATCATTACAGTGGATAATGGGATATCTGGTATCGAGCCTATTCGAGTAGCGAAGGAGCTTGGCATGGGTGTCATTGTGACAGATCACCATGAGCCAGGTGAGGAGCTACCGCCAGCAGATATTATTCTTCATCCTCGAATACCAGAAGGACAATATCCGTTTGGCGAGCTAGCGGGAGTAGGGGTTGCCTTTAAGCTGGCACATGCTCTATATGGTGAACTACCAAGCCATTTAATTGAATTTGTGGCGATTGGTACTGTAGCAGATTTAGTCCCTTTGGTGGACGAAAATCGTTATCTCGTGAAGCGAGGTATACAGGAAATGCGCCGTTCTCTTAGCCCATGGGTACAAGCGATGTGTGACATAGCCAGTACAGAGCAGACAAAAATTACGGAAGAAACGATTGGCTTTTATTTTGGGCCGCGATTAAATGCCGTTGGTCGACTTGGTGAAGCGGCTCCTGGCGTGGAATTATTAATGGCAGAGGATAATGCTAAAGCAACCGCATTGGCAAAACAGTTAAATGTCTGCAATACCGAGCGCAAAGATATTGTGAAAAGTATTACGGATGAAGCCATTGCACTGATTGAAGCAGATGAAAAAGTCGGCAATTCCTTAGTTCTTGTTGTTGCTGGCGAGGGCTGGAATGCAGGTGTTGTGGGAATTGTAGCCTCACGTCTCGTTGAACTGTATTATCGTCCAACGATTGTGCTGTCACTCGATCCCGAAAAGGGCACAGCAAAAGGCTCTGCTCGAAGCATTGAAGGATTCCATCTATATAACGAGCTAGCTAAAAATCGAGATATTTTACCGCATTTTGGTGGACATCCTATGGCTGCAGGTATGACCTTATCATTAGAGCATGTGGATGAACTACGTACGCGCTTGGATGCGCAGGCTAGAGCCTGCTTAACAGAGGAGCAATTAACACCGATCGTGCATATTGATATTCCGCTCAGTATTGACGAAATTTCAGCAGATGCTATTGAGGAAATTTCAACATTAGGACCATTCGGCACAGATTTCCCGAAGCCTGTTTATGTACTTGAGGATGTAGAAATCGCCTCCATGCGTAA
The DNA here is from genome assembly GCF_043359455.1 of Lysinibacillus sp. PWR01. NCBI lineage: Bacteria > Bacillati > Bacillota > Bacilli > Caryophanales > Bacillaceae > Lysinibacillus > Lysinibacillus sp. PWR01. Next base: position 10,885 of record NZ_JBHERJ010000079.1, on the reverse strand, counting down.
AATTGGAGCGGCCGAGAATCATATTAAAATGGAAATAACAAACGGCTATGACAAATTGGATAGTGTTGGTTTTAATAAAGGGCATTTACATGATGAATTAACGTATGGCATCAAAGTTTCCTTTATAGGCGATTTGCAAATTAACGAATGGCAAGGACGTAAAAAAGCTCAATTTATGATCGAGGATGTCCAAACAACAGAATGGCAACTATTTGATATTCGTGGTATCCGCCAAACAGCTCGATGGTTGAATACGGTACCGAAGGACGAGGCACAGTTTATCGCCTTTCGTCCAGAAACGATGACCTATTATCAATCATTAATTGGTGTACCTATTACATTGGTTGACCCAGCCCTTTCAAATATTGAACAAAGTGTTTACATCGTGCTCTTAGACTTGCCACACCATGTTCAAAAGCTAGAAGACGTTTTACAGAAGACAACACCTTCACGTATTTATGCACATTTTTATATGCCCGATTCGCAATACTTTAGCGGTTTACCTACTCGTGAACAATTTACTTGGTATTATAAATTCTTGAAAAATCGACCAGCCTTTCCACTTGATATGCATATTGCGGATTTAGCGAAGCATACGGGCTGGCCATTAGAAACATTAAAATTTATGACACAGGTGTTTTTTGAGCTTGATTTTGTTAAAATGGAGAGTGGACTGACGACTGTCAACGTGAATGCCCCAAAACAAGCACTAACAGAGGCACCGTCTTACAAACAACGTTCAGAACAGATTGAAATGGAGCAAAAGCTTGTCTATGCTCCTTATATAGAATTAAAACAATGGTTTGATGAACGATTAACATAAACGGACGTATAACGTTTCGTAGGAGGAGCAAGAACATGGATTTAAAGCAATATGTTACAACGGTTGAAAACTGGCCAAAAGAAGGCATTACTTTTAGAGATATTACGACAATTATGGATAATGGATCTGCTTACAAATATGCAACAGATCAAATTGTAGAATATGCAAAAGAAGTGGGAGCTGAAATTGTGGTTGGCCCTGAAGCTCGTGGGTTTATTATCGGTTGCCCAGTTGCCTATGCACTTGAAATTGGCTTTGCACCTGTTCGTAAACCAGGTAAATTACCACGTGAGGTGATTAGTGCGGACTATGGTCTAGAGTATGGAAAAGATACATTAACAATGCATCACGATGCGATTAAGCCTGGTCAAAAGGTGTTAATCTGTGATGATTTACTAGCTACTGGGGGAACAGTTGAAGCAACAGTGCGTTTAGTGGAACAATTAGGTGGTCAGGTAGTCGGCTGCGCATTCCTAATCGAACTTTTAGAATTAAATGGTCGCGAGAAGCTTGGTGATTTAAATATTAAAACACTTATTCAATATTAAGAGCATTGAAAAAGCGCCCTACACTGTGGGCGCTTTTTTTATACTTCGTCATATGCTTGAATAATTTTTTGCATTGTTCGCAAGGTATCGTAGAAATCTGCGTATTTTTCGGTTCCAATATCCTCGATGATTCTATCTTGAATTCCTTGCCAGATAGGTGCGGCTTCATGTAGCTTTTCTAAGCCTTCCTCAGTGAGCGTAATTTTTTTTGTGCGAGCATCATTTGTATCTCGCTTTAATTCAACATAGCCATGTTGCTTTAATAGATTAATATTACGTGTTACAGTGGTTTGATCGAGTTGTAATATTTCACCTAAACGGCTGATTGACACAGCTTGTTGAAGGTCGATATGTGCAAGCATCGAATATTGTGTAACTTTTAAACCAGTAGGCTGTAGCAGCTTATCATATAATTGCGTGACAACCCTTGTTTTCTTTCTAAGGTTTGCACAAACACATATTTGTGTATAATCAATATTTTTAAGTTGATTCTTCATCGACAGTACTCCTTTGAAGGGATTCTACTTATGATTAGTATACACCCAAAAACTAGAAATTACTTCTTGACAGCTTTATGAACGATTACTATCATTATACATGTATATACATATAAATGAAATGAATAGACTTAAACATGTATATACATGTTTTGCGGTCTATCATAAGAAAAGAAGGTGTTAGGGTGAAGCGTGTTCATTATAGTTGGTTTATTTTGATCGTCACATTTTTCTCGATTATTGTCGCAGGGATTACGATGTCATCATCTGGTGTGTTTATCGATCCCCTTGAAAAAGAATTTCACTGGGATCGTTCAACCATTGCTTTAGCTTTCGCTGTAAGTTTGTTTTTATATGGCATATCTGGACCATTTATGGCTGCACTACTTGAAGTCATTGGCTTAAAGAAAATGATGCTCAGCGCCATGGCCACTTTAGTAGTAGGAATGACTTTAACATTTTTGATGAGTCAATCTTGGCAGTTAATCGTTATTTGGGGAGGCATTATTGGTCTTGGAGCGAGTCTATTTTTAACGGTGCTTAGTCCATATGTTGCGAATCATTGGTTTGTAAAACGCAGAGGGTTAGCAGTTGGTATTTTAACGGCAAGTACAGCCACGGGTCAGTTAATTTTACTGCCAGTGCTAGCTATCATCATCGAACACTATTCTTGGCGATGGGCTATCGCATTCATGCTACTCCTTAGTACAATAATGTTCTTCATGATTGCTATTTTTATTAAAAATAAGCCCCAGGATATTGGTTTGACACCTTATGGACAAGAAGAGACTATAGAAGAACATCTAATACAGCAAAAAAAGAATCCAATAAGCATGGCTTTTTATGGTTTATTAGAGGCGATTAAGGTTAAAGCGTTTTGGTTACTAGCAGGCAGCTTTTTTATTTGTGGTCTATCGACAAGCGGATTAATTGGTACTCATTTTGTCTCTTATTGTATTAGCTTTGGTGTTCCTTTAGTTACCGCTGCATCACTTCTTTCCTTTATGGGCGTTTTTAATTTATTAGGCACGACTGCCTCTGGCTGGTTATCTGATCGCTTCGACAATCGTTGGTTGTTGTTTTGGTATTACATGTTAAGAGGCGCTTCTCTTTTATTACTTCCTTATGCACTCGCGCAAGGGTCTTTTGTTTTACTAACGATTTTCACCATCTTTTATGGACTAGATTGGATTGCTACTGTGCCACCAACCATCAGTATGACACGACAAATTTTTGGTATGCATAAAAGTAGTATTATCTACGGCTGGATATTCGCCTCCCATCAAGCAGGAGCGGCGGTTGCTGCGTATGGTGGAGGGTTGATTTATAAATTTTTTAATTCCTATACGTGGGCTTTTTTCCTTGCAGGGATGTTTTGTGCTATGGCCAGTTTATTCGTCATCATTGTTAAAAAGCAAACACCCCAGCAAGCATAAACAAATAAAAGTTGAACCTCGGTATGATGAGGTTCAACTTTTTTAATAAAGAATCTTTTGACATAATACAAACAAAAGTTTATAATATAAACAAATATAATAAAAGGTGATGCTATGAATGAAAGAGAACAGGCGGTGCTTGCTTTAATTCGCCAGAATCCGTTTATGTCTCAGCAAGAAATGGCAGATACAATGAATCTGTCACGTCCCGTGCTTGCTAATTTAGTGTCTAGTTTAACGAAGCAAGGAAAAATTGTAGGTCGTGCTTATATTTTACCCGAGGAAAATGAAATTATTTGCATCGGTGGAGCTAATTTAGACCGCAAATTCCATGTAAAGGGCAATGTTCAATTTGGAACATCTAACCCTGCCAGTTCTTCCTTTAGTGTAGGTGGTGTTGGTCGAAATATTGCTGAAAACTTAGGCAGATTAAACCACCAAGTGACGTTACTAACAACGGCAGGGAAAGATGCTGATTGGCAAGTGATCCAAGAAGCTTCGGAATCCTTTATGAATCTACGTTATGTAGAGCAGCTAGCAGAGGCTTCTACGGGTTCTTATACTGCCATAATGGATGAACAAGGTGAGCTAGCACTAGCTGTAGCGAATATGGAGGTTTATGACCTTCTGTTACCTAGCTTGTTGAAAAAACATGAAACAATGCTAGTGAACGCGGGATGTTTTATTTTGGATTTAAACTGTCCAAAAGAAACAGTGGCGTATATCCAGCAAGTAGCCATTGCTCGTGCTATTCCACTTGTCATTGTGCCGGTATCTTCGCCAAAAATGAATCGACTACCTGAAACATTACAAGGCGTAACTTGGTTTATTTGTAACACAGATGAAGCGGAAACGATTGTTGGACATAAAATTGAAAACGCTACCCATTATGAAAAAGCATTACAACAGCTTCTACAACTAGGTGCTGAACATGTCATCATCACGGCTGGCAGTAAGGGCGTTTATGCAGCATCTACAACGATTGCGCCTCATCAATTTGCTGCCAAAGTGATTGACAAAATTGAAGATGTAACAGGAGCAGGAGATGCCTTTGTCAGCGCTGTCATTCACAGTTGGTTGACTGGACAATCTTTTGAGACATGTATTGATGCTGGATTAACCAATGCAAAAAATACATTGGCATCTCCTTATACAGTAAGACCTGAATTATCAGTAGATTTGTTGAAAAATGAAATGGAGGAATAACAACATGAAAGAATTCATCGTATTATCAGAAGAAGTAAAAGCAGGACAAGCAAAAGGTCTACCAATCGTTGCATTAGAATCAACAATTATTTCACACGGTATGCCATACCCACAAAACGTGCAAACTGCGCGTGAAGTTGAGCAAATTATTCGCGATAATGGTGCAGTCCCTGCAACCATTGCATTAATTGATGGAAAAATTAAAATCGGTCTATCAGATGAAGAACTAGAAATGTTCGGTAATGCTCAAGGTGTTGCGAAAGCTTCACGTCGTGACTTAGGTTTCTTACTAGCAACGAAAAAATTAGGTGCTACAACAGTTGCAGCGACAATGATCTGTGCAGAGCTTGCAGGTATTGAAATCTTTGTAACAGGCGGAATTGGTGGTGTACACCGCGGTGCTGAAACAACAATGGATATCTCTGCTGACTTAGAAGAATTAGCACAAACAAATGTTGCCGTTATCTGTGCGGGCGCAAAATCAATTTTAGATATCGGTCTTACACTAGAATATCTTGAAACAAAAGGTGTGCCAGTGGTTGGTTATGGTACGGATGAATTACCAGCATTCTACACACGTCAAAGTGGTTTCGATGTAAACTTCCAATTGGATACACCTGAGGAAATTGCAGCAATGCTATCTGCGAAATGGCAATTAGGCTTAAAAGGTGGCGCAGTCATTGCAAATCCAATTCCTGAGGCGGAAGCATTAGAGCATACATTTATTACAAACATTATTGAAAAAGCTTTAGTTGAAGCGGAAGAGAATGGCATTCAAGGTAAAAACGTTACACCATTCTTACTTGGCAAAGTGAAAGAATTAACAGAAGGTAAAAGTCTTGATGCCAATATTGCATTAGTGAAAAACAATGCAGTAGTCGGCGCGAAAATTGCTGTAGCTTATAATCAATTACATTAATCCATTTGTCGAAACAAGGACTCTTTGTGACGTGAAGTCGCAGAGGGTCTTTTTTATTAAAAAGAAGAATATTTTTTCCATTTTTCGAACTGTTCACGAGATTAACTAAACTAAATGATACAGTCTCTTTACAATAGGCTACAATATTTTATACAATTAAGTTTATATCTAATCTGAAAAATTTGACGAGCAAGGTGGACATGTTATGGCGAAAGAGCAAATTTTGACTCCTGAGGACGTTTTTGAGTTAGTCAAATCCTACATGAATGATGAAAATGTCGCATTCGTGAAAAAAGCATATGAATTAGCAAGGGATGCCCATATTGAGCAATTCCGTAGCTCTGGTGAACCGTATATTATTCACCCAGTACAAGTAGCAGGTATTTTAGCTGAATTACAAATGGACCCAGAAACTGTAGCGGCAGGTTTTTTACATGATGTTGTCGAAGATACGGATTTTACGCGGGATGATTTGGTACGTGAATTTGGCGAAGAGGTAGCTGTGCTTGTTGATGGTGTTACCAAACTAGGGAAAATTAAATATTTATCAAAAGAGGCGCAGCAGGCTGAAAATCATCGGAAAATGTTTGTGGCTATGGCACAGGATATCCGTGTCATCCTCATTAAGCTAGCAGACCGTCTTCATAATATGCGTACGTTAAAGCATTTACCTGCTGAAAAGCAACGACGTATTTCAAAAGAGACGCTAGAGATTTTTGCACCACTTGCTCATCGTCTTGGAATATCGACTGTAAAATGGGAGCTTGAAGATACAGCACTGCGCTATTTAAACCCACAGCAATATTATCGTATTGTCAGTCTGATGAAGAAAAAACGTGATGAACGTGAAGCTTATTTAGAAAATGTGATGGCTGAGATGAAATCACAACTGAATGAGGTTGAAATTGACGCAGATGTCTATGGTCGACCAAAACATATTTACAGTATCTATCGAAAAATGGTGCTACAAAAGAAACAGTTTAATGAAATTTATGATTTATTAGCCATTCGTGTTCTTGTCGATAGTATTAAAGATTGCTATGCCGTATTAGGGATTGTGCATACACTCTGGAAACCAATGCCAGGGCGCTTTAAAGACTACATTGCTATGCCAAAACAAAACCTGTACCAGTCCCTGCACACGACCGTTATTGGACCTTATGGTGATCCATTGGAGGTACAGATTCGCACGAAGGAAATGCACAAAATTGCAGAGTACGGGATTGCAGCACACTGGGCGTATAAAGAAGGCAAAAACGTCGATCATCAAAAGCAGAATGTCGATCAAAAATTAACATGGTTCCGCGAAATTTTAGAGTTCCAAAATGAATCTTCCAACGCAGAAGAATTTATGGAATCCTTAAAATTTGATTTATTTTCTGATATGGTTTATGTATTTACACCTGAAGGCGATGTTATTGAATTGCCAGCAGGTTCTGTTCCTATTGATTTTGCTTATCGTGTCCATTCAGAAGTCGGAAATCGTACGATTGGGGCGAAAATCAATGGGAAAATGGTGCCGCTTGATACACCATTAAAAACAGGTGATATCATTGAAATTTTAACTTCTAAACAGTCCTTTGGTCCGAGTCGCGATTGGCTAAAAATAGCACAATCCTCTCAGGCGAAAAATAAGATTAAGCAATTCTTTAAGCGACATCTACGTGAAGAAAATATTATCAAAGGTAAAGAAATGATTGAAAAAGAAATCCGTGCGCAGGATTTCGATTTAAAGGAAACAATGTCTTCTGAAAACCTCAAACGTGTATGCGATAAATTTAACTATACAAATGAAGAAGATTTGTATGCGGCAGTTGGCGTGAGTGGCATTACAGCGCAGCAGATAGTAAATCGTTTAGCAGAAAAACGTCGTAAAGAGCGTGAGCAGGAAGAAGCTTTAGAGAAAATCGAACAAAAAATGAAAAATCCAATTCCACAAAAACGGACGGAATCCGGTGTTATTGTAAAGGGCATTGACAATATGCTTATTCGACTTTCTCGTTGCTGTACACCTGTTCCTGGTGATGATATTGTAGGCTTTATTACGAAGGGTAGAGGTGTTTCTGTCCATCGTGAGGACTGTCCAAATATTCAAATAGAGGATGAGCAGGAGCGCTTAATTGAAGTGGAATGGGAGCATGGTGTCATTCCTGAGAAAAAAGAATATCCAGTCGATATCGAAGTATCAGCCTTTGATCGACCTGGTATATTAAATGAGATTATGCAAATTGTTAGTGAGACAAAAACAAATATTTTGGCAGTCAGTGGTCGTGCTGACCGTGATAAAATGGCAACAATTCATTTAACAATTTCTATTTCAAACATCTCACATTTGCATAAGGTTGTTGAGCGAATTAAACAAACACCTGATATTTATTCAGTGCAGCGTGTCATTAACTAATTGATAGGCAATATAGAATTGGGGTTTTAATACATGAAAGTAGTATTACAGCGCAGTAAAGCTGCCTCTGTAACAGTGGACGGAACTGTTACAGGAGCGATTGATCATGGCTATGTTCTTTTAGTGGGGATTACACATGAAGATACACATGAGGATGTTGCCTATTTAGCAAAAAAAGTAGCCAATTTACGTCTTTGGGAAGATGCAGATGGAAAAATGAATCATTCGATCTTAGAGCATGGAGGCGCTATTTTGTCCGTCTCACAATTTACGTTGTATGGGGATGCAAAAAAAGGGAATCGTCCAAGTTTTATAAATGCAGCTAGACCAGAAGCAGCTGAGCCACTGTGGGAGGCCTTTAATCAAGCATTACGCGAGCACGGCTTACATGTGGAAACAGGTATTTTTGGTGCAATGATGGATGTAGCACTAATTAACGATGGTCCAGTCACAATTCTTCTAGAGTCAAAATAATGGAACGTTTCCTATAATTCCTTCATATACTAAAGAGTATGGTTAGTTTTATAGGAAGGGGTGTCTATGAACATGACGCAGACGAGAAGTATAACCAACCCATATTTATACGAAACGCTTAACATGATGATTGGTCAGGCAGTAGTTGTGCAAACAGAAAAAAATATTCAAAAAGGTATTTTATTATCCATACTACCTGACCATATGATCCTTGAGATGAATCGTACGCCTTTCTTCATTCGAATGGAGGAAATTGTATGGGTTACATTGGAAACTACAAAAAAATGAGAAAGTATGAACCTTCCAATCATAATAGATGATAGAAGGTTCTTTTTTTATCTGTTTATGGCAAATGAAAATGTCTGAATGACAAATAGTAGTGATCCTGCAAATGTTTTTTTTGAATAATATAAAAGGTGTTTCTACCTCTCCTCCTCATTCATTACCCTCAGCAAACGTATTATTAGCAGTTCAATCCCTTCATTATGAATGCAATGAAAATAAAAGCATTCTATATACAATCGACTTATATTTGCCCGCTAATTGGGCAGTTAACATGCTTATTTTAAATTGGGAATTATGGTTAAAAGCGACAACAAACCATCCATATTCAAAATGCTTATCAAACACATTGCTGTCTTCACCACAGACTATACCTATCTCTTGATTGAACAATGTGAAACGAACATCATGTGTATGTTAGATGACAACAATTAGAGTGATAATTTTATTTTAGAAAAATAATGAATTTAACATTAATAATCTGTGGGATGTACATTATTATCCGATTACTCGTGTTTGTGGGGAAGGAGGATCTTTATAGCCAAGGTCAGCCAAGAAGCTTAACAATAAAGTATGCTTGCTAAAATAATAGAAAATTAATACTTTACAATAAATTTAAACTCATGTATATTTATTTTCAATTAGCGACAAATAGCGACAATGTTGTGAAAATGTCTAAATAGAGAAAAAGGAGCGTGGTTTAATGGAAAATGAACAGGGGATAAAGAAGAAAAGCTGGTTGAAGGTACCTCATACATATACGATTATTTTTGCCATTATTTTTTTAGCAGGTATTGCAAGCTACATCATACCAGCAGGTGAGTTTGAACGTGTAGAGGATGAGGAAGGGCGAATGCTCGTTGTAGATGGAAGCTATCATCATATTGAGAGTGAGCCAGTTTCCTTTTTCGAAATGTTTACAGCCGTTCCAATGGGTCTTGAAAAAGGGGCTCAAATCATTTTCTATATTTTTTTAGTCAGTGGTGTGTTTGGCATTATTCGTTCTACAGGTGCGATTGAGGCTGGTGTCTATAAAGGAGTAAAAGCTTTAGAGGGAAGAGAAAAATTACTTATTCCTTTATCGATGATTTTATTCTCTGTTGGTGGTTTTACAATGGGGATGGCGGAAGAAACAATTATTTTCGTGCCAATTGGTGTGGCCATTGCACGTGCGATGGGCTTTGATGCTGTAACAGGAACTGCCATGATCACTCTTGGTGCTGCCAGTGGATTTTTTGGAGGAATGCTTAATCCCTTTACAGTAGGTGTTGCGCAATCATTAGCAGATGTACCATTATTCTCAGGAATTGGCTTCCGTGCTGTAGTCTATGTTTTTGTTTTAGCTTTTGCGATTTTCTATGTATCTCGTTATGCTTTTAAGGTGAAAAAGAATCCACAGGCAAGCGTTATTTACGAGATTGAGCAAAAAGCTAAATCCAATGTATCTGCGATTGACATCCCAACATTAACGGGCAAGCATAAATTTGTATTTATTGTCATGGCTTGTGGGATTGGCTTTAATATTTATGGTGTCTTTAATTGGGGCTGGTTCTTGACGCAGCTAACTGCATCCTTTTTAATTATGGGGTTAATTGCAGGACTAATTGGTGGTTTAAAACCTGCCACTATTTTTGATTCCTTTATTGAGGGAGCTAAGGCTGTAACGTTTGGAGCTTTAATTGTAGGTTTTGCTCGTGCTATTACGGTTGTTTTAGAGCAGGGGAAAATTATCGATACGATCGTTTATGCGGCATCTGAAACAATTGGACATTTGCCACATGCTATCAGTGCAATCGGCATGTTACTTATCCAAGCCCTTTTGAATTTATTTATTTCATCTGGTAGTGGACAGGCAGCTGCAACAATGCCAATTATGATTCCAATTACGGATTTATTAGGATTAGAACGACAAGTGGCTGTTTTAGCCTTCCAATATGGAGATTCCTTAACGAACTCTATTATCCCTACTTCGTCGGCGTTAATGGCGTATTTAGCCGTTGCAGGTATCCCATATGAAAAGTGGATTAAGTTTATCTGGAAGATGATTCTTGGATGGGCAGTGATTGCGTGTCTAGCGTTAATTGCTGCGGTAGCATTAGGAATATCTTAAAATATGAAAAAAGATCAGGACACTAGCAGAAAAAGACCTTTTGGCAAGGTGAGGGGTTGATTTCTGCAAAGTGTCCTTACTTTTTTTCATAGTTGCATAGCCCCAATATTTGTATTCTTAGGGGGATAGGATTTTATTTTCAATGTGGAGAAGTGATGCGTGACAATACCCATCTATAAAGAGTAGTGA
>NZ_JBHERJ010000078.1:0-10098 GCF_043359455.1 Lysinibacillus sp. PWR01 | reverse complement strand
ACTCCAATCACCCATTCTGCAAAAGTGGCTTTTCCTTATCTTTCATACTAGCTAGCCGTAGTAATCAAATTAGCCCATTATTTGTATGATTAGAGAAAGGATAGACTCTTATTTTCATTGCGAAGAAGTGATGAGTATCAAAAGCCCTCCATAAAATGGGTAGTGAAGACCTTCACTTTATTTGAAAACCTTTGCTAAAAAGTTAACATTTTGTAGGTTGGAGTGGAGGGCTACTTGACTCCCGTGGGATAGCGAGACAGGCGAGCCCCTGCACGGAGCGTGAGCGGAGGAAGCGGCTCGGCGCTCGCCCACAGGAAAGCAAGTAGCCTGCAACGGAAACCATTTTCACCTTTCACAAAAATTCTATTGATGGTTTTGTTTTTCAACAATATGAGAAGCTGCAAGTACCGTCCTGTACTTGCAGCTTCTTTTATAGTCTATTCATTATTTTAGTGACACATCTATATCACCATGTGATAAGGATACATTCAGTTGGTGCTCCCCATTGGTTACTTGAGTCACTGTGCCACTTTGTTCCTCATCATTCATGCTAACATCACCAAAGCTTGTTTTGAGGTCATAGCCTAAATCACTTTGTTTGTTTTGTAAGTGAAGCGTTGTATCGCCAAAACTTGAGGTAATCGTTGTTTGGCCATTTAATGTGCCAGCAATATCGATATCTCCATGCTCACTCTCAACAGTGAAGCCGTTACTAGCAAATTGCTGAAGCGTTAAATCACCAAAGGACTGCCTAATCTCTGTTTTGTCACCAGTCGTGTTGTTGAAAGTAATATCTCCGTAATCTTGGATGAGATTAAGCTGCTGATACTGTAGCCCATGAATGGCTGTATCACCAAAATTACTGTCGATCACAATTGTCTCTATTTTTGTATCTTTTGGGACATAGAGTTTGATTGAAGGGGAAGAAAAGTTTCCAAAGCCAAATTGAAAATCATTCTTTTTCTTTGCCATTGTTTCAATGGTTAAAGTGCCATTTTCAATATGATAGGTTACATCTTCTTGCTTAAGGACCTTTGTGTCTAATTTATAGTCGCTATCACTTGCAACAATTTCCACATCTCCATAATCATTTACAATATTAATACTTGTGAACGCATCTAAAGTATGAGACTGACTTACTAATTTAGTATTGCTTGGGACGTAAAGACCCTCTGAATCTTTTAGAATCAGCCAGCGACCCCCTGAAAAATAGCCAATCAATGCGAGTAGAATGCCTAATGCAATCATTGTCATGGCAATAAGGGTATTTTTTGACGTCATTTAGAAGTCCCCCTTTTTTCGCTTCTTTGTCATTTTGTGGAATAATCTTCCTAATGTTTCAACAGAGACAACAACGGTTTTCTTGATAACACGAGCAACAATTGGGAAGAGTAGGACACCTAAGCCCGTTACGATTAACCCGACACCCATAAAGAGCAACGCAGTCGGCCAATGCTCTGTTAAAATTAAGAAACCTGAAATCATAGCCGCAACGCCACCGACAAAAATACTAATAACTGTTGCGACAACAGCAAAGATTAAGCTGATAATAACTGCGCCAAATGAAAAGATAAGTGCAATGGCTGTTGCAAGTAATGGCAATGAAAGGGGCGCAGACAGTATAGCTAGAATAATGAGCCAAATAGCAGACATATTCTTTTTGGTTGATTTTGCCGAGGAGGTTTCCAAATCCTTTAATGCGAAATCAGCTAATATTTGCGAGGCAACATGTGAAGGAGAGCCAAGTTGTGAAATAACCTGATGCTCATTTTCCTCTCCTGCTTCCTCAAAGTATTCTTCATAATAGGCAAGCGCAGCATCTAACTCATGCGCAGGAAGCCGACGTAATTTTCCTCGTAGCTGTTTCAAATAGCTTGCTCTATCCATCTAAATTCCCTCCTAAAAGTACACAATCAACCTTTTCCTTATACACTTGCCATTCTTTTAATAGCTCTAATAATCGTATACGTCCTTGCTCTGTAATTTGATAATAGCGTCTATTTCTTCCTTGATAAGGCTGATCGTACGTTGTTAAATAATGCGCTTTTTGTAAGCGGCGTAATACAGGATACAGTGTAGACTCTGAAATCTCCATGACTGATTGTACCTGCTGTGTTAAAGAATAACCATAGGCGTCCTCTTTGTCGACAATAGCCAGTACACAAGCATCAAGTAAAGCTGAACCAAGCTGAAATGTCATCTTTTCACCTCACATGTAATACCTATACTTCATTTTATATTATATGACATATAGTATGTAGATAGTATATGACGTATAGCATTGATTGTCAATTCTAAAAGATAATTTTTTCCAATGTGGTTAGACGAAGATATTGTAAGAAAATAATATTTGAAGATTAGTAGGAAAATCTGTTATAGTATGTGCGAAGGGCAGTATCCATTGTGAACGGCACCTTCAAAAACACAACAGACTATACGAACAAATATCTGCCTTGATCTTTTCAGACAGGGACGGAAGAAAACGATACGTTCAAATATAGCTTTCATTTTGCAAGCTATTCCCTCTTCATGGGGTCTTTTTATCATTGAACGACACACTACCCTTCTGTCCATTTTCGGCACAGAAGGGTTTTTCTGTTTTCTTCCTTTAAAAAAGGGGGACTACAAAATGAAAACGACGACAGATTTTTTAAAGATGAAAGCGGCGGGCGAAAAAATCGTGATGGTGACGGCCTATGATTATCCAGCAGCTAAATTCGCGGAAGACGCTGGTGTTGAGATGATACTAGTCGGAGATTCACTTGGAATGGTTGTGCTCGGCTATGATTCTACAATGCCCGTGACTGTAGCGGATATGGTTCATCATGCAAAAGCAGTAAGACGAGGGGCAAAGGATACGTTTATGGTCGTTGATATGCCATTTGGTTCTTATCATGGCGATGTCAATGAGACACTAAAAACAGCCATTGCGATGATGCAACAAACAGGAGCAGATGCTTTAAAGGTTGAGGGGGCAGGAGAGGTTATACCTGTCATTCGTAAATTAACGTCAGCTGGTATTCCAGTAGTAGCTCATTTAGGTTTATTGCCACAATCAGCGGGAGTGCTTGGTGGTTATAAGGTGCAAGGGAAAACAGCTGAACAGGCGGCTACACTGATCGAAGAAGCAAAACAATGCGAAGAGGCTGGTGCATGTGCAGTCGTGTTAGAATGTATTCCTCATCAGCTAACAGAGATTGTTTCAGCTAGTCTTGTTATTCCAACCATTGGCATAGGCGCAGGTGTAGAGGCTGATGGACAAGTGCTGGTGTATCATGACATGCTAAGCTACGGTTCGCACCATGTACCGAAATTTGTTCAGCAATTTGCTGATATGGGCAAAGAAGCAAGCACGGGTATGATTCGTTACGTAGAAGAGGTGAAAGCGGGTACTTTCCCAGCTCCAAAGCATTTCTTCACAATGAAAGAGGAAGCGTTAGATCAGCTATATGGAGGCGTTAAATGATGAAAGTCGTCACGACTATACAGGCATTAGCCGTAGAAATTCAAGCAGCTAAGCAGGCTCAAAAAACGATTGGACTTGTTCCAACGATGGGCTATTTACATGAAGGTCATTTAACATTAGCACAAACAGCTCGTGTAGAAAATGATGTCGTTGTGATGAGTATATTCGTCAATCCAACGCAATTTGGGCCAAATGAAGATTTTGAAAGTTATCCTCGTGATTTGCCAAGGGATACGGCATTAGCTGAATCTGTCGGTGTTGATATTGTGTTCGCGCCAAGTGTGGACGAAATGTATCCCCAAGATGGAGGCATTCGTCTACATGCAGGTGAGCAGGCCACGATTCTTTGTGGTGCGAGTCGCCCTGGTCATTTTGACGGTGTTTTACAGGTTGTCTCTAAATTATTCCATTTAACACTGCCAACCCGGGCTTATTTCGGTCAAAAAGATGCACAGCAGGTTGCGATTATTGCGACGATGATACGTGATTTTAATTTCCCTTTAGAAATGCGCATTGTCCCAATTGTGCGTGAGCAGGACGGTTTAGCGAAATCTTCACGTAATGTCTATTTAAGTGAGTCAGAGCGACAAGAGGCTCCAGCGATCAATGAAGCATTACAATTGGCACGCGATAGCTTTTTAGCGAATGGTGATGCTGATAGCGCACTTGCAAAAGCAAAAGCTCATATTCATGCAAGAACACATGGACGAATTGATTATATAGAATTATTGGCATACCCCGATTTAACACCAGTGACAGCTACAACACAGCAAGTTCTGTTGGCAGCAGCTGTTTATATAGGTAAAACACGCTTAATCGACAATTGTATTTTTACTGTGAAAGAGGGACTAGAAAATGTTACGTATGATGATGAATAGTAAAATCCACCGTGCAACAGTGACACAGGCGGATTTAAACTACGTAGGCTCCATAACAATTGATGAAGATATTTTAGATGCAGTAGGTATGCTGGCAAACGAAAAAGTACATGTCGTTAATAATAATAATGGCGCTCGTTTTGAAACATATATTATTGCTGGTGAACGAGGTTCAGGTGTGATTTGTGTCAATGGCGCAGCAGCAAGACTTGTACAGCGTGGTGATATTGTCATCATTATTTCCTATGTGTATGTAGATAATCAGGAGGCTAAAGATCATCAACCAACTGTAGCCATCATGGGAGAGGGCAATACGATTAAGGAAATGATTGCACACGAACCAGAGGCAACAGTGATGTGAATTCAGCCATAGTATAAATTTAATATTAGAGAGGAGGATGGCAAAGTATAGCCAATCCTCCTTTTTTTACGATTGAATTTGTTATAAAAGTAACTGGTAAAATTTTGCTTTTATTACTATTAAACTAGTTTTTAAAATTATAATTTTACAAATGTTCTAGTATTTTGTGTCATATTTATGTAGAATTTAGTTGTTAGTACATCATTTTACTAGTGGAGGTATCATTTGTCATGGAAAATAAACGTAACAAATTTTTAACAGTTACTGCGGCAGCATTAGCTGTAACAGCGGTAGCGGTAGTACCAGCATCGGCAGCAAGTCCTTTTTCGGATGTAAAGGAAAGTCATGCAGATTTTGAAGGCATTGCTACACTTTATGCAGCAGGGATTATCAGTGGTTATCCAGATGGTACATTCAAACCAGATACAAATGTCACACGTGGACAAGCTGCAAAAATGATTGCAGGCGCATTAAAATTGGATACTAAAGAAGTAGAGGATCCAAAATTTACGGATATTAGTGCATCAAATCCTTATTATGGCTCGATTGCAGCGCTTGTAGGATTAAATGTCATTACAGGCTATGGAGATAATACTTTCCGTCCAAACCAAACTATTACACATGGTGATTTAGCAAAAATCTTAGCATCTATTCCAACATTACCAGAGCTAGAAAGTGCAAAAAATCATGAGGCTAGTGAAAAAGTTACACGTGGACAACTGGCAACGTTCATTGCAGAAGCTCTAACAAAATCAAACCCAGAAACACCTGAAACACCAGAAACACCGGAAACATCAGAAGATGCATTCTCGTTATCGATTTTACATGTGAATGATACACATGCTCGTGCAGATAAATTACCTCAATTAGCAACAGCAGTAAAAGAACAACGTGAAACAAAGAAAAATGTTTTAACATTACATGCTGGTGATGCATTTAGTGGAACACTATACTTTACAGAATTCCAAGGACAAGCTGACCTAAAGCTGTTAAATGAAATTGGCTTTGACGCCATGGTATTCGGTAACCATGAATTTGATTTAGGCGGATCAACTGAAGGCCATCAAGCTTTAGCAGATTTTATTAAAGGGGCTAAATTCCCATTCGTGGATGCCAATACAGATTTTTCAGCAGATGAAAAATTCACAGGTTTATTTACCGATTTAATCTCAAGTGAGCCTGAAAATGGTAAAATTTATTCAGGGATTGTAAAAGAAATTGATGGCGAAAAAGTGGGTATTTTCGGTCTAACGACAGAAGAAACGAAGGGTATTTCTTCACCTAATAAAGTAACTTTTACAAATTATATCGATGAGGCGAAAAAAGCAGTAGCGGCATTTGAAGGAATGGGTGTCAACAAAATTATTGCTTTAACACACATTGGCTACAATGACAATGCAAATGTGGATAATGATATATTGCTAGCGAAAAATGTACCAGGCATTGATGTTATTGTAGGTGCTCATGATCATACAAAACTAGAAAAGCCGGTTATTATCGATACAAATACAGTAGGTGAAGCAAAAGAGGCTACATTAATCGTACAAGCTAATGAATATGTAAAATATTTAGGTACACTTGATGTAACATTTGATGGAAAAGGCGTTGTGACCGAATATGATGGCGAATTAATTGACCTTGGTAAAGTGGCACAAGACGAGTCATTAGTAAAATTATTAGAGCCATATAAAGCAAAAGTAGATGAAGTGAACAGCAAAGAAATCGGTGTAACGCTGAAAGAAGCATTAGCTAACCCACGTGCAAGTGAAACAAGCCTTGAAAGTGTACGTAGCAATGAAACTGCACTTGGTAATATTATTACAGATGCTATGCTAGCAAAGGCACAGAAGTACACAGATAAAACTGTTGTTATGGCATTACAAAACGGTGGAGGTATTCGTGAAGAAATTCCAGCAGGGAATGTTACGGTAGGTCAAGTGAATACGGTACTGCCAAATGGTAATACACTTGCATTGATGGATGTAACAGGTGCGGAATTAAAAGAAGCATTTGAAGTTGCTGTAAAAAATGCACCACAAGAAAACGGTGGTTTCCTACACATTGCTGGAGGAAAACTACAATTTGATTCATCAAAAGAAGTCGGCTCACGTGTTGTATCTATTGAATATTTAGATAAAGCAACAGGTAAATATGTAGCTTTAGAAGATTCTAAAACATATACAGTAACAACAAATGCCTATACTGCTAAAGGTGGAGACAGCCTAACAATGTTTGGTAAAGCATATGATGAGGGCCGTGTTACAGATTTAGGTTTATCGGATTGGGAAAATCTACAAGAGCATTTACTATCACTAAAAGAAATAAAAACAACAACAGAAGGCCGTATTGTTGATCTTGCTAAAAAACAATAATCTGTCAGTATAAAAAGCTTGAATTACTATCTCATTCAAGTACCATTCATTTACGCAACCTTAGAGGTTTTCTCTAAGGCTGCGTTTTTTTTTTGTATGGATGCAGTGATTTAACAAAGGGGAGAAAGGATGCCTAGGAGCCAATAATATGATAAAATTCAACTTATCTAATGTGAACTGTGAGTTGAGATGTATGATGGAAAGTCAAAAATATGCAATTGTAGATTTGGAGACAACTGGTCATTCACCAGCCAATGGGGACCGGATGATTCAAATTGCTGTTGTTATTATGAAGGATTGGGAAATTGAGCGTACCTATACAAAGTTCATTAATCCTGGGAAAGCAATTCCAACTTTCATTCAAGATTTAACGCATATAACGAATGAGGATGTAAAGGATGCCTTACCATTTGAAGCGCATGCGGATTACATATATGAGCTACTTGCTGACTGTGTATTTGTCGCACATAATGCAGATTTTGACTTATCCTTTTTACAAGCAGAGTTTAAACGTGCCGGACTTCCGAAATGGCAAGGCAAAAAAATGGATACGGTGGAGCTGGCTAAAATTTTGTTTCCTATGTCTCTCGGTTTTAAGCTAGGGGATTTAGCGGCTGATTTAAATATCGAGCTAGCAAATGCACATCGAGCGGATGACGATGCACGCGCGACAGCAGAGCTATTCAGGCATTGCTGGAAGGAGCTGTTAAGTCTGCCACAGCTAACGCTTGAACAGATGCATAAGCGTTCATTTCGCTTGAAATCAAATATTTCTCAGCTTTTTTTTGAGGCGTTGCAAATTAAACGCCAGCATATTACAGGCCGTGAGAATGTGCATTATTATCGTAATTTTGCGATTGGCAATGGCCGAAATAAGCATGAACATATGACAGAAACGATTCCCTACCCTCAATCAGTAGCTGAGAAAATATCTTTAATGTCAAAGGCAATGCCGAATTTTGAGGAGCGTCCTGCACAATTTGACATGATGGACACGATTTGGCAGGCATTACATGAACAACAGGAGTGCGTGATTGAAGCTTCTACGGGCATTGGTAAAACTGCTGGCTATTTACTCCCTGCGATCTTATTTGCCCGTGCTGTCGATAAAAAGATTGCCATCAGCACTTATACTTCCTATTTACAAGAACAGCTTGTAGAAGAGGAGCTACCAAAGATCGAAAAAATCCTTGGAACAAAAGTGAATTTGTGTGTGCTAAAGGGCATGCAGCATTATATTGATCTCGAACGCTTTGAGCAATGTATGGCACATGCTGATGAATCCTATGATGATACATTTACTATTTTACAAATACTCGTTTGGCTGACAAAAACAGAGACAGGTGTATTGAGCGAGCTCAATGTTTCTGGTGGCGGACAACTATTTTTAGAAAAAATTCGAAAAATACCGAATGACAAGCCTTCAAAGGGTTTTGATTTCTATGAGCAAGCTTTAAAGAACAGTGTAGTTGCTGACTGTATTGTAACGAACCATGCCATGGTGTTAAGTGATTTAGTGCGTCAAACACCACTCTTTACAGAAATAGATGGCTGGATTATTGACGAGGCGCATCAATTTATTCAGGCTGCTATGCAGCAGGATGAAGTGGTCTTCTCCTATACACAATGGAAGTATATTTTTGGACAAATTGGCACGATGGAGGACACCGCTCTATTTCAACAATTTTGCCAAGCAGCGAAGAAAAAACAGCGAGTGGCCATGCAAAATTTGCAGCATCTAGACGCACAATTTATACGTTTACAGCGGACATTTGATGAAACCATTCAGAAGGCTGTTCAAAAAATGCAACAGCAAATGAAAGGCAAACAAGCAGGTAGTAAATGTACCTTGTTCTTAGAGGATGTCTCACTTGCGAAAGAATCGTTTGCACAAGTAAGCAAACTAACCCAGCAATGGCTGGATCTCGCTACTAGCATTACGCAGTCATTCGAAAATGCGATTGAGCAGCTAGATAAAAACGATCAATATGTATTATCAGAATGGCAATATTGGATTCGAGAAGTGAAGATAAAAATTGCTGAATGGGACGATATTTTTCTATCACCACAGGAAGGCAATTCTGTTTGGTTAGAATTTGATGTACGGAGTGTTCCTGGTAGTCTCCATGTCTTTAAAAAGCCTGTCAATGTCACGCCGATAATTGAACAAGTATTAGCACCATTACGTCAACAAGCAAGTATTGTTTGGACATCCGGCACATTAACGGTACCAGGCAATGAGCGTTTTGTTACACGCCAGTTAGGTATCGCTGATAATGTCGAAGTCTTGAAACTGCAAGCTCCGCCAGCCTACTATGCTGGAGCAAAGGCATTTATTGTCACCGATATGCCAGATATTCAGCATGTCAGCCAGGAAGAATACATTGAGGCTGTTGCCCATGCAATTACGCGGACTGTTCGAATGACAGAGGGACGTTGCTTTGTGCTCTTTACAGCACAGGATATGCTACGAAAAACAGTCGAGCTTATCCAAGATAGTGAACTTTTAGATGATTACATGCTATTTGCACAAGGTGTAACAGGCGGTAGCCGTATGCGTATTCTAAAATCGTTTCAAAAATTTAGTCATGCCGTTCTTTTTGGTACAAACAGTTTTTGGGAGGGTGTAGATGTTCCAGGGGATGCCCTTGCCTCTGTCATTGTCGTACGATTACCATTCTCTTCACCAGAAGAGCCTGTCTTTAAGGCAAGGGCTAAGCATCTAACTGTTCAAGGGCACAATTCCTTTACTGAGCTTTCTTTACCAGAAGCCATCATGCGCTTTAAACAGGGCTTTGGTCGATTAATTCGTTCTTCTCAAGATAAGGGCGCCTTTATTGTCCTAGACCGACGAATTACTAGTAAGTCGTATGGGAAAGAATTTATTAAGGCATTGCCACCTATCGATGTAAAGAAATTACAGCTACCCGAATTGTTAAAAGAACTAAATCATTGGCAAAAGTAGTAGAAACCCCTTTTAGCATTGCTAGAAGGGGTTTCTTAGTGTTGAAAAACAAAATA
>NZ_JBHERJ010000077.1:0-21893 GCF_043359455.1 Lysinibacillus sp. PWR01 | reverse complement strand
TTCCCCCTGTGAGAGTAGGACGTCGCTAGGCAAAAAAGCAACCACTGAGAAATCAGTGGTTTTTTTGTTTATTTAGAATCCTATAAAATGTTAAAGTTTAATAGAGTGATTAAAATAAACAAAGGGGTGCACTGGAGTGGCAACAGGACAATGTAATAAGGAAATCAATATACAGAAAGAAAAATTAGAGAATTTTATTCAAAATAGAGAACAATGGGCTGTTTTAATACCAGGTTATTTACATCACGAAATACTAAATGAAAATGATATGATTTGGGTCTTCCAAGGTGATTTTGGCATTATTCAAAAAGCGGTTAAAGTAGAACTTAAAATAAAAAAATCAGATGCTCACCAAGTACTATTTGATTTAGAGGGTTTATCTGATCCGATAAATGGTGATGGTTCTTTTGAAATAAAACAAAATCAAGGTGAATCACCTCAACTGACTGGTATTTTAACAATGAAAGCAAGTGGATTTTTAGCGGGAATGATGAATCCAGTATTAGATAATTTTGTACCTCGCCTAGTCGAGCAATTAGTGGAAGCAATGGCTCTTCAAGTGGCAAAAGAATAGTGATATGAAAAGAGTTGGAGAACCGATTATTACTGTCACCTGTAATAATCGGTTTATTTTGATTCAGCAAATATTACTTGTACAGAAAGAGATGGTTAAGGCATAGAAGACTTTCTCCTTATAAGAAAGAGTGAATATACTTGTTTTATTTTTGAGCACAGTGTCAGCAGTAATGACACCAAGATGTCATGGTTGATAATAAGATATTTTATTGAAAATATTTGTTTATTAAATAAAAATGGATGACCTTGTCGAGGGATAGCTTTTTTATCTCCTTATAATTTCGTATAATTAAAGGAGAATCTAACGAAAATGGGTGTTTGTTTTGCAAAAGAAAAAGCCAATTATTGAAGGGTTAGAACGTTTTCGACAACAACAAAATATTTCTTTTCATGTCCCAGGTCATAAGCATGGCGAACTGTCCCACCTTCCACAAGCATTTAAAGATGTAATGCGTTATGATGTAACTGAATTATCAGGTTTAGATGATCTACATTACCCTGAGGAAATGATATTAGAAGCAGAAAATTTATTGGCAGATACATATGGAGCAACGAAGAGTTTCTTTCTAGTAGGAGGTTCTACTGTTGGAAATTTAGCAATGATATATGCTACTTGTAACAAGGGCGATACGATTATTGTTCAGCGTAATGCACATAAATCAATTTTCCATGCCATTGAACTTGTTGGGGCTAAGCCAATATTTGTGTCACCGCTATGGGATGAACGAACATTATCGGCGACACATGTGACTTATAGAGATTTAAAAGAAGCAGTAGAAAATTATTCAGAGGCGAAAGCAGTTGTTCTGACATATCCTACTTATTATGGGATGACTTCTAATGAAATACAGCAGCAAATTGCTTATTGTCATGAAAAAGGAATACCTGTATTGGTGGATGAAGCACATGGCGCTCATTTTAATGCATGTACTTTATTTCAGCCATCCGCATTGTCATTTGGAGCAGACATTGTTGTACAATCAGCGCATAAGACTCTACCAGCTATGACGATGGCTTCTTTTATGCATGTTAAGTCGGAATTGATAGCGGCTGACAAAATACATCATTATTTACGCATGTTACAATCTAGTAGCCCATCTTATTTATTATTAGCTTCATTAGATGATGCTCGCTATTATGTACAGACATATATGGAGAGTGATGGGGCATATATAATAGAAAAAAAGAATCAATGGATTGAAGCATTACGTTCGATTGGTTCATTGGAAGTAATTGAAGTAGATGATCCACTTAAAGTATTGTTACGTGTTAATGGTTATAGTGGTTTTCAATTACAAGAGGCATTAGAGGCGAAGCATGTTTATGGGGAGCTGGCAGATGCGAATCAGGTCTTATTTGTGTTACCTTTGCTGAAGCAAGGACATACCTACCCATTTGCTGAAATCAGAATTCGTATAAAAGAGGCTATAACTATGCTATTAAACACAGCTAAAACCGATAGCATAACGGCTTCTCATACAGCCTATCATTTTGTACCGATTACTGAGCCTATCTATACCTTTAATGAGGTTGCATCATTAAATAAAGAATGGTTACCATATATGCGTACAATGGGCCGGATTTCAGCAAATATGATTATACCTTATCCACCTGGTATACCATTGTTAGTGCCAGGAGAAAGAATAACAGTAGCTAAATTAAGTCAATTGGAAGAGCTATTAGCAGCAGGTGCGACATTCCAAGGGAATCATCGTTTAGCAGAAAAAATGATTCAGGTCATTAAATAGTTGGAGGCAATAACAGCATGAATAGCAATTTATTTATTACATTCGAAGGTCCCGAGGGAGCAGGAAAAACAACGGTCATTCAAATGATAGCAAAGCGATTAACAGAAAAAAATATTGAAGTTCTGGCAACAAGAGAACCCGGTGGAATTGAGATTGCAGAAAAAATAAGAACCATCATCTTGAATCCTGCGCATACAGCTATGGACGAACGAACAGAAGCATTATTATATGCTGCAGCAAGAAGCCAGCATTATTTTGAAAAAGTACGACCTGCTTTAGATGCCGGGAAGTTGGTTATATGTGACCGTTTTATCGATTCATCTTTAGCCTATCAAGGATATGCAAGAGGAATTGGTGTCGATGAAGTGCTTTCTATTAATGAGTTCGCTATTGGGAAAAAATTGCCTGACGTGACTATATTATTTGATCTTGCACCAGAGGTAGGCTTAGCACGTATTCATGCAACTGGCAATCGGGAAGTAAACCGCTTAGACGTTGAAAGCTTGTCGTTTCATCAGAAGGTGCGTGAAGGATATTTACAACTAGTAGAGCAGTACCCAGAACGAATACGTGTGGTCAACGCAGACCAAGATATTGAGAATGTTGTGGAAGATGTATGGTTATTATTATTGGAAGCAATGCAGTAAAAGCATGAAGTTGTCTACAACAATGTGATATAATGATACTATCCATTAATTTATCTTCACTAGGATAACATCATTTGTGAGAGTATCCCATTACGTCGGAGCGCAATTGCCGCTGACGCTTCGCTTCCACGCAGATCTAGTTTTTAGATTAACTAACCTGCATTGTGTAGGCGGGCAACATGATGGTGTTCCCTATATTCAACGGGTGTTTAAACATCTACTGAATCAAGATAAATGTTTATAAGCTAATGCTTAGGAATAGTATTGAAATCTATCTAGGTGAATTTTATAAAAGGGGTGAGTGCGAATGAAGTTAGTCGTAGCTGTAGTGCAAGATCAGGATAGCAGCCGCTTATCAAATGCTTTAACGAAAAATCAGTTTCGCGCAACTAAATTAGCGAGCACAGGAGGATTTTTACGTTCAGGAAATACGACGTTTCTTATAGGAACTGAAGACTCTCTCATACCCAAACTTTTAGATATTATTCGGGATAATTGTCGAGCAAGAGAGCAAATGGTTGCACCAGTTTCTCCGTTAGGAGGAAATGCTGATTCCTATATACCTTACCCTGTGGAGGTTGAGGTAGGAGGAGCTACTGTATTTGTTTTACCGATTGAACAATTCCATCATTTTTAAAAAGTAGCCTCCGAAGCTGAATTATTGATTATTAGCTACTATTAGACATTTTAAAAAAACTAATAGTTATTTAAAAGCGATTATGCCTAGGAGAAATAGATAAAAATTGTGGGGGCGAAACCAGCTTGAAGATTAATCAAGATATACGTGTCGGATTAAATACAAATCGCAAAGAGCCACTACAAAATAATAATCAAAATAACCGATTTGGAGATATGGTCGTCAAGCAAGGTAATAAGCTGCAAACAGAACAACTAACACGTTTGTTAGGGGATATATCTACTGCAGGTGACCGAGTTGCTAGATCACGTAATTTACGAGAACTTGCTAGGTTTAAAATGCTTGTTAAACGATTTCTACAAGAGACAGTAGAACATGGTATGGAGTTAAAACAATCACATACCTGGAATCGTTTTGGTGAAGGAAGACGTTTAAAAATCATTGAAACCATTGATACACGTCTTGTCGAACTTGCACAGGATCTCTTAGATGAAGAAAAAGAAGCAATAGATCTCCTTGATAAAATCGGTGAGATTAAAGGCTTACTAATTAATTTATATATGTAAAACCCGTGTCTCGTTCTCATATAGGCGCGGGCTTTTTTCAAATGTTAAGTTGGCAACTTGCCACTAAAGTAGAACCACTGTAATGTTTCTTTACAAAAAGTAAGAGTGCAAGAAAGTCGCACTTTTTGTTATAGACACAGGAAGGAATTTAAATGTATGGCCAAGAATGTTGAAGAGCTACTCACACTACAACCAGTCGTAATGAAGCAACTTCAAACGATTTTTGACAAGAATAGATTAGCACATGCATATATTTTTGATGGCGAAAAAGGGACAGGCAAGGTAGATATTATGTACTTTTTTGTCAAATTAATGTTATGTGAGCAACCAAGTGGAAATGTTCCATGTGAAACATGTCGAAATTGCAAACGTGTAGATTCGGGAAATCATCCAAATATTCATCAAATTTATCCTGATGGTCAATTCATAAAAATTGATCAAATGCGAGAACTCATTGGAGAAATGAAAATGATGGGTGTAGAAGAGGGACGTAAGATTTATGTGCTTCATCATGCAGACCGTCTTAATACAGCCTCTGCCAATATGATACTTAAATTTTTAGAGGAACCAGATGGAGAGGTAACTGCCATATTACTAACAGAGCAAATGCAGTCAATACTTCCAACTATCCGTTCTCGTTGCCAACATATCAAATTTCAAAAAATGCCACGTCATATTTTGTTGAAGCATTTACAGGAAAATAATATTTCACATTCAATGGCTTCAACAGTAAGCATGATGACAAATGAGCTCGAAACGGCTATATTTTTAGCGAATGATGAGCAGTTTGCACTCGCTCGAAAAACAGTGTTAAAATTAGTAGAGGCCATTCGGCAAAATGTACACGAAGCAATGCTTATTGTGCATGAAGAGTGGTTGCCTCACTTTAAAGAAAAAAGCGAGATGGAGCAAGCATTGGATTTACTACTATTTGCTTACCGTGATATAGTGTCAATAAAAGCTAATCCCGAGGCAGCTTGTACTTATCCAGACATGTTACCACTATTTAAAGAAGTTGCGCTATATTCCACTTATGAAAGATTATCAAATCAGATGGAATCTATTTTACAAGCGCGCTCCTCTTTACAGCGTAACATGAATAGGACGTTATTGATGGAGCAGTTAATGCTAAATCTGCAGGAGGGATATACATTTGTATAATGTAGTAGGAGTCCGCTTTAAAAAGGCGGGTAAAATATATTATTTTGATCCGGCATCATTTCTACTAGAAGATAGTCAATATGTCATTGTAGAGACAGCCCGCGGTGTAGAGTATGGAAAGGTAGTTGTCCCTCAAAAAGTAGTGGGTGATAATGATGTTGTATTACCACTTAAACAAGTACTTAGACCAGCGGATGATCGTGATCGTATACAAGTAGAGGAAAATGCAGCCGAATCGAAACGTGCATTTGAACTCGCTAGTACTAAAATTATAGAGCATAATTTAGAAATGAAACTTGTAGATGTTGAATATACATTTGATCGTAATAAAATTATTTTTTACTTTACAGCTGAAGGACGAGTTGACTTCAGGGATCTAGTAAAAGATTTAGCCTCAGTTTTTAGAACGCGTATTGAGCTTCGCCAAATCGGTGTGCGTGATGAAGCAAAGCTATTAGGTGGCATTGGTCCATGCGGAAGAATGCTTTGTTGCTCCACATTTTTAGGTGATTTTGAGCCAGTTTCTATCAAGATGGCTAAAGATCAAAACTTATCATTAAATCCCTCAAAAATATCTGGTCTTTGTGGACGGTTAATGTGTTGCTTAAAGTATGAAAATGATGAATATGAAGAAGCAAAAGAGGGCATGCCAGATGTTGGTGAGATAACAATGACACCAGATGGCCGTGGAAAAGTAGTAGGGCTAAATGTGCTGGAAAGAATTATTCAAGTATATTTACACGAGCAGGAACGCACAGTTGAGTATACACTAGAAGAACTGCTAGCAGGCGAAAAAAATCTTATTTAAGATAGAGAATTTAACGAGGTGGCTTGGGTGAAGGACCGTAATTTCTTAGATACCGTTATGGAGTTCGAACAACAGCTCGAAGCAATGCAGGAGCAATTTGGTGCATTGAAACAATTTGTAGCGTTAATGATGGAAGAGCATAAGGCGCTTGAGACAGAAAATCATCACCTACGAACACGTCTAGAAGAACTACTTTCTAATACAAACTCCGTACAAGCTGCTGAAGTAAAGAAAGAGAGTCCGCTAGATATTGGTGAGGGATATGATAACTTAGCTCGCCTCTACCAGGAGGGCTTCCATGTTTGTCATGTTCATTTTGGAAGTTCCCGTAAAGGTGAGGATTGTCTGTTTTGTCTATCATTTTTAAATAAACAAAATGTGTAATAGAAGGCTGATTCCCGCTACGGTGGTGTCAGTCTTTTGTTTTGTAGCGTAGGAGGAAGAAGCATGGAAAAATGGTTAAAAGGTGACGAACGACTAGATTATTTGTTGGCTGAAAATTTACGTATTATTCAAAGCCCCTCTGTCTTTTCATTCTCATTGGATGCAGTGTTGCTTTCAAAGTTTGTTAATATTCCTTATCATAAGGGAAAAATTGTTGATTTATGCTCAGGAAATGGTGTAATTCCTCTCTTTTTAAGTGCACGTACAAAGGGACAAATAACGGGAGTAGAGATTCAGTCACGTTTATTTGATATGGCAGAGAGAAGTATCCGTTACAATCAACTAGAACAGCAAATTCAAATGATTCTTGGAGATGTAAAAGAAATACCGAAACAATTAGGCATTGAAAAGTATGATGCGGTTACCTGCAATCCACCCTATTTTTTAGCACATGAAGCAAGTGATAAAAATCTTAGTGAGCATCATGCCATTGCAAGACATGAACTATATTTAACATTAGAAGAAGCGATTCAATCAGCAAGTAAATTATTAAAGCAGGGTGGCAAGGCGGCATTTGTCCATCGTCCAGGGCGATTATTAGATATTGTTACAGCTATGCGAGCAAATCGCTTAGAGCCTAAACGGATGCAGCTTATTTATCCGAAGGAAGGGAAAGAGGCCAATACATTATTAATAGAAGGAATCAAAGATGGAAAGCCAGATTTAAAAATTCTGCCGCCGTTGTATGTCTATGATGCCAATAATGAATACACGGCAGAAGTGAGAGACATTCTGTATGGAAAAGAGCAGTAGTCACTACTTTTATGTGTTAGAGTGTGCTGATCAAACGCTTTATGCAGGGTATACAAATAATATAGAAAAACGTGTTGCTGTACATAACGCTGGTAAAGGAGCAAAATATACAAGAGCTAGAGGTCCAGTGAAATGTATTTATAAAGAAATATTTGAGACAAAGCAAGAAGCAATGCGTGCGGAATATGCTTTTAAGCAATTAACAAGATCACAGAAAATTAATTATATAAGGAGGGGTGAATCGTGAAATCACAAAAAAGTACAATACACGATCAGACAGGTTGTTTATATCTGGTAGGAACACCTATTGGTAATCTAGAGGATATGAGCGTGCGTGCACTTCGCATTTTAAAAGAAGCCGATATTATCGCTGCAGAAGATACTAGAAACACAAAAAAGCTGTGTAACTATTTCGAGATTGAAACACCACTAATAAGCTACCATGAGCATAATTTAGCCGTAGGTGGAGAAAAATTATTAACATTGCTACAAGAAGGAAAAACAATCGCATTAGTAAGTGATGCAGGTTTACCTTGTATTTCTGATCCAGGTGCCGATATAGTCGAAAAAGCAATTGCTCAAAACTTTTCTGTCGTACCAGTGCCAGGTCCTAATGCAGCGATTTCAGCGTTAATTGCATCTGGGTTGTCGCCACAGCCATTTTTCTTTTATGGATTTTTGAACCGCGGGAAAAAGGAACGTCGCCAGCAATTAGAGCAATTAAAAAAACGCCAAGAAACGATTTTATTATATGAGGCACCACATCGCTTAAAGGATACATTAAAAGATATGGAAGCTATACTCGGGGACCGTCGCATTGTTTTAGCTCGAGAGCTAACAAAGAAATTTGAAGAATTTTTACGAGGTACATTGGCCGAAGCTGTAGAATGGTCACAAACAGAGGAAATACGAGGAGAGTTTTGCATTGTCCTTGAAGGCAATAGCTCTGTAGAAGAGGAAGAACATGAAGAAGCCTATTGGCAAAACATGTCTATAGTTGAACATGTTGATTTTATTATCAATCAATCCAATATCACTTCAAAAGAAGCCATTAAGGAAGTAGCTAAGCTAAGAAAAGTGGCAAAACGAGATGTTTATAATGAATATCATAGTGAATAATAGTAAAGAGTTACCTTAGTAGGGTAGCTCTTTATTTTTAGTTAGTCATCATAACTTAAAAAGTTGAAATGTAATGATTTTGAGACATAATTTTAAATTGATAATAATTGTAAATAATAGTAACCTTAAGAGGAAAGGTCTGACATGGACATTATAAGGGTTCTAGATTTTGGGTATATTAAATTGTATATAAACAAAAACACCTAAATCACTGTTTTTGATTTAGGTGAGTAATCACTTATTTTTTTAAGTTAGATTGAATTTCTTTAACTAACATTTCAGCGCCTTCTGGACTTAAAATTAATTTGCCTCCAACTAGACGGAAGTTATCATCTGAAACTTCACCAGTAACAGCACATGTCATATTAGGCATATATTTTTTTAAGATGATTTTATCGTCATCCACATAGATTTCTAAAGCGTCCTTTTCAGCAATACCTAGCGTACGGCGTAACTCGATAGGAATTACTACACGACCTAACTCATCGACTTTACGAACAATCCCTGTTGATTTCATAATAGATTTCCTCCTAATTTATAAAAGTTATATTGGTATTTCGTCAAATTTCGACATTATTTCTTTGTCTGATAGTTATCATACCAAGTAATGCCATAAACGTCAATTAATTAATGCACTAATATTATGGTTTTTAAAAAAATTTTTTGAGAAGAATGCAGGTATTTTAATTTTTTTAAAAGGTTTTTAATAAATATTTTTGTTTATAGTAAAAAAGGTTCTTATTTAAGTCATTTAATGGATTAGATATATTATTCGACAATTTTCGCGTTTGATAAACTTTCATTGAAACGAATTTCGTACTTCGTTAGAATAGAAAGTATATTGTAAAACAATGGAGGCAGTTCTTGTGAGTGAACAACAAAAAACATTCTATATAACAACACCCATTTACTATCCAAGTGGGAAATTTCATATTGGTACGGCATATACAACAGTAGCATCTGATACTATTGCGCGCTATAAGCGTTTACAAGGGTATGATGTACGCTTTTTAACAGGAATGGACGAACACGGTCAAAAAATTCAAGAAAAAGCAGCAGAAGCGGGCAAACATCCTCAAGATTATGTAAATGAAATCGCAGATGCTGCGAAAAAACTTTGGGGTTTAATGGATATTTCTTATGATGACTTTATTCAAACAACGCAGGAGCGACATACGAAAGCTGTCGAAAAGATTTTCCAAAAGTTTTTAGATAATGGTGATATTTATAAAGGTGAATATGAAGGCTGGTACTGTACACCATGTGAATCATTCTTTACAGAGACTCAATTAGTTGACGGGAACTGTCCAGATTGTGGTCGCCCAGTGCACAAAGTAAAAGAAGAATCGTACTTCTTTAATATGAAGAAATATGCGGATCGCTTATTAGCTTATTATGAAGAGAACCTTGAATTCATTGAGCCAGAGTCGCGAAAAAATGAAATGATTAACAACTTCATTAAACCGGGGCTAGAAGATTTATCTGTATCAAGAACATCCTTCGACTGGGGTATTAAAGTACCAGGAGATCCAAAGCATGTCATTTATGTATGGGTTGATGCATTAACGAATTATATTACAGCCTTAGGATATCTATCAGAGGATGAATCACTATTCAATAAATATTGGCCAGCAGATGTACATGTAGTTGGGAAGGATATTGTTCGTTTCCACACGATTTATTGGCCAATCTTCTTAATGGCATTAGATTTACCATTACCAAAAAAAGTATTTGCTCATGGTTTTATTATGATGAAAGACGGTAAAATGTCTAAATCAAAAGGCAATGTTATTTATCCAGAAATGTTAATCGAGCGTTATGGCCTAGATGCGACACGTTATTTCCTATTACGTGAATTACCATTTGGCTCTGATGGTGTATTTTCACCAGAATCATTTATAGAACGCACAAACTTTGATTTGGCGAATGACTTAGGAAATTTATTAAATCGTACTATTTCAATGATTAATAAATATTTTGATGGTGTTATTCCGACAGAAAATCTTCAACCGACAGAATTTGATGCTGCGTTAAAAGAGCAAGCTGAGTCGGTACGTATTAAATATGAAGAAAGTATGGAAAAAATGCAATTTAGTGTCGTTCTTGCTGACTTATGGACATTGGTGTCACGTACTAATAAATATATCGATGAGACACAACCTTGGGTGTTGGCAAAAGAAGAGTCCGATAAACCAAAATTAGGTGCTGTTATGCGAAATTTGGCAGAGAGCTTACACCAAATTGCTGTCATGTTACAACCATTTATGACAACAACCCCGAAACGTATGATCGATCAGTTAGGTTTAGATGACAAATTCTTAGCATGGGATACAATTGAAACATTCGGCAATACTATTCCAGCAAACATTAAAGTGGTAGAAAAAGGGATACCTATTTTCCCACGCTTGGAAAATGAGGTTGAAATTGCTTATATTCGAGAGGAAATGCGTGGTTCTGTGAAAACACCACAGGAGGAAGAAAGTAAAAAGGCTACAAAGACTGACGAAAACCCAGAAATTCCTGAAATTGCTATTGATGATTTTATGAAAATTGATTTGCGTGTAGCGACTGTGACTGCATGTGAAACAGTTCCGAAAGCGGATAAATTATTAAAGCTTCAAGTTGATCTAGGATATGAGCAACGTCAAGTAGTTTCAGGTATTGCGAAATTCTATACACCAGATGATTTAATCGGTCAAAAAGTGATTGTCGTAGCAAATTTAAAACCAGTAAAATTACGTGGTGAATTATCACAAGGAATGATTTTGGCTGGTGAAAAAGATGGAATTTTAAAATTAGCATCTGTTGATCCTAAACTTGAAAATGGTGCAAAAGTAAAGTAATGATCTTAAGAAAGGCCTGCTGAATATGAATTATTCAGCAGGCTTTTCAAATCCGTTAGGGAAATTGGAATTAAATTATTTTGAAATAATTTATATCGCGTGAAAGATGTGAATTTATAGGTTTAAAGAACTATTTTGGGTATTGTCGATTAAGTGGAATGTCACAATACCAAATAGTTTGTAACGAAAATGTAATGCTTACGAAAAATATGAAATAATAAATTTTAATAAAATCTATGTTAGGAGAATGAAAATGTATATTGATACGCACGTACATTTAAACGCAGACCAGTATGAGGAAGACCTCCAAGAGGTGATTGATAGAGCCCTTGAAGCGAAAGTAGAGAGAATGGTGGTCATTGGTTTTGACCGTAAAACCATTGAGAGAACAATGCAACTAATAGAGCAATATGACTTTGTTTATGGTGTCATTGGTTGGCATCCAGTAGACGCCATTGATTGTACTCAACAAGATTTAGAGTGGATTGAGGAATTAGCATCACATCCAAAAATAGTTGGCATTGGTGAAATTGGATTGGACTACTATTGGGATAAGTCACCAAAAGATGTTCAACAAGCACTTTTTCGCAAGCAAATTCAATTAGCTCAAAAGATCAATTTGCCAATCATTATTCATAATAGGGATGCAACAGGTGATGTTGTACAAATTTTGCGTGAAGAAAATGCGGCTTCTGTAGGGGGTGTCATGCACTGCTTTAGTGGGAGTGTAGAAACAGCACGTGAATGTATAGCTATGAATTTTATGATTAGTCTTGGGGGGCCAGTAACATTTAAAAATGCAAGACTACCAAAGGAAGTGGCTACAGAAATACCTCTAGAGCACCTGATGATTGAAACAGACGCTCCTTATTTAGCTCCACATCCACATCGAGGTAAGCGTAATGAACCCGCTTTCGTGCCTTTAGTTGCTGAGGAAATCGCACGTTTGAAAGGGTTGACAATTGAGGAAATTGCACAAGCAACTACAGCCAATGCGAAAATTTTTTTTGGGATTGACAATTAACTAGCTTAGATGCCTCCAATACAGGGTTTGTGGTTGGCAAAAAACAAGAAGTCAATTTTCAGAGAAATACTTTCGGGTTGACAGTGCCAAAACTAGTCCGTATAATCCAACCTTGTATTAAGGAGGCGTTTTTTCATGTCAAATAATTCCATGAAAAACTTGTTCTTAGGATCATTGAGGAGTAAGCAAACAGTGATAAGAATTATTTCACTTGTCCTGTTTGTATCTGTAATCTCTTTCGTGCTTTATCAAGGTACGAAAAAAGCCGTTAAGCTTGAAGCAAATGGAGAAACAATCGAAGTATCCACACATGCCAAAACTGTAGAACAATTATTACAAAGTCAAAATATAGATATAGCAGAGCATGACAAAATATCACCCTCTCTGAACACCAAAATTGTGAATGGATTAGCAATTACATGGGAACAGGCAAAAGAAGTAACTATTTCAGTTGATGGAAATCAGTCAAAAGTTTGGACAACTGAAACACTTGTGAAGGACATTTTGAAGGAAGCAAATATTAAAGTATCTGAGCACGACTCTTTAGCGCAAGGTCTAGATACTGAACTAGGAGCAGAAAACAAAATCGATATTCAAAAAGCGTTTCAAGTAGCGCTTGTCGATGGCGTAAATAAAAGACAAGTATGGTCCACTTCGACTACGGTCGCTAACTTTTTAAAACAACAAGGAATTCAGCTAAATGAATTCGATCGTGTCGAAAATAACCTGGAGAACGTTATTACTCCGGAGAGTAAAATCACAGTAGTTCGCGTAGAAAAGGTTATCGATGTAGTGGAAGACTCTTTAGATTTCGCAGTTGAAAAGAAGCAGGATGCTTCATTGCAAAAGGGGAAACAAAAAGTAGTAGCAACAGGCGAGAAGGGATCGATTTCTCGTACGTATGAAGTTATCAAAGAAAATGGTAATGTTGTAGCAAAAAATCTACAATCTGAGAAAGTTTTAAAAGAGCCGAAGAAACAAGTCGTTGCAGTTGGCACAAAAACAATTGTTGCAAGCGCAGCAACTGTATCACGTGGTTCTGCAGAGCCTGCTAGCGGTAAAGAATTTTATGTAACAGCAACAGCTTATACACCATATTGCAACGGTTGTACTGGTACATCAGCAACTGGTATAAACTTACGTTCAAATTCAGGCTTGAAGGTGATAGCAGTTGACCCTTCTGTTATTAAGTTAGGATCAAAGGTTTGGGTTGAAGGCTATGGTACAGCTATTGCTGGGGATACTGGTGGGTCAATTAAGGGTAATAAGATTGACATACTTGTACAAACAGATGCCCAAGCACGTAACTGGGGACGTAAGAAAGTGCGCATTAAAGTATTAAATTAGAAAAATTGTAAAATTAATCAAAATGTTTTTTCACAAATGGAGCTTTCCTGTTTTGACTGGCGGGAAAGCTTCTTTATTATTTTTAGCAAATGATTTTGTAAGATAAGCTGTCTGTACCTTGTATTCCTGTACAAATCATATAGAGCAGTTGTAAAATGGTCAGAAGATAAGGTAGATAGAAAAGAGGGGCCTTTTTGCAAATTAAAGAAATTATTGTTGTTGAAGGAAAAGACGATACGACGGCTATTAAACGTGCTGTGCAAGCAGATACTATAGAAACAAATGGATCTGCGATTTCTGAAGAAACGTTGAAACGAATTCAGCATGCCCAAGAAAAGCGTGGTGTTATTGTATTTACAGATCCTGACTACCCAGGACGTCGAATACGCGCCATTATTGAGGAGCGTGTACAAGGGGTGAAGCATGCTTTTTTACCAAAAGCCAAAACGATTGCCAAAAACGGTAAAGGGTTAGGTATCGAACATGCTGCTGACGATGATATACGTGAGGCACTACAACATGTCTATACCCCTATTCATGATGTACTAAACGAAGAGGTTATTACACTGGAAGATTTATTGACAGCGCGTTTAATTGGACACCCACAATCAAAGCAGCGTCGTGATCGTCTAGGAGAAATCTTAAATATAGGTGCTACAAACGGTAAACAACTTCATAAAAGGTTGAAGATGTTTCAGATTACAGAGGAGCAATTTGGTGCGGCTATCGCACAGGTAGATCAGGAGGAAAATGATGCATAAGGATATTGCTACACCAATTCGAACACAAGAAATTCTAAAAAAATATGGTTTTTCATTTAAAAAAAGCTTAGGGCAAAACTTTTTAATTGATCCTAACATTTTACGAAATATAGTAAGCCACGCAAATTTAACAGAGAATAGTGGTGCAATTGAAGTTGGCCCTGGTATTGGGGCATTAACAGAGCATTTGGCAAGAAGCGCTAAAAAGGTTGTTTCCTTTGAAATCGACCAACGTTTATTACCTGTACTAGAAGATACACTTAGTCCATATAATAATGTGTCTATCATCCACTCTGACATACTTAAGGCAGATGTTGCGAAGGTAATTGCAGATGAGATGCCAGGTATTGATGATATTATGGTTGTTGCCAATTTACCATATTACGTCACTACGCCGATTTTATTGAAATTACTCAATGACCGACTACCAATCCGTGGTTTTGTTGTTATGATGCAAAAAGAGGTGGCAGATCGTATAACGGCTAAGCCGGGAACGAAGGAATATGGTTCGTTATCTATTGCGATTCAGTATTACGTGAAGGCAGATATTGCTATGACAGTGCCAAAAACAGTTTTCATGCCACAACCTAATGTCGACTCCGCTGTAATTCGTCTTATCAAACATGATGAACCACCAGTAAAAGTAATAGATGAGGATTTTCTATTTGTTGTAACGCGTGCCTCTTTCGTACAGCGAAGAAAAACGATCTATAATAACCTGCAAGCTGGTTTACCAAATGGAAAGGCACAAAAGGATCAAATTTTACAGGCATTAGAGCTAGCTCATATTGAGCCAACTCGTCGTGGAGAAACACTTTCTATTCAAGAGTTTGGAAAATTAGCTGATGCACTGCATCCTGTTTTTGCAAAGTAAAAATTTTTGTTAACATTTTTTCGGAGATGTAAAAAAATATATATTTTTTTATAAAAAATAAGTTGACAAGATTTATAAGAGGCTGATAAAATATTATATTTTGTTGACATTTTTGGGCCATTAGCTTATACTTGTAATTAGTGAGGTGTAAGCGAAAATGCCAAAAACTTTAGCGGACATTAAAAAGTCGTTGGATTGTCATTTGGGTAAACGTTTGCAATTAAAAGCAAACGGTGGTCGCAAGAAAACGGTTGAGTGTGCAGGGATACTACGTGAGACATATCGCGCCATCTTTGTAGTAGAACTCGATCAAGAAGACAATACGTGCAAGCGCGTATCGTATAGCTACACAGATATTTTAACTGAAGCAGTAGAGATTACATTTTTAGACGAAGCAAAGGCTGCTGTCGCAAAATAGTTTCTAGTACTTATTTCTATATTTAGAAACACTCATGTATGTTAAAAAATACATGAGTGTTTTGCGTTTTCACGGGCATACTAAATTCGTCAGTTGTTAAAGGAGGAGTTTATATGCCTAGAAAAGGTATCATGTCACCTCGTTTAAAAGAAGAGATCGCAAAAGAGCTTGGATTTTATGATGTTGTGCAAAAGGAAGGCTGGGGCGGCATAAAAGCTCGTGATGCTGGTAATATGGTCAAACGTGCCATAGAAATGGCTGAACGGGCAAGTAGTGAGCAAGAGCGTAAGTAGACTGTTTTTGCTAAAATAGTCATCTTATAACGTTTCTTCAGCAGGGATGAAAATCCTTACTGACACAACAAATACAACTGACGAGAGAGAGCCGTTACTCCGAACAGGGTAAACGGTTCTTTTTTTCCATTTTCGTATTCTCAATATGGTAAAATAAAATGAATAATCTTGCGCGAAAAAAAGAACTGTTTATACGTGTAGCTATAAGGGAGGAAGAAAGATGCTTTATGTAAAGGCGCCTGCAAAAATCAATTTAACATTAGATGTACTTTATAAAAGACCAGATAATTTTCACGAAGTGGAGATGGTTATGACAACAGTCGATTTAGCTGATCGTATCAGTCTTGAATCTCGAGAAGATGGTGTTATTCAAATAATTTCAACAGATAATTTTGTACCAAATGACCATCGCAATTTTGCTTATCAGGCAGCGCGTCTCATAAAAGATACATACGGCATTAGACAAGGTGTATCCATTACGATTGAAAAGGAAATACCCATCGCAGCAGGGCTCGCAGGTGGCAGTAGTGATGCAGCTGCAACATTAAAAGGGTTAAATGAACTGTGGGATTTAGGTTTATCAATAGATGAAATAGCGGAGCTTGGCGCTAAAATTGGTTCGGATGTTTCGTTTTGTGTTTATGGAGGTACAGCACTCGCTACAGGACGAGGCGAAAAAATAAAGGAATTATCAGCCCCACCTAATTGTTGGGTTGTACTAGCTAAGCCTAAAATTGGTGTATCAACAGCAGAAGTATATGGGGGTCTTAAGGTTGAAGGATTGGAACATCCAAATACACAGCAGATGATACAAGCTATAGAGACAAAAGATTATGAGCTACTATGTTCTTCATTAGGAAATGTTTTGGAAACTGTAACATTTAAGTTACACCCAGAAGTTGTGATGTTAAAGGAACAAATGAAGCGCTTTGGGGCAGATGCTACGTTAATGAGTGGAAGCGGTCCGACTGTGTTTGGGCTGGTGGATAGTGAAGCTCGTGTAAGTCGTATTTATAATGGTTTACGTGGTTTTTGTGAGGAAGTTTATGCAGTACGAATTTTAGGTGAGCGAAATACGCTTGCTTAGAAACGCAAATTTGTGTTAATTTTACCTATAAATATTCGTGTTTAGGAGAGGGTCGCATGAAATGGAAACGTAGTGAACGACTAGTTGATATGACGTACTACTTACTAGAACATCCACATCAGCTGATCCCGCTAACTTATTTTTCAGAACTATATCAATCTGCTAAGTCATCCATTAGTGAGGATTTAACGATTGTAAAAGAAACTTTCGAAGAAAAAGGAATCGGGTTATTGATAACAGTGCCGGGTGCTGCAGGAGGAGTAAAGTATATTCCGAAAATGTCCGAGGCAGAAGTACGTTTAGTGATTCAAGATTTAAAGGCAGAGCTAGAACATTCAGATCGATTGTTACCAGGCGGTTACTTATTTATGACAGACTTGCTTGGAAACCCAGATTTAATTAATCGCGTAGGGAAGGTCTTTGCTTCTGCCTTTGCAGATCAACAAATCGATGTCATAATGACAGTAGCAACCAAAGGGATATCCATTGCCCATGCCATTGCAAGGCATTTAAATGTACCAGTGGTTGTTGTGAGAAGAGATAGTAAAGTAACAGAAGGCTCTACAGTTAGCATTAACTATGTATCTGGTTCTTCCAGAAGAATTCAGACAATGGTATTATCAAAAAGAAGCATGAAGAGTGGACAACGTGTATTAATTACAGACGACTTTATGAAGGTCGGCGGTACTATGAATGGCATGAAAAATCTATTAGAAGAGTTTGACTGTCAGCTAGCAGGCATTGCGGTGCTTGTGGAGGCTGAGCATGCAGACGAAACATTAGTAGATGATTATTATTCACTTGTAAAGCTTCATGAAGTTAATGAAAAAGATCGAACAATTGCATTAAGTGAAGGTAACTATTTTTCTAAAAGGGGACATGACAAATGAAAGTAGTAGCAACAGCAAATGCACCAGCAGCAATCGGACCATATTCACAAGGTATCATTGTTAACGGGATTTTTTATAGCTCTGGTCAAATTCCATTAACAGCTACAGGTGATTTAGTGGAAGGCGATATAACTGTACAAACAAATCAAGTCTTTGCTAATTTAAAAGCAGTTTTAGCGGAAGCTGGAACTTCTTTAGATAATGTTGTGAAAACAACGGTCTTTATGAAGGATATGAACGATTTTGTAGCGATGAATGAAGTTTATGCAAGTCATTTTGGTGATCATAAACCAGCTCGTTCAGCTGTAGAGGTAGCCCGTCTTCCGAAAGATGTAAAAGTTGAAATCGAAGTAATCGCAATCGTAAAATAAATGAAGCTTGCTAAGCTCACTAAAGAGAATTTCTATTCTATTTAGTGGGTTTTTTTATGCCGACAAACAATTGTCAAAAATTACGTATATAAGAAAAAATATTATTCTAATAAGTATTCAAATTTTTTAGAAAATTTGATAGACTATGAAAAGGAAAATATTCGGTAATCGAGAATATGATATTTTCATTTAGGCATCCAAGAAGAGAGGTGGTGAGAAAATGGAAGTTACTGATGTGAGATTACGTCGGGTACAGACGGATGGTCGCATGCGTGCGATTGCTTCCATTACACTTGACAATGAGTTTGTTGTTCACGATATTCGTGTAATTGATGGAAATACTGGTTTATTTGTAGCTATGCCAAGTAAACGAACACCAGATGGGGAATTTAGAGATATTGCCCATCCAATTAATTCTGATACTCGAAATAAAATTCAGGAAATCATTTTAAACGAGTATCATAACTCTAGTGAAGTAGAGGAAACCGGTAAAGAGGAAGAATTAGAGGGAATCGGTGTGTAATAGAAAGGTAATAACTTACTTTTAAAGGATATGTTACAAACTGATGGTAAAAAAAGATAGGAAGAACTCTTCTAGCTAGAAGGGTTCTTTTTATTTTGATAAAAAGATAATATGAGCAATTTTAGGATATACTTCATGACATTCGAGCATAAGGTGCATTGGATTTAGGAATTCATGTTTTTGTCAACTCTACATGCCTTGAAAATAGATGAATTTTGCTATATAGTCATAAGAGAAAATGAGCGTATTGGAGGACTTACAGATGAGCAATGTTTTTGCTGTCATTTTGGCTGCAGGTCAAGGTACACGTATGAAGTCCAAATTATATAAAGTGCTCCATCCAGTATGTGGGAAACC
Organism: Lysinibacillus sp. PWR01; assembly: GCF_043359455.1. Classification (NCBI taxonomy): domain Bacteria; kingdom Bacillati; phylum Bacillota; class Bacilli; order Caryophanales; family Bacillaceae; genus Lysinibacillus; species Lysinibacillus sp. PWR01. The sequence continues at coordinate 2,646 of NZ_JBHERJ010000077.1, read as the reverse complement.
TATGGTACAACATGTGGTGGATCATATTCAAACGTTAGATGTGAATCGCATTGTAACGGTAGTCGGACATGGTGCTGAAAAAGTGCAACAACAGCTTGGAGATAAGAGTGAGTATGTACTGCAGGCTGAACAATTAGGTACAGCGCACGCTGTGCAACAAGTTGAGGCGATTTTAGGTAATGAAGAAGGTACAACATTAGTTGTATGTGGAGATACACCACTAATTCGTCCTGAAACGATGCAAGCTCTATTTGAACATCATCAAGCGAAGAATGCTAAAGCAACTATTTTAACAGCAATTGCTGAAAAACCAACTGGCTATGGCCGTATTTTACGTGGCGATAACGGGCAGGTCGAGCAAATTGTTGAGCAAAAGGATGCTTCAGCAGAGCAACAATTAGTAAAAGAAATAAATACTGGCACATACTGCTTTGATAACAAATTATTATTTGAAACATTGAAGCTTGTGAAAAATGATAATGCTCAAGGTGAATATTATTTACCAGATGTCATTGAAATTTTACAAAAGCAAGGTGATATTGTTGAAGCATATGTCACTGATGATTTTGAAGAAACGTTAGGTGTTAACGATCGTGTGGCTTTGTCACAAGCTGAGACTTTAATGCGTACAAGAATCAACGAGAAGCATATGCGTAATGGTGTAACAATTATTCATCCTGAAACAACGCATATTAGTGTAGATGCAGTTATTGGGCGTGACACTGTGATTCAACCAGGCTCAATGATTGAAGGTGCTACTGTGATCGGTGAAGATTGCATTATCGGGCCAAATACTCAAATTATCGATAGTCGTGTTGGTGATCGCACAACTGTACACTCTTCTGTTGTCCGTGAAAGCGCTATTGCAGAGGATACTGCTATTGGGCCATTTGCTCATATTCGACCACTTTCAGACATCGGTAGTCATGTGAAAATTGGTAACTTTGTAGAAGTGAAGAAAAGCAAGCTGGGTAATGACACGAAAGTTTCGCATTTAAGTTATATTGGCGATGCCGAGATCGGCAGTAACGTCAATATTGGTTGTGGTTCCATTACAGTAAACTATGATGGAAAAAACAAGTTCAAAACGATTATTGAAGATGATGTATTTGTAGGATGTAATACTAACTTAGTAGCACCAGTGAAAGTTGGAAAAGGTTCATTTATTGCAGCAGGTTCTACAATTACAAAAGAAGTTCCTGAAGATGCACTTGCAATAGCTCGTGCAAGACAAGAAAACAAACCGAATTATGTAAGCAAATTAAATTCAAAATAATTATCAACTAAACAGGAGGCCATCATGCCGTATCATTATGCAAACTCACAATTAAAAATATTTTCACTTAATTCTAATAATCCATTAGCTCAAGAAATTGCGCAGGAAATGGGCGTTGAATTAGGTAAATCTTCTGTTAAGCACTTCAGTGATGGAGAGATTCAAATTAGCATTGAAGAAAGTATTCGAGGTTGTGATGTGTTTATCGTGCAGTCTACTTCTGCACCTGTAAACGAACATTTAATGGAGCTTTTAATTATGGTAGATGCAGTTAAACGTGCATCTGCTCGTACAGTAAACGTTGTAATGCCTTATTATGGTTATGCACGTCAAGATCGTAAAGCAAAAGCGCGCGAGCCAATTACAGCTAAATTAGTGGCAAATCTACTTGAGACTGCTGGTGCAACACGTGTTATCGTATTAGATTTACACGCACCTCAAATCCAAGGTTTCTTCGATATCCTAATCGACCACTTAATGGCAGTACCATTACTATCTGATTACTTCAAATCTAAAGGTATTCCAGGAGATGAAATCGTTATTGTTTCACCAGATCATGGTGGGGTAACACGTGCTCGTAAAATGGCTGAACGATTAAAAGCACCGATTGCAATTATTGACAAACGTCGTCCGAAACCAAATGTTGCGGAAGTGATGAACATTGTTGGTAATGTTGATGGTAAAGTGGCAATCTTAATTGATGATATTATTGATACAGCAGGCACAATTACAATTGGGGCAGATGCGTTACGTGCCGCTGGTGCAAAAGAAGTTTACGCTTGCTGTTCACACCCTGTATTATCTGGTCCAGCAATTGAACGTATTGAAAACTCTGCTATTAAAGAATTAGTGGTGACAAATACAATTCAGCTTTCAGACGAGAAAAAATCTCCAAAAATTACGGAGCTTTCTGTAGCTAAGCTAATGGCTGATGCTATCTCTCGCGTTTATGAAAATAAATCTGTAAGTACTCTATTTGATTAATAAATATCGTAAGTATAAGACCAATCTATTCATTGAGTAGATTGGTCTCATGTTGTTGAAAAAAGATCGTGTCACTAACAGAAAAAGACCTTTTAGCAAGGTGGGAGGTTGATTTCCGTTCCGCCAGCGTCCTTTCCAGGGGGCGTCCGATGAGCCGCTTCACTCACTTACGTTCGCTCCAGGGTCTCATCTGTTACGCTAATCCCCTAGGAGTGAAGCTGGCTTCTCTCCAATCAACCATTTTGCAAAAGTGTCTTTTCCTCTTTCATACTAATAGTAGTGAACAAAATAGCCCATTATCTGTGGTATTAGAGAGAGGATAGGCTCTTATTTTCAAGGTAGAGAAGTGATGCGTGACAACACCTCTTCATAAAGAGTAGTGAATA
>NZ_JBHERJ010000076.1:0-14695 GCF_043359455.1 Lysinibacillus sp. PWR01 | reverse complement strand
TACTTGACTCCCGTGGGATAGCGAGACAGGCAAAACTCTAAACGGAGCGGTAGCGGAGGAAGCGGTTCGGCGCTCGCCCACAGGAAAGCAAGTAGCCTGCAACGGAAATCCATTTCTACCTTTCAATTGACTGTTTTGTTTTTCAACACTAAGAGGCTAGACATTCTATAATCATTGAATGTCTAGCTTCTTTTTATTGATATTCCTTTACTATTTTCATCTCGACGATATCTTTATAATCAATGAACGGCTGAGTGTCATCGTTCCCAATCGCCTGTCTATACTGTACTTCTACTCGATCGCCAACTGATAGTGTTTTCGGGACATCCACTAGAGGAAACCATGTACCATTGCTATGTTTTTGCACTAATTCATCGACAGATTTTTGACCAATCTCGCTTTCCAGGACACCTGAGACAACTAAAAACTCATGTTCCTTGATCGTTAAGACGGTTCCACTTCTGATGAGCTTCATCTGACTGTCCTTTTCTGGAATTTTATATTTTTCTTGTAAGGATACAATGTCTTTATGATAGTGTTGCTCTAAATAATTCATGGCTTCTCGCTCGACAAGCCATGTACGAATTGGATAACTTACATCCTTATAATCGGCTTTGCTTGCCTCCCATAATAAGTTAACTGTGGCCATTTTATAAGCGATTGGCATTGCATATTTAGCAGAAAACTCTTCTTTTGTGATTTGCAGCATTTGTAATCGTTCATCCATTGTTGGCTGAGTTTCATTGCTAAATCCCTCCATAATCAGCTCTAGCTCTTTATCTACTTGCTCCTGTGAGGGGATTAACTTCCTTGATTGCGCGTAAGCAAAAGTCGATTCAAGATATAAAAAACTATCAAAACTTGCCTTATAGAGACGATATTTCCCATTCATATAAGCATCCTTTTGTAAATGTAGCTCTAAAATCCGCTCATCTAATACTTGGGGAATCTTAGATGCTTGCTGTTGTTGTTCATTATATTGATGATATATAAACAGCCCTATGCAGATACTTAAAATCATAGCCAAAACGCCATATGGCCAACGTTTAGCAGATTTTTTTTCATGGCGTTGTTGTAAATGCTGGACCACATTTGTCATCACGCGCTTTTTGCTTTCTGATAAATCCCTTACTACGCGAACGTCCACTTTACTCATGCAGGAGCACCTCCCATTCAACATGCTGTAACTGTAGCTTTAATAACTCTCGCCCACGACGTAGCCTTGTTTTGACGGTGCTTTCAGGAATAGTTAACAGCTCTGCAATGTCCACAACAGGCATTTCTTCAAAATAAAAATGTATAATGACCTCACGCTGCTTGAATGGGAGAGCTAGAATCGCATTTTCAATCAAAGTACGTTCATCTTGCTGTACAAGCATATCTCTTCTCGTGACGGTTTGCTTCGGAAAAATCTTCTGTTGAACTTGAATTTTCCGATAGGTCCAGCTGCGTAAATAATCTTTACTTCGATTACTAACTAATTTCGATAAATAAGCCTTTAGCTCACCACGTTCCTCATAGTTTTGCTGATTATCATAGAATTTAATAAAGACATCTTGTACGATATCTTCAGCGCTTTGTAAATCTCTAACATAATAAAAGGCAAGACGAATAAGCCTCTCTGTATGCTGTTCCATTATTCTTTCCAGTTCATGAATTAGCAACATTCTTCCTCCTCTCTACCCTATTAACGGTGCTCACGGCTTCGAGGTTTGCTTTTTTTGTCATTTACCCCAAATCATTGTCAGCAAATGGTGTAATCACCTGTTTTTCCGTTGAAGATAACACGATATTAGTAGAAGGCGTGCCATAGGGCATAGCCGCATCAATAAATTGTTCTAATGTTTCTACTGAATAGGTCGCTAGTTGAACAATATAACTAATTTCCCCTGCCACCCGATAGCATGCCAAAACATCAGGATGAGCATTACAAAAGGAAGAAAGACTTTTACAATCAATGGATTTAAATAAAATAATGGCTTCAATCGTACGTTCCATCTTTTTCAAATTTACCTTTGCATGATAGCCTTCAATCACTCCCTGCTCCTCCAGCTTTTTGACTCTTTCAATAACGGCAGGAGAGGATAAATGAACGGTAGTGGCTAATTCCTTCATCGAGATTTTGGCATTTTGCTGTAACTGCTGTAAAATTTGTGTATCAATATGATCCATGGTCCATCACCTTTCTAAATCAATCATTTAGGACATAATACCTTTTCAAATAAAGTTTTTTACCTAAAATCCATTATACAGCGTATGTAATCTTTTATCCCTTTTGTTTACAATAAAAGCAATAAAGGAGGCAAAACAAACATGAAAAAAATATTATTACTATTAGCAAATGGCTTTGAAGCGGTGGAAGCAAGCGTCTTTACTGATGTGCTAGGCTGGAATAAATGGGAAGGTGATGGGACGACAGAGGTGGTTACAGTCGGCTTGCATGAACAGCTACAATGCACATGGAATTTTAAAGTCACTCCTGAAAAATTGCTCCATGAAATTAATTTAGAGGAATTTGATGCCTTAGCGATTCCAGGTGGCTTTGAGGAAGCGGGATTTTATGAGGATGCCTTTAGCAAGGAATTTCAGGCAGTCGTTCGCCACTTTGATGAACACAAAAAACCGATTGCAACAATCTGTGTAGCTTCCCTTATTTTAGGACATAGTGGAATTCTTCAGCAACGTCAAGCAACTACCTATAATCATCCAACAAGTAAACGTTTAGCACAGCTAAAAGGCTATGGCGCAACTATTGTCAACGAGCGCATTGTGCAAACAGATCATATTATCACCTCCTCCAATCCAGGAACAGCTTTTGATGTTGCCTTTCATTTACTAGAAACACTGACATCTGCTACAAACACAGCGAAAGTAAAAGAATTAATGGGTTTCCACTAAAGCATAAAAAAGTAGGTTTACGCCAATATACTTGGCATAAACCTACTTTTTGTATTATTTGCTTACTGGTGCTGTTTCTGATGCGCTAAAATCCATTTCCTTTGCGTTGTCTAGCACATCTTTTGGAATCGTAATCGTTGTTACCGCATTGAAATCATGATATTTGATCGTTGTTTGCTGTCTTGTTTTGATCGAATTGCCTTCTACTTGCATCTTTAATGTCATATCCATAGCAATTTCTTCTACATCGAATGTTTCTTTATTAATCAATAATTTATATGTGAGACCATCAAAGGAAATATTGCCTAATTGTGCCTCTAAATCAGCATCCATTCCTAAATCCATTGCGCCAAGCTGTTGCTTCACTAGTTCTGTGAATTTATCGCCAGCGCCCTTTAGAGTTAATTCATAACGGTTTGCTGTTTCAACTAATGTGAAATCTTCAGCAAATGCTTGTAGCATCTCCAATTGTTCTGTTGCATCTGGCTGCATCCCTGTTTGGCTCAGTACATCCTCAAAGAATTGTTTCGGGAACTTCACCCAAGCCTGTTGTTCTGCCTCATACATATACATACCATCTTTAGCCGTCATATACATTTTAATCGGCAAATTGATCGCTTCACCACTTGTTGGATCTGTTAATGACATTGTACCATCCGCAAAGAATTGCATCGGCTCTGTCACAATTTCCATCTTCATGTTGCCTTTAGAATCCATTTTCATGGTTTCCTTACCATCGTTTGCCTCCACTGACTGAGAGATTGTCATGGTAGCCTTCATGCTTTTTAGCTCTTTTTGCTTAGCTAATGTTTTAGTAAACACTTCCTCTAACAAAGCACTATCCTTTGTTGTCGTAGGTTGTTCTTCCGTTACCTGCTCCTCTGTAGGTTTTTCCTCTTTTTCTTCCGTTGTAGGCTTTGTAACCTCAGCTAAGCCTAATGCGTTTACAATAAATGTCGCTAACTGACCACGTGTAACATTTTTATCTACACCAAATTCTGTGGCAGAAACACCCTTCGCAATACCTGCCTCATACAGTGCTGTTACTGCATCTGCGAATGGACTATTTTGTTGTACATCTGTAAATGGACTTTTGCCTTCTGCTGTTAAACCTGCAGCCTCTGCTACCATTATCGCCATTTGACCACGAGTAATCGTGTCATCTGGACGGAATGTATCATCCTCATAGCCTTGTACAACCCCAAGATTAACTAATGTAACGATCGCTTTATAGAATGGGCTAGATGAATCGACATCCTTGAAATTTGGATTCTCTACAGTCATATCCGTTGTTGTTAGTTGGAAAGCACTTGCTATCATCTTCGCCGCCTGTCCACGTGTTACGTCCTGTGAAGGCTTAAATGTACCATCTGGAAAACCATTAATAATATCTTTTGCATGTAATGTGGAAATACTGTTAAAATGCGCATAATCTTCGCTCACATCTGAAAATGGACTTGCAGCCGAAACAGGTACTACCGCAACAGCAGTAACCGCCATTGCAGCTGTTGCCGCTGTATAAAGCTTATGTTTTTTCTTTGTCATAATTAATCGTCCCCCGTTTATGTAAATTTTAATGCTTACCTATTAATTTTATCGAAAGGATGGGGAAAATGCTAGGTTAGTTGGAAATTAAATTATAATTATCCATTATATCCGTCATTTGGTTCGATTTATCCATATTTTGGCCACTTCTATCCATCACTTTCTCAATAAATAAAAAAACCGACCTCCTAAGAGATCGGTTTTTATGGTGATGATTACTCAGCAGCTTTTGCGCGTAGAACCATTTGTAGGATACCACCGTGACGGTAGTAGTCTACTTCTACTTCTGAGTCGAAACGAGCTAAAGCTTGGAAAGTTTTAACTGTGCCGTCTTCAGATTTAGCAGTTACTGTTAAGATTTCACGTGGTTTTACGTTGTCAGTAATGTTAACAGAGATTTCTTCTTTACCAGTTAAGCCTAATGTATCAGCAGATTCACCTGGCATAAATTGAAGTGGAAGAACACCCATCATTACTAGGTTAGAACGGTGGATACGCTCGTAAGATTGTGCGATAACAGTTTTCACGCCAAGTAGGAATGTACCTTTCGCAGCCCAGTCACGAGAAGAACCCATACCGTAGTCGTTACCAGCAAGTACGACTAAGCCAGTACCTTGCTCTTGGTATTTCATACATGCGTCATAGATGTACTCTACTTCGCCTGTTGGCCAATAAGTAGTGAATCCACCCTCTGTACCAGGAGCCACTTGGTTACGGATACGGATGTTTGCAAATGTACCACGCATCATTACTTCGTGGTTACCACGACGAGAACCGTAAGAGTTGAAGTCACGGATTGCAACACCGTTTTCAATTAAATATTTACCTGCAGGTGTATCTTTACCGATTGCACCAGCTGGAGAAATATGGTCAGTTGTGATTGAGTCACCAAACTTCGCCATAATGCGTAAGCCGTCTAAGCCTTTAATAGCTTCTGGCTCTTTTGCAAGACCTTGGAAGAATGGTGGGTTTTGGATGTAAGTTGATTTGTCATCAAATGTGTAAAGAGACTCAGTTGATGTTTCAATTGCATTCCATTTTTCGTTCGCTGTGAATACAGTTTCGTATTCTTTTTGGAATAACTCACGGTTAACAACAGTACCTAATACTGCGTTAACTTCTTCAGTTGAAGGCCAGATATCAGCGAAGAATACTTCGTTACCATCTTTGTCTTTACCGAATGAATCTTTTTGTAGATCGATATCCACTGTACCAGCAAGTGCATAAGCAACAACAAGTGGTGGAGAAGCTAAGTAGTTAGCTTTTACAAGTGGGTGTACACGACCTTCAAAGTTACGGTTACCAGAAAGAACTGAAGTTACGAATAAGTCATTTTCTTTAATTGCATCTTCGATTTCAGGTAATAATGGACCTGAGTTACCGATACATGTTGTACAACCGTAACCTACAGTGTTGAAACCGATTTGGTCAAGGTACGTTTGTAAACCTGAATCTTCAAGGTAACCAGTTACAACTTTAGAACCTGGTGCTAAAGAAGTTTTTACCCATTTCGGCACTGTAAGACCTTTTTCTACAGCTTTTTTCGCCACTAAGCCCGCAGCAATCAATACGTATGGGTTAGATGTGTTTGTACAAGAAGTGATGGCAGCAATTGCAACAGCACCTGTTGGAATTTCTACATCGCCTTCAGCGAATTTCGCTACAGAAGTTTTTGCGAATTCATCTTCTGTTAAACCGAAACCTTGTGTACCTTGTGGTGCCACTACTGCTTCTTTGTAACGAGAACGCATTTGAGATAGTGGAATTAAGTCTTGTGGACGTTTTGGACCAGAAAGGTTTGGTTCGATTTCAGCTAAGTTTACTTCTAAAACATCAGTGTAAACTGGCTCTAATGTTGGGTTGAAGAACATGTGGTTCGCTTTTAAGTAAGCTTCTACAACCGCGATGTGCTCTTCGTCACGACCAGTTAAACGCATGTAGTTTAATGATTCTTCGTCGATTGCGAAGTAACCACATGTAGCACCATATTCAGGAGCCATGTTAGAAATTGTCGCACGGTCAGCTAGTGGTAATTTAGATACGCCAGGTCCGAAGAACTCAACGAATTTACCAACTACGCCACGTTGACGTAATACTTGTGTTACTTTTAATGCTAAGTCAGTAGCAGTTGTTCCGTTTGGAAGATCGCCAACTAATTTAACACCGATAACTTCAGGAATTGGGAAGTATGAAGGCTGACCAAGCATACCTGCTTCAGCTTCGATACCACCTACGCCCCATCCAAGAACGCCGATACCGTTGATCATTGTTGTATGAGAGTCAGTACCTACTACTGAATCTGGGAATGTTTCGAATGTGCCATCAGCATTTTCGTTAACATGTACAACTGGAGCTAAGTACTCTAAGTTTACTTGGTGAACGATACCTGTTGCTGGTGGTACAGCACGGAAGTTATTGTAAGCAGTTTGAGCCCATTTTAAGAAGTTATAACGCTCAGCGTTACGTTCGAATTCTAGGTCCATGTTTGCTTGTAATGCAGATGCATTACCGTATTTGTCAACTTGTACTGAGTGGTCAATTACAAGGTCAACTGGAATAGCAGGGTTGATTTTGCTTGGGTCGCCGCCCATTTCCTTCATTGCAGAACGAAGAGATGCAAGGTCAACAACTACTGGTACACCAGTAAAGTCTTGTAATACAACGCGAGAAGGTTTGAATGGTACTTCTGCTTCTGGGTCAGCACCGTTACCCCATTTTGCTAATTCGTTTACGTGTTCTTCTTTAATTACATACGCATCATATTGACGTAAAACAGATTCTAATAATACTTTAATTGAATAAGGAAGGTTTGAAACTTTTGCAACGCCAGCTTTTTCAATCGCAGCTAAATCATAGTAATTGTAAGTTTTACCATTCACTTCGAATGATGCACGGCTGTTGTGTAAATTACCTTGTGCCATTTGCGGATCCCCCTAATATATCTTTTTGAAAAGGCTTTAAAAATGTGTAGCATCTTTTCTCCAATACCCATGATAGCGCATTTATATTCATAAGTAAATTACATTAATATTATCTTTTTTGATAAGCATAACTTATGACCTTGGTTTCTATCCTGATGTTTTTAATTTTTTGATGTGCATAATATCAAGGTTTTGTATTAATGAGGGTTTCTATACCTATCTAACGAAGCATATCTAAGTGTATTTAACTGGGGTACTTTTTGGGGCACTCGCTGGGGCACCTGTAACTTTTTTTAAAATGGTGCCCCAGTTCGTAAAATGTAGATAAAGAAGGTTTGAACAGGTACTATTTTATAAGGAAAGAACGATATAAATTCCCTTAAAATTAATCTTATTTCTTTGCCACAGTCTGTGGCATTTTTATTTTTTTATATAAAAACAACATTCTACTATATTAATACATTTTTATTATGGTACCTTCTAGTGGCTCATCTCGTTTGTAGATGCTAAAGATTTTTGTTTGCTTTCTCTCATTGCTTCAGTAATGAATTTACATTTTTTTACAAATCCAATTCATCACGATTCATGTGTTTGGGCTCTTTTTTCTTTGTTGGTGTTTTTATTTTAGACTAACATATTTGACAGCCACTAAAATCTTTCGCTGAAATTGACAGTTATAATATTCTCATCTCTATGGACCATTCTGATTACGTTGTAACCCTGTTCCTTTAAAAGGTTTAGAGCAACTTCGTCTGTTAGTGCTTCATGTTCTTCGTGTGTTAATTGTAAGCTTGATAAACCTATAATTGGTACATTGTCAAGCTTACGTTTGAATAAAAATTTTACTGGTACTATTATATCGTAATTCATAATCCACACCCCTTTTTACAGATATTTCTACATATAAGTTTAAAGACCCTTCCATTAAATCGAATATCAACTTTATTTCTATGTACAAAACATCCTGATTTTCCTAAAATGGTAAATAGTAGATAGGTATATTGAGGTGAATACAAATGAATAATTGTCCTAATTGTTTAGCTAGTAGTCCTTTTAAGAAAGTATATAGAGATGGTTTAGTATTTGTGAAATGTGAATATTGTAATACAATTTTTGAAGATACTTCAACGAGAAAAATGAGAGACGCGTCAGAGCGAGTACGAAAGGAAGTCCAAAACAAAGTCACAAACGAAGAAAACATTCGCGCAGCTGAAAAATTCGTTTGGGGTATAGTAGTTCTAATCATTATTTGCGTTATTATTGACGCAATGTTATGGAGTAATTAATCTCTACAATGCCCAGGCTCAAATTAATGAGTACCTGGGCTTACTGTTACATTATCAAATTGTTTTAGACATTGTTATATTCGTAATTTCATAACCCATTTTTTCATATAATCCACGTGCAATTTTATTATGACCAAAAACGTTTAAACCAATTTTATTCATACCTAACTCTTTAGCAATAATTTCAGCTTCTTTCATTGCTTTCTTGCCATGTCCTTGTCCTTGATATTGTTCAAAAATCACAAAGTCATAAATAAAACCTTCATTAGGTTTTGTAGGGGCTTTTTGTGAAATCCAAATCATTCCAACTAAAATATCGTTGTGAAAGATCGACAATAAATGATTACTCTCAGTCTTCTCGTCTTTTGGTAGTAGTCGTGCAAATGATTCCCTCGACAAGTCAATCGCCTCATCTTCACTCCAATTTCCGGAAGCGATTTTGTCTTTAGCATAGTCTTCAATTGCATAACTAATATATTGTTTGAACTCTTCTTGGTTCATAGGTTTTAATGAAATCAATTTATTTCCCTCCTAATCTATCTTTCAATCTTAACATTTTTTCAAAATTCATCATAATTATACCTAAAATTAGTTTTTCAATTATTAAATGCTACGTTGTGTAATGATATTCTTCAATCCCTCAAAATCAACGTTTGTCATGGTTCCATTATCGAATTTCTCCAACCAAGATTTAACGATCAACTTTTTATCGACTGCTTGTTGAATATAATCACGTACTGCAGCTTTTGCGGTTGAACTTGTGAATTTCATCGTATCATCATCCTTTTCTGTTTGTTGTGGTTCGTCCTCTAGAATAAGTTGCACCCTTACTGTTGGTACGATTACTTCTCCTTCTAATTTATAGCCTGCAGGCATTGTCCAATTAGTAGGTATTTCAAAATGTGGTGCATCATACTGACCTACTGGCCAATAGCCTTCCCAAGTAATTCCTAGCTTTTTCGTAATTGCTCCTACCTTTGACAGATTGGAAATATCGTATAGATTTCGTGGTGGAGCAACAGCAATATCCCAAGCCCTACGTGATGTATGGTTACTATTACGCGTCCAGATAACTACTTGACCTGGTCTTGTCCGACCTTGCGCTTATACAAGTAGTTTTGGCGTGCTTGGCTACGGTATGTTTCGGTAATGAAGATAAAATTGATACCTGCCTTGTAGCATTCTTGAAAGAGTAGTCGACATGCTGTTTGTGCGACCGCTGTTAATTCGCTTAAATCACAACATATAGTTGTTACACTAGTCATTTCACATCATCCTTTGATTTTTCATATTTTAATGCTTGTTCACTATCACTTGCACCTTCAGTTGTCGGATCAACAACAACACCAATTAGCACTAAAAAAGCGAGTACAGTGTTAAATAACTCTGTAACTCGCTCGTTATAAATTGTTTTGTCGTAGCCGAATAGTGCGCCGATTTGTCGAATGATTAGTAGCAACAATGCAAATGCTCCCACTAAGAACGGCTTGTGTTTTAACGTACTTTCCAGTTGATTTTCATAAAAATTCCTCCAATTATAATTTCATAAAATTTAGTACAAGTGCAATGATTGCTACAGCCCAGCCACCCCAATTACGAATGGCTTCTAGTACTTTGTTATTACCAATGGATACAGCTTCAATTTGTACCAGCAGTTCTTTTACATGATCTACCTCAAGTTTTAGTCCAGAGTACTCTTCACGTAATCCGTTGTACTGTTTAATCAAATTACGAGTCTCTTGAATTTCTCCTCGTAAAGCATTAATTTGTTCAAACAATTCTTTATTTGAATACCATTCTTCGCCCATCTCGGACACCTGCCTCACAAATAAAAATAGCACTGCTCGGTACAGTGCATCGCTTAGGTCTTGTTGTATAAAAATAGCCCTCCACAATAGTTGTGGAAGGCAAATACGGTTTTTAGACAATTTCTACCAATCTGGTTCTAATATTTTTATTCTACCCATTAACGCATCAATAATAGGACCAGCAGTCGGAAATCCAGTAAGCTTCTTTTCATAGCTATATCTCCAGTTAATGAAAGCACTACTCATTTCCTTTAACGCTGAATCTAAATCTATTTTCATTTCAGGTACTTTCTGCTTTAATACCATGGTAGTTTGACTTTGTGAAACTAACATATCATATATCATTTCAATAATAGTTCTACTTTCATCACTTAACTTCCGATAAAGTTTATCCAGATGATGTATGTTTGGTGCAGGCTGACCTTTTTCAATCATGTAAATACATTTTAATAATAGCTCAATACTAAATGAAGTATTTGTTACTATTGGCGCAATATAAGTTGAGATATCATTTGTTTCAGATAACTTTTTATTCAAAGCAATGCTTGCGGCCAAAAAGCTTTTTGCTGTATTATAAATCTCTTTAGCGTTATAGTTCAAAGTAATTCCCCCTTATCTGTAAAATTCTACAATAAAGGTTGAATACTTTCAAAGAACGCTAACTTATTACTAGCGTTTATCTTCTTACTTCCCCACTTATTTGACTTAATTCTTGTTTAATTCTTTGTACCAAAGTCCGTTTCCCTCAAAGAGAACTTACTCACCATTAACTGGCTCTTTTCCAACAAACAAAAAATCTTTTACAGTTCTTCCTGTTGCATTTAAAATTTCGTTGGCTAATTTACTTGCAATAACATTTGGATTAGTGAAATTCTGGCTGACCTTTGGTGAAATATACGCAGCTGATTTTTCTACACCTTTTATTAAATATGTGTAGCCACACTTCAAATGCACTTTTTCACCATTCATATATATCACTCCTTTAATCGTTATTCGACAAAAGGAAATAATCCCCTTCTAATTTAGACAATAAAAATAACGCTTAGATTTTCTGCTTGCGTGAAATTTCTTACTGAACAATATGGAACATGTATACGGATGCGTTTCTTTGAATTCCTATTACCATAAGATAACGGCATTTAATCCTCCTGTTTTATTATTTCCACAAAAACTAGGATTTTTATTGGTTGCTATTTTCGTTATTATTACCTGTGCTTTGCTTTTTATTATCATTATAATTTAAATACAAAATGAAAGTTACTAGGAATGTCAGAAGAAAGAGCAAATATAGAATAAATTGGGTCCAATTTTCAGTAAAAAATACACTAATTAACATTGCAATACTTACTACTCCAATAAAAATGTTACAGCCAAGTATCCAACTACTATTATACATTTTATTATGAAATGTATCTTTTCTACGAATTTTTTTATACTTCCTTTTTTCTTTTGCATCTAAAAACTCTTCTATTCCATTAGACTCTACTAATAAAGAATTATCATTACTTAATTTTATAATTCGATAAATAGGATCACCTTTATCATTCACTATGTGGTAATCATATTTAAAAGATAAACAATAAACAAAAAAATAAATTATTTTTTCTAGTAAAAAGATTAAAGCTGCAAAAGTTATGAAAAAAACTGCTAATACGCCTAAAAGCAAACTTCCTTCTAATTCTGTAAATTTATCTGAAAATGTGATTATCAAAAACATGGTAGCTACAAATGAAATACTTAACATAACGTATTTAGTTATCGCAATTTGGAATCTTTTGAAATTGCTTAATCTAATTCTTTCCAAATCAGTTATTCCCCAATTATCAATCGTTAACTTTACTACATAAGCCACAAGAGGTATTACTGTAACAATGTAGGGATGTAAACTGTCAGGTATATTTGCTAATATAGACACAAAACCATCTCCTTTATAGTAAAAATTTCGACAAAAAGGGGTGATTTTCCTCTAATTTTTAAATTCCTTCTGTTTTCTCTAATATATAATCCTCCACAGCTTGTCTGCAATTCGTACAACAATTTGATTAATCATTATAAAATTCCTTCCTCATTTGCATCTGTTTGTAATAAAAGAATATCTTCTTTTAAATTCTTGATTTTCAATTGATCCTCTGTTGGTTCAGGTTCGGAAAAATACTCAAATACAGGTTCTTTTGTTTCAGGATTAATTGAAGCAATATACTGTTTCAACGAGTCATAATAATTGACTTCTAAGTCCACGTATCGAATTTCTCCTTTTATTTCTTCATGTTGCACAGGAAGCGTAGATTCCCATATCTCTCCTGTTTGCCATAGAATCTTACCTGTAGAATCAAAGAAAACCCTATTTCCTCTTGAGAAGTTCATGTTATTGCCACCCTCCTTATCTAACCGACAATTGTATACTTATAATACCTAGACACTAGTGGAACTGGCATAATAACTGCCCACTTACCATTCAGACTCGTAACACTAGCTATCATCAAATAAGAATCCTGACCAGTCGCAGTTGCCCCTCCAAAGTACCCAGTCACATGTCTCGATAAGTTAACTCCTAAACCTTCATCCTCAGCTATATACAGTGACGAGTATTCTTCCACATTACCAGTTAGCGTCATTGAAAAGACACGTATGATTTTGGGCGCAAATGGAATGTCTTCAATGGATATATAAGGTTGATATAACGTACCTGTAACTTTAGCAAACTTAAAGCTATACGTATTTGATGGTGATAATTTTGTACCTGTCATCATTAGCTTTGCAGGAATAGCATCAATGTTAGCAGCCATCTGAACAAACGTAGCGTCTGCTGAGGTTTGTACACCTTTACCAGTAATAGAGGCTGCCAAAGTTCCCTTGCTATTACCTACATGTGTAAAAATTGATTGTTGTGGAGGATTGGTATCTGCTACTGAACCCAGATCTATATTGGTTGTAATAGAGTCTAAAACTTCGAACGCATTACCTAAACTAGTGATATAATCCAACTCAATATATAAAGGTACTTTTGTCTTTTTCTTATATACTGATATTGTTAAAACATTGTCCATAGTATGAGCTGACCCGCATCTGAAGTCTCTAGCTACAGTAGGCGATATTGTAAGTATCTCCATACTAGACGCTACTAAAGTTCCGCCTTGATCAATAGCCACATTAAGAATGATTTCTGCCCCTCCAACAGAATTGGTAACATCTCTATTTGTAGCTACCATCATTTTTATTACACCCGATACTTCCAAGTCAGCGAATTTCATCCTTAAAATTTCTAAAACTTCTGAACTACTGAAATTTATTTCGGTAAATGCTCTTGTTGCATGGTTGTTGTTAATCTTGAGCGTTCCGTTAGCATTAGGCTTACCTATTTCAATTTCTGACCAATCCGCCCCATCGTTGAATCCTAATTTATCATTAAAGTATCGGATGCCATGCGCTCCGTTTTCACTCGCTACACTTTGTCCCGAATGTTCAGTAAGCTCTGTTTATACCTGCGCTACTTTTCCATCTACATAATTACGCGATGCAACAATAACTGTTGGATCAATAGTTAGTTTCACGATATCTGCATTATTTGTTTCGATGACAAAATGTACAACTGTTTCTTCTGACACACCTTCTGATAATAGAGGTTTGTACTTTTCTGGATATTGTCCAATTGCAATTAACTGATTTTTATCGTCAAAAATACCAATTTCCCTAATTGTAAAACCACCAGCTGTTACAGGGATAACAGCGTCGATAATAATACGATTGCTGTTAGTTGGATCAATTGATAGTCCAGCGATAGGTCCCCGCCAAACTTCGTGTACTAAGGCTGTTTGATTTTGTGTAGGAACGTAGTGAGCGCCGTTGCCATCACCGAGCGCGATGTACTCTAACCCCACTTTGGACTGTGTGACTTGGGCATTGGCGATTGAAGTTAGCCTTTTGCTCTCAAAACCCACCCCCTACCCTCTCAGCTCAAAGCGTTTTGGCTGTTTGATGCAATTTACAAACCAAAAGAAAAAGCCTCCACCCTAAGATGAAAGCTTTGATGTTGTGGTAAATTGTCGAGAGCTCACTTGCAACTCGTGATAGAACGAAACCACGTTATTTTGAATCGATAGCTTGTGTTAGTGCACTTAGTAAATTTGACCGAAATAAATGGAAAGTGGACGAAGGTCACATATAAACCACTTCCTTATTTAAATCAAAAGAAAGTTTGAATTGACACATATTCTATAAATAAAAATACCCCAATATA
>NZ_JBHERJ010000075.1:0-38741 GCF_043359455.1 Lysinibacillus sp. PWR01 | reverse complement strand
AAGCTATCTTATTGATTACAGTAAGATAGCTTATTTTATATCTTCCTCAATATAGTATCCCTTCATCAAGATGAAGTTCTCAAGGCTAAAAGTATTTGCTATAATCATCTCGTCTTTAAAAAATTCTGATAGTTGAAGTGGGCGTGGGGAAATGAAACATGATGTGAGAGATAGCATTGTGGAGTATGTGTATGTCATTGTAGGAGCGGCAATAATTGCTGTTGGTTTTAATGTCTTTTTATTACCAAATCAAGTCGCTTCAGGTGGGGTAAGTGGGATTAGTACGATTTTACATGGTTTATTTGGTTGGAATCCGGGAATTGTTCAATATGCATTTAACATTCCGCTTTTTATTGCTGGTGTGTTATTTCTGGGCAAAAAATTTGGGATAAAATCCTTTATTGGGACAATTACGTTACCGTTTATTGTCTTGTTAACAAATAGCTGGGAGCCTTGGACTGATAATCCTTTATTGGGTGCTCTTTTTGGCGGAATTGTTGTTGGCCTGGGGATAGGACTGGTCTTTAAGGGGAATGCTTCAACTGGTGGCACTGATTTACTAGCGCAAATCATTACGAAATATACAGGATTGTCGCTTGGAACAAGTGTGCTGTTAATAGATGGCGTTATCGCAATTAGTGCAGCAATTGTTTTTGACTTAGAAAAAGGTTTGTATGCTCTGATTGGACTTTATGTTACCACAAAAACGATTGATATTATTCAGCTAGGTTTTAGTCAATCTAAAATGGTCTATATCATTACATTGAAACAAGATGAGGTAAGGGAAGCCATATATGCTGAAATCAATCGTGGTGTAACGAAGTTACCAGCAATCGGTGGGTATACAGGAGAAGCACGACCAGTTCTGATGGTTGTTGTTTATCAAACAGAATTCACAAAGCTGAAACAACTCATTAAAAGCGTTGACCCATCAGCGTTTGTTATCGTTTCTGATGCTTATGAGGTATTAGGAGAAGGTTTCAAACGTGCATAAATTTGGTATAATGGCGGCGTAAGGTATTTATTATGAGGAGGGGTACTAATGAAAAAAGCAATGTTAACATTAGTGTTCGGATCAGCAATCTTCTTAGCTGCATGTGGTGGCGGAGATAAAACTGCAACTAATAATGAAAGTGCTACAGAGCCAGATGGCGAAGCAATTGCGATGAAATCTTGTGTTACTTGTCATGGTGGCGAGCTACAAGGTGCAAATGGTCCAGCATTAAATGATGTAGGTTCTCGTTTATCTGAATCAGAAATTTTAGATATTATTAATAATGGTAAAAACGGCATGCCTGCAGGATTAGTAAAAGGTGCAGATGCTGAGGCAGTTGCTAAGTGGTTAGCGGCTCAAAAATAATAGCTTTTAAAAAACTAGCGGGCTGGAGAGCCGCTAGTTTTTTTAGTGAAAGTAAACATTGTATTGAGAGTAAATACATTTCTTTTACACATAGACATGCTAAAATAAGGAGAACCTTATCCATTGATTGGAGGCTTTTTCATTGGTCGTAGTATTAACAAGAGATGTTATGGAGAAATTTAAGTTAGAGTTATTAGCTGGTGAAGAAGGAATAGGCAGGACCATTGTGACAAGTGATATTTCAAGACCAGGTCTTGAAATGGCAGGATACTTTACCCATTATCCTGCCAATCGTGTACAATTGCTTGGCAAGACGGAACTCTCCTTTTTTGAAATGCTACCAGCAGATGTCAAGCTTGAGCGTATGCGTTTACTTTGTTCACAGGATACGCCTGCTATTATTATTTCTAGAGATTTAGAAGTACCCGAGGAGCTTATTCAAGCCTCAAACGAAAAGCACGTACCTGTGTTTAAAACACATATGACCACAACCAAATTTTCGAGTAGATTGACAAACTACTTAGAGGGACGCTTAGCTCCAATGACAGCAGCGCATGGTGTGCTTGTCGATGTGTATGGCATCGGTGTGCTTATTATTGGTAAAAGCGGTGTAGGTAAAAGTGAAACAGCACTTGAACTCGTTAAAAAGGGTCATCGTTTGGTAGCTGATGATTGTGTTGAAATTCGTCAAGAATCAGAAAACCTATTAATTGGAAGCCCTCCTCCTCTTTTAGAGCATCTATTGGAAATACGAGGAATCGGCATTATTGACATCATGACACTCTTTGGTGCAAGTGCAGTACGCCCCTATAAACGGATTACCCTCATCATTGAACTAGAAATATGGGATCCACAAAAAGTTTATGATCGATTAGGCTTAGAAGAAGAAAAAATGAAGATAATTGATACGGAACTAACAAAATTAACAATTCCGGTAAGACCAGGACGCAATGTCTCCGTTATTATCGAAGTGGCAGCAATGAATTATCGTTTAAAGAAAATGGGCGTCAATGCAGCAGAGGAATTTTCAAGACGTTTAGATGAAGTAATCACATCTAATGATGTGTTAGATGATTAAAAAGTTACAAACAACATTGTTCATGACATATTGAGAGGAGTAGAAGATGGATTTATTACTATTACAGATTGACCCGATCGCCTTTCATTTAGGCCCCATTCCAGTTCGTTGGTACGGATTGCTAATCGTGTCGGGAATCATTTTAGCCTATATTGTTGGACAAAGAGAGACTGTTAAGCGAGGTTTGCCTGAAGACTTTCTTGCAGATTTATTATTATGGGCAGTTCCTATATCCATCATCTGTGCACGTATTTACTATGTGTCAATGCGATGGGATTACTATAGCGAAAATCCAGGAAAAATCATTGAGATATGGAATGGTGGTATTGCCATTCACGGAGCACTCATCGGGGCATTTGTTACAGCTTACATATTTACTCGTATAAAAAATGTAAGCTTTTTACGAGTAGCAGATATTGCAGCACCTAGTATTTTAATCGGGCAGATTATTGGGCGATGGGGCAACTTTATGAACCAAGAGGCTTATGGTGGTGAGGTATCGAAAGCATTTTTAGAAAACCTAATGCTACCAGATTGGATTATTAATCAAATGTATATCGAAGAATTAGGTTCTTATGTACATCCCACTTTCTTATATGAATCGGTTTGGAACCTGATTGGGCTTATCATTTTATTAGCTTTGCGCAAAGTGAACTTACATCGTGGTGAAATTTTCTTTAGCTATTTAATATGGTATTCTATCGGTCGCTTCTATATCGAAGGGATGCGTACAGATAGCCTCTACTTAGTTGGAGATTTACGTTCAGCACAGGTTGTCTCCATTATTGGTATTGTAGTTGGTTTAGGTGCAATTATTTATCGTAGAATAAAAGTGAAACCAGCCGTGAAATACTTGGATAATAAATAAGGGGTTGTAAAAGATGGCTGTAAAGGCACTACTATTTGATTTTGATGGAACTTTACTGAATACAAATGATTTAATCATTCAAACATTTATGCATGTATTAAATGAGCGATTTCCCGGGCAATATTCGCCAAAAGATTGCCTGAAATTCATTGGTCCATCATTGAAACAGACATTTAATGACATTGCACCAGGTGAAGAAGAAGCTTTGATAGAAATGTATCGCGCTTGGAATATTGAGCACCATGATGAACTAGTCAGCCAATACCCTGATGTTGTGTCAACACTAGAGCAATTAAAAGCTCAAGGTATACGATTGGCTATTGTTTCGACGAAACGTAATGAGACCATTGATCGTGGACTTGCTATTCTTGGGGCAACGCATCTATTTGATGTGCGAATTGGTACTGATGATGTGAACAATGTGAAGCCTGATCCAGAGCCAGTATTACTTGCTTTGGAACGATTGGGAATAGAAAAAGAATATGCCATTATGATTGGTGATAATTCGCATGATATTGAAGCAGGACATCGTGCTGGTGTAAGAGCAGCTGGTGTTGCTTGGGCAATTAAAGGTGAGGCGTACTTACAGCAGTATCAACCAGAATATATGTTACAGCATATGTCAGATTTATTTGATATTGTGAAAGAGGGGTAGGGTAGATGGCGCGTAAAACAGAACGTTACCGTGTCGAAGGAGCCAATTCACTTTGGAATATATATGATACGGTGTCCTTTTGGAAGGTGATGAAGTGTTTCATTGTCATTCAGATTGGACGCTTCACACCATTTTTACGTGTGAAAAACTGGCTTTATCGTACATTTTTAAACATGACAATTGGTAAGCAAACGTCATTAGCCTTAATGGTCATGCCAGATACCATGTTTCCAGAACGAATTTTCATTGGAAACAATACCGTAATTGGATTTAATACAACCATTTTAGCGCATGAATATTTAATAGAGGAATATCGCTTAGGTGATGTTCATATTGGAAATGAAGTAATGATAGGGGCAAATTCAACCATTTTACCAGGTGTAACAATTGGAGATGGTGCCATTGTTTCAGCTGCCACTCTTGTACATAAGGATGTACCAGCAGGTTGTTTAGCAGGGGGCAATCCGATGCGAATAATTTATACTGCTGAACAAATGACAGAGCGCAAACGCAATGAGACTGTAGAATGGTGTACACCAAAAAAATAATAGAAACTCACGTAGTATGGGTATATACTTCGTGAGTTTTTAATGTTGAAAAACAAAACAGTCAATTAAAAGGTAGAAATAGATTTCCGTTGCAGGCTACTTGCTTTCCTGTGGGCGAGCGCCGAATCGCTTCCTCCGCTACCGCTCCGTGCAGGGCTTCGCCTGTCTCGCTATCCCACGGGAGTCAAGTAGCCCTCCACTCCAACCCATAAAAATGTTACCTTTTTAGCAAAGGTTTTCAAATAAAGGGAAGGTCTTCACTACTCATTTTATGGAGAGGTGTTGTCATTCATCACTTCTCTACATTGAAAATAAAAACCTATCCTTTTTCTAATCATACAAATCATGGGCTATTTTGATCGCTACCGCTAGTATGAAAAATGAGGAAAAGACACTTTTGCAGAATGGTTGATTGGAGTGGAGCCAGCGTCACTCCTAGGGGATTTAGCGTCACAGAGGAGACCCTGGAGCGAACGGAAGTGAGTGAAGCGGCTCATCGGACGCCCCCTGGAAAGGACGCTGGCGGAACGGAAATCAACCTCTCACCTTGCAAAGTTGCTTTTTCTGCCGTTGACATCATCTTTTTGCAACAACATGAACTCACGTAGTATGGGTATATACTTCGTGAGTTTTTTGCATAAAAAAGCTACTCCAAAAATCATTAGTTTTTGGAGTAGCTTTTACTGTTTATGCAAGAGCTGCGTCATAGTCTGACTTGAATTCACAAGTGTCGTGATCACCTAAGCAAGTAGTTTCAACAAAGGTTGATTTAATTGCAGTCCCATCAATGTCTTCAGTTGTGTGAAGTGTTACTTTGTCACCAGGATAAAAATCGCCTTTACAAATACTAACGATCATTTGCTCACTAAGTTGTACGAATGGACATGCCATAATAAATCCCTCCAATGTGTAGTGTATATGGTTCTTTTTGTTATTAATGCTATTCTATATTAAGTTTTTTAAAATGTAAAAAGAAAAATAGAATGAGAGTAATAATCAATCAGGATATTGATAGTAAAGTATTATTGATGATAATGAGATTGATAATCATTTTAAGTGAGAGGTAAAAAATAATTATTCTGAGATAATTTATGGATTTCTATATTGAGAATAGTCTATTGATAAATCTTTATTTTTACCAATGATTTGTTAAGAGAGAATCATTATCAATTTTTTAGCGAATACTTTAAGTGATTAATAATTGATTTGTCACATTTTAGACACATTCTCATTCTCAGTAAAATATCTTGTCAAATTATAAGAGAAATGAGTCATGCTTTTTATGTAATTCTTTTCTACTTAATGTGTATAATTAACGGAATAATAAGTATTTAAAGATTTTGATAATTAATAAGGATAGCGTTGACTGTTTAATTGAAATAAGTTAAAATTCTTTCATAATCTAATTCTCTAATACTCTAGTGAATTAAAGTGAAATGTAAGGAAGTGTCCATATGTCGTCAATAAAAATGTTTGAAAAACCACTTGGAATGCGCGATACATTTCCGCAAATCTATGAGAAAGTTGAAGCTGTTAGACATGCTGGCAGAGACTTTTTATATAAAAGGGGTTATGAGTTTATTAAAACGCCTGCTGTGGAGTATTTCGATACAGTGGGAAAGGCTTCGGCTATTGCTGATGCTCATTTATTTAAGCTAGTAGATAGCCAAGGAAACACGTTAGTGCTACGACCTGATATGACTACACCGATTGCTCGAGTAGCTACATCAAAATTATTGAAAGAAATGATTCCTCTACGTCTTGCCTATTTCGCGAGCGTTTTTCGAGCTCAGGAAGCAGAGGGTGGAAGACCAGCAGAGTTTGATCAAATGGGGATTGAGTTAATAGGTGATCAATCCGTATTTGCCGATGCAGAAGTTATTGTAACGGCAATGGAGCTATTAAAGCATTTTAAATTAGAAGAGTTTAAAATCACGATTGGACATGCTGGCATACTAAATTGCATTTTACAAGATTACACAGAGAGTATCGAACAGCAAACAATTCTTAGAACATTGCTTGTCCAACGAAATTATGTAGGGTTTGAAGAAGCGGTGGAGTCTTTTGACCTGCCAAAAGCAAAATCTGATGCCCTCTTACAATTTATTGAAGAAGCCATGAATGTTAAAGATATCCGAGATATTGAAAAATATGTCCGTAAAAATGATGCATTAGAATACATGCAACAGCTTGCTCAACTATTGGAAATGGCTGACTTAGCTGATTATGTAGCATTTGATTTCACACTTTCGAGTCATATGAGTTATTACACAGGCATGCTTTTTGAAGTATTTGCTGTAGGAAGTGGCTTTTTATTGGGAAATGGAGGCCGTTATGATGGCCTGTTAGAGGTATTTGGTTCGAAAGTTGGTGCTACAGGATTTAGTATTCGAGTAGATCGTTTATTAGAAACTTTAAATGGGCAAACAGAGAAACGACAGGAAGCAACCGTTGTACTTTTTGAGGAAGAACAATTTGAGACGGCTTTACTAAAGGTTAAAACATTACGAGCAGCAGGAAAATTAGCTACTTTACAGTTACGTAGTAGTCTAGTCGATGAAGCGGCCTTTTTAGCATACTTTACAGAAGTGGTGGTAGTTGGACAGGAGGAAGTTGGCGGTGAATGAATTAACGATTGCAATGCCCAAAGGACGAATCTTTGAAGAGGCATATCAAATGTTGTTAGAGGCAGGCTTTAATTTACCAGAAGAAGTAGAGATGTCACGTAAATTAATGATTGAAATACCCGAGGAAAAAATTCGCTTTATTTTATCAAAGCCAATGGATGTTCCTGTCTATGTTGAACATGGTGTAGCTGATATTGGTATTGCTGGGAAGGATGTTTTGTTAGAGCAACAGCGAGAGGTGCATGAATTACTTGATTTGAAAATTAGTAATTGCTATATCGCTTCTGCAGGCTTACCAAACACTTCAATGAATGAGATTGCACCTAGAATTGCTACGAAATATCCGAATATTGCAATGAAGTACTACAAAGGCATTGGAGAGCAAGTGGAAATAATCGAGCTTAACGGTTCTATTGAATTAGCACCAATGATTGGCTTAGCTGATCGAATTGTCGATATTGTTTCTACGGGTCGTACATTAAAAGAAAATGGCTTAGTAGAATATGAATTTATTACCGCTGTCTCTTCTCGACTAATTGCAAACCCAGTAAGTTATCGTATGAAAGGTGAGCGTATTATTGACCTCGTGAAGCGATTAAAAAAATGTGTGAATGAGCAGAAAAAGTAATCATTTTTAGCTACATAGACTAAAGGGGATTCATCCTATGAAAATAACAAAACTTGAAAAAGGCATTTCCTTAAAAAGACCACTTGAAGGGGGAAATGAGGAACAGATAAAAGTTGTGCGACAGGTGCTATTAGATGTTAAGGCACAGGGTGATGCAGCATTACGTACCTATACTGAGAGATGGGATGGCTATGTACCTGAGAGCTTCCGTGTCTCTGAAGAAGAAATACAGGAAGCAGTAAATGCACTTGATCAACAACTCTATAAGGACTTAGCGGAAGCTGCGGAAAATATCCGTTTTTATCATGAACAACAGATACGTTCAGGTTATCGATTAGAACTGGGAGATGGTTCTTGGCTAGGTCAACGGGTGACAGCCTTAGATGCAGTAGGACTATATGTTCCGGGTGGCACAGCAGCCTACCCTTCATCTGTATTGATGAATGTGATACCAGCACAGGTTGCAGGGGTGAAACGTATTGTTATTACTTCCCCTGCAGGGCAGAATGGGAAGCTACCAGCAGGTGTCCTTGTGGCGGCTCACCTTTTAGGGATTGATGAAATTTATAAAGTTGGTGGAGCACAAGCCATTGCAGCTCTTGCCTATGGCACAGAAACAATTTCCCCAGTTGATAAAATTACAGGTCCAGGAAATATTTTTGTGGCACTTGCCAAACGTGAGGTATTTGGAGAAGTAGCGATTGATATGATTGCGGGACCAAGTGAAATTGCTGTGCTGGCTGATGATTCAGCCTATCCTGATGAGATTGCTGCAGATCTTTTATCACAAGCAGAGCATGATCCGCTAGCCTGCGCCATCCTTGTCACAACCTCAGAGTCATTAGCCAAAAAAGTAGCTGAGGAAGTAGAGAAGCAATTGCTGAACCTACCACGTCAAGAAGTAGCTCGTACTTCCATAGAAAATTTTGGGGTAATTTATGTAGCTGAAACGTTGTCAGATGCAGTGGAGGCCATTAATTCATTGGCACCTGAGCATTTAGAAATTGTGACAGAAAATGCAGAGGGGCTAGCTGAGCAAATAAGACATGCTGGCGGTATTTTTATAGGTCGGTATAGTTCTGAGCCAGTTGGTGATTATTTTGCAGGGACGAATCATGTGCTACCAACCAATAGTACGGCTCGTTTTGCAAGTGGCTTAAATGTCGATGATTTTGTGAAAAAATCAAGTATTGTTTACTATAGTGAAAAAACATGGAAAGACAATGCACCAAAAATTGCACGTCTAGCGCGTATGGAAGGCTTAGAGGGCCATGCCCGTGCAGTGGAATCACGTGGATGGGAGAAGGAATAGGACGATGACAGAAAAGAAACGATATGCAAAGATAGAGCGCACAACAAATGAAACGCAAATTTCAGTAGCAATTGATTTAGATGGCGAGGGTAACGCAGATATCCAAACAGGCGTGGGGTTTATGGACCATATGCTTGACTTATTTATCAAGCATGGACTATTTAATGGCACAATACATGCAAATGGTGATACCTATATTGATGATCACCATACAACAGAGGATCTTGGTATTGTCTTAGGACAAGCTGTTCGAGAAGCACTTGGTGATAAGAAAGGCATAAAACGCTATGGTAACGCCTTTGTACCGATGGATGACGCACTCGCTCAGGTGGTGGTAGATTGCTCAAATCGCCCTCATCTAGAGTACCGTGTGCCAACATTAAAAGAAAAAGTAGGAACGTTTGATACAGAATTAGTGCATGAATTTTTATGGAAATTTGCCCTTGAGGCACGAATGAATGTTCACGTAATTGTACCCTATGGACAAAATACACATCACATTATTGAGGCGATTTTCAAAGCATTAGCGCGTGCGATTGATGCTGCAGTGGAAATTGACCCACGTGTGAAAGGCGTACCATCGACTAAGGGGCTGTTAACGTGAAAATAGGTGTCATTGATTATGGTATGGGCAATTTATTTAGTGTGGAACAGGCATTAAAACATCTAGGCTGTGAAGTTATTGTAACGGCTGATGAGAAGGTGTTAGATACAACAGATGCCCTATTGTTACCAGGGGTGGGCGCATTCCCTGATGCCAGAAAGCGTTTAGCAGAAACAAAATTAGATCAATATTTACACAAGGCACAAAGCGAAAATCGTCCTCTTTTGGGAATTTGTCTAGGTATGCAATTATTGTTTGAGCAAAGTGATGAAGTAACCTCAACAGAAGGGCTAGGTTTTTTCAAGGGGTGCATTAAACGCTTTAGTGGTATCCAGGATGGCCAAGCATACCGAGTGCCACATATGGGTTGGAATGAGCTGATTGTGACAAATCGTCCTGCCTGGTTAAATAATGAAGTATCAGCGAAGCATGTCTATTTTGTTCACTCATTTTATGCAACAGATATAGAAGAATCAGAGCTTGTTGCCTATGCGGATTACTCCGGCATTAAAGTACCTGGTATTGTGACAAATGGTTCAGTGACTGGCATGCAATTCCACCCTGAAAAATCAGGAGAATTAGGTGTTTATTTATTAGAGCAATGGCTGAAAGGTGTGAAGGCATGCTAACAAAACGTATTATCCCATGTCTTGATGTGAAAGAAGGTCGTGTTGTAAAAGGTATACAATTTGTCTCTATCCGAGATGCAGGTGATCCAGTGGAGCTTGCGAAGTTCTATGATGAACAAGGAGCAGATGAGCTTGTATTTTTAGATATTTCTGCTTCACATGAAGGTCGAGAAACGATGGTAGACGTTGTTCGTCAAACAGCAGCTACGCTTGCCATACCCTTTACTGTTGGCGGAGGCATTCGTACATTGGATGATATGAAGCGTATATTACGTGCAGGTGCTGATAAAGTATCCGTGAACACGTCTGCGTTGGAGCGGCCCGCTCTTATTCAGGAAGGCTCAGATTTTTTTGGTGCACAATGTATCGTTGTTGCAATAGATGCTCGCTATAGTGAAGAAGATGGCACATGGATGGTTTATACACATGGTGGACGCAACAAAACAACTTGGTCAGCCATTGAGTGGGCAAAAGAGGCTGTACGGTTAGGAGCTGGTGAGATTTTATTAACAAGTATGAATCAAGATGGAGAAAAATCTGGCTTTGATTTAGCCTTAACTAAAGCAGTACGTGATGCTGTGACAGTCCCTGTGATTGCTAGTGGTGGAGCGGGACATGCCGAACATTTTTACGAAGTATTAGCACATGAGGTAGATGCAGATGCTGCACTAGCAGCCTCCATCTTCCATTACAAAGAAACAAGTGTAGCGCAAGTAAAAGAATACTTACGTGAAAAAGGAGTGACAGTAAGATGATAGAGAACATTCAATTTGATGAGAGAGGTCTTGTTACAGCTGTAGTACAAGATGCCAATACAAAAGAGGTATTAACAGTAGCTTATATGAATAAAGAGTCATTAGCTAAAACAATTGAATCAGGAGAAACTTGGTTTTATTCTCGTTCCCGTCAAGAGCTTTGGCATAAGGGCGCAACAAGTGGTCATACACAAAAAGTAGTGTCAATCAAAGCAGATTGTGATCAAGATGCGTTAGTAGTGGAGGTTCTACCGACGGGGCCAGCATGTCATAATGGTACAATTTCTTGCTTCACTGAGGTTATACAGCAAAAAGAGAAGGTCGGCTCTGTGGACATCGTTTCTAAACTTGCTCGTGTCATTGAAAAGCGAGAGCAAGAAATGCCAGAAGGAGCTTACACTACATATTTATTTGATAAGGGCATCGATAAAATCTGTAAAAAGGTTGGAGAAGAAGCAACAGAGGTAGTCATTGGTGCTAAAAACCGAGATGCAGAGGAAGTAAAATGGGAGGCAGCTGATTTAATTTATCATCTCCTAGTACTATTACAAGAACAAAAAGTAAGCATTTATGATGTTCTACATGTGTTGGAAAAACGTCACGAGGAGAAATAACAGCATATTATTGATTGTGTGGTATAATAGGGATTACTGTGTAAAGGAACGTAAAATACGTTCCTTATTTCTTGTTTCGGAGGAAATATATTGGAAAAGAAACGTCAAAATGAGACTCAATCGAATATAGTGTCGTTCATTCCAACAGGCGACTATTATTATAAGAAATCAATTCAAGCAATGAACAGTGGACAAATGAATAAAGCCTATAAATATTTACAGCGTGCGGTAGATTTAAGTCCCGACGATCCAATGATTATCTTGCAGTTAGCCATAGTAGAGTTAGAAGGTCAACGTTTTGAGGAAGCGTATGATCTGCTTCGTCGTGCCTATCAACTTGATCCAGATAATCCAGAAATCATATTTTATATGGCAGAAGTATCAGGATGTGTGGGCATCATGCATGATGCTAAACGCTTTGCAGAAGAATATTTAAAGCTAGAACCTGAGGGTGCTTATGCTGATGAAGCAGCAGAAATATTAGAGTTTGTCGCTTTTGAGCAAGATGATTTTGAAGAGCTTGAAGGATCTGGTGAGGATTTATATCGTCAGGAACAAGCTCGTCGTTGTATGGAAAAGGGAGATTTTCCAGAAGCTATTACTATTTTAGAAGATTTAATTGAAGATCGACCAGCATTTTGGTCAGCCTATAATAATCTAGCACTCGCTTATTTTTATGTTGGAGAAGAAGAGCAAGCTAAGGCGCTCTTGCATACAGTGCTACGTGAAAATAAGGGCAATCTACACGCATTATGCAATTTAACGGTGATTGCGTATTATGAAAAAAATGAAGAGGATTTACAAGAACTGTTAAATGTCCTTGTTAAAATTCAACCCTATACATGGGAGCATCGTTATAAACTTGGTGCGACATTAGCCTTAATCGGACAGTATGAATTAGCCTATAAATGGTTGCGCAGTATGCAAAAGAGAGGCTATTTAGGAGATGCAGGATTTTACTTTTGGTTGTCACATGCTGCCTATTTCTCAGGTCATGAGGAAATTTCGAAAAGTGCGTGGGATCAGCTTCTAGAGCTAGACCCAGACAAAGAGGGCTTCGAACCTTGGCGCCAACAAGAAAATGAATTTGGACTTGATGCGTTGGAGCACGACCGTGATTTTATTGTTGAAAAATTAGAGAGCACGTATACAAGTGAGCGCATTTTTGGTTTGTTTTTACTGAAAGGTACAGCGCATAAGCAAGAAATTATCGCCCATCCGAAATGGATTGATATTGAACAATTAGGCTCTTTTGAGAAATTGTTTTTTGCTTATGCACTTGGACATGAATTTGATAAGAAAAACAAAGTAGAAGCAAGCTTTTTACGGGCAGTACAGGTCTCAGAAATTTTATTAGAACAATATGGAAAGCTATCATCATTAATTGTCCCGATGTTTCAAATGTGGTTTGTGCTATGTGAACAAGCTTTAGTAGAAAATTATCGTTTTACAAATCCAACAGCAATTGCAGGAGCAAATGATTATTTATTCAGATCTTCACAAATGCTCAAAGTGACAAAAAAGGAAATTGCACAGCAATATGGAGTATCGGTATCTACTTTAACGAAGTATATTGACGAAATCTTAACGTTTTTGCCAAACAGTCATAATTAATGTGTGAGCAACATAGTTGAATAACTTTATACTTTCACATACGATGAACATACTAACGCTATCACCAATTTTTCCTTAGCGTCATTGATCTTCTTCTATAGATGACGTTACACTTATTGGTTGAATGAAGATAAAAAGTATTCTGTTTAGGGGGAAGTATTTATGTCGGAAGAAAAAATTTATGATGTAGTAATTATTGGTGCAGGTCCTGCCGGGATGACTGCTGCTGTCTATACATCTCGTGCGAATTTGTCAACATTAATGATTGAACGTGGTATCCCTGGTGGACAAATGGCAAACACAGAAGAAGTAGAAAACTACCCAGGTTTTGAGACAATTTTAGGACCAGAGCTTTCTACAAAAATGTTTGAGCATGCTAAAAAATTTGGTGCTGAATATGCCTATGGTGATGTAACGGAAATCATCGATGGAGAAGAATATAAAACAATTAAATCAGGTGCAAAAGAATATAAAACACGTGCCATTATTATTACAACTGGTGCTGAGTATAAAAAAATGGGCGTGCCTGGTGAAAAAGAACTTGGTGGCCGTGGTGTCAGCTACTGTGCAGTATGTGACGGTGCATTCTTTAAACAAAAAAATCTAGTTGTCGTAGGTGGCGGAGATTCGGCTGTTGAAGAGGGTGTCTATTTAACTCGCTTTGCTGATAAAGTGACAATTGTCCACCGTCGCGATAAATTACGTGCACAAAAAATTCTACAGGATCGTGCCTTTGCCAATGAAAAAATTGATTTCATTTGGAATGCAACTGTAAAAGAAATCAATGAAGCAAATGGTAAAGTTGGCAGTGTAACGCTACAATCAACTGTCGATGGTACGGAATCTGAATTTGCAACAGATGGCGTCTTTGTCTATATTGGTATGTTACCTTTAACTAAACCATTTGAGTCATTAGGCATCTTAAATGATGCTGGCTATATTTTGACAAACGACACGATGGAAACAAAAATCCCAGGTATCTTTGCAGCTGGAGATGTTCGTGAAAAATCACTTCGTCAAATTGTAACAGCAACTGGTGACGGTAGTATTGCCGCGCAAGCTGTTCAACATTATGTAGAAGAGTTATTAGAGAAAATTAATGCCTAACATGGCTATTTTAAGGTAAAAAATACAATTTTAATGTGGTTTTAATATTGCTGTAACTTGTATGACATATAAAAGGTGTATCATTAAAAATGTAATTAGCAATCCCCCTTTTATTTTGTTTAGTAGGTTGTTTCCGCCTCCATT
This sequence comes from Lysinibacillus sp. PWR01, assembly GCF_043359455.1. Classification (NCBI taxonomy): domain Bacteria; kingdom Bacillati; phylum Bacillota; class Bacilli; order Caryophanales; family Bacillaceae; genus Lysinibacillus; species Lysinibacillus sp. PWR01. The sequence continues at coordinate 24,198 of NZ_JBHERJ010000075.1, read as the reverse complement.
AGGTGGAAGCAACCTACTTTTTTATGTGTAAAAAATCAAATAATCCTATCAGGAAAAACGTAAATTTCGCCCAAGATAAAATGGTTATCTTTGAATAAAACTAAATTGTTAATTGTCTGCGTACAAGAGTTGTAAATGAGGACAAATCTTACAAGGTCTTGTTATAATGAAGAGTAGAATGCAAAAGTGATTAGAGGTGTGCCTATGCAAAGAATTGCAAATTTAATTGCCGTAAAAGACGGTAAAGTATTATTACTTCAGAAACCAAGACGAGGCTGGTATGTAGCGCCAGGAGGGAAAATGGAGAGCGGCGAGTCAATCTTTGAGGCTGCTTTACGTGAGTTTCAAGAAGAGACAAATGTTACACCTTTACATGTTCATTTAAAGGGTGTTTATACGATGGTCATTAAAGAAAACAATGATGTAGTGGATGAATGGATGCTCTATACATTTGTTGCAAAGGATGTAGAAGGTATACCATTCGAAGAAACAAGAGAAGGCAAGCTTGCATGGCACCCAGTAGAGGATTTAGCACATTTGCCAATGGCTGAAGGAGATCGAACTAATTTACAATTTGCTGTTTCGCAATCAGGCATTCAGTATGGCACGTTTGACTATACAACGAATTTTGAATTACTTCATCAGAAAATACAAATTTCAAAAGAACAATAAAGGAGTTGCATGACAGTGGTGGTTGAAGGCCAACAAAGTACACATGAATTGGTTATTATTACAGGAATGTCTGGGGCTGGGAAAACTGTAGCTATTCAAAGCTTTGAGGATTTAGGGTATTACTGTATTGATAATTTACCACCTGCGTTACTTACAACTTTTTTAACTTTACTGAGAGATTCTGGTAAAAACAGTACCCGAATTGCGGCAGTAATGGATATGCGCGGAGGCGACTTTTTTGATGCTCTAATTGGCGCATTGGACCATATACTAAAAGAAGGCGATATTGTTGCTCGTATTTTATTTTTAGATGCAGATGATGCCACATTAGTCAGACGTTATAAAGAAACAAGACGTGCCCATCCATTAGCAGTGAACGGTTTACCTCTAGATGGAATTAAACAGGAACGAGTACTTTTATCTGAAGTAAAGGGCCGTGCTAATTTTGTTTATAACACATCTAATATGAAACCAAAGCAATTGCGTGAAAAAATTGTCAAAGAATTTGCGAGTGAGGCAGATACTATTTTTACCGTTAACATTATGTCCTTTGGCTTTAAACATGGTATGCCGATTGATGCGGACTTAGTGTTTGATGTTCGTTTTCTTAAAAACCCATATTATGTGGAGGAGCTACGTCCAAAAACGGGTCTTCAAACAGAGGTATCTTCTTATGTTTTAGCTTTGGAAGACACGCAAATCCTCATACAAAAACTAACGGATTTATTAGACTTTATGATTCCTCTCTATCGACAAGAGGGCAAATCACAGCTTGTTATTGCTTTTGGTTGTACTGGGGGCCAGCATCGCTCCGTGACATTAGCAGAATTTTTTGGGGCATATTTTGCGGGCAAGGAAAATACGGTTATTACGCATCGTGATATTAATCGTAGAAAGGAATGAGTGAATGGGGAAAAAGCAAACAAAGCTTGTGGTAATTGGTGGTGGCACAGGGCTCTCCACGTTACTTCGCGGGCTGAAGCACCACCCATTTGATATTACTGCTATTGTGACAGTAGCAGATGATGGCGGTTCTTCAGGGCGTTTACGTGATGATTATGATATTCCACCACCTGGGGATGTACGCAATGTAATTGCAGCATTATCAGATATTGAGCCCCTTGTAGAGCAAATGTTTCAATATCGTTTTTCAGCATCTGAAGATTTACGAGGTCATTCCTTAGGGAATTTAATGCTTACGGCACTCACTGACATTACTGGAGATTTCAGTCATGCTATTAGTGAGATGGGAAAGGTTTTAAAAGTTCATGGTCGAGTAATACCAGCTGCTAATAAAAAAATCGCCTTACATGCTGTGCTTGAGGACGGTTCAATTATTGAGGGCGAATCAAAAATCCCGACAGCGACAAAACGCATTAATCGCGTTTTTTTAGTACCTGAAAATGTGCAACCGTTACCAGAAGCTATTCGTGCTATACTTCGTGCCGACTATATTTTAATAGGACCAGGAAGCTTGTATACAAGCATTATTCCGAATTTGCTTGTTAAGGAGATAGGAGAAGCAGTTGTTAAGGCTAAAGGAAGAAAAATATATGTTTGTAATTTAATGACACAAAAGGGTGAAACCATTTCTTATACAGCAGGCGATCATGTAACAGCTATACATAAGCATGTTGGCCATGACTTTATCGATTCCATTTTAGTAAATGATGAAGAACTCCCTAACCCTGTAAAAGAACTGTATAAAGAAGAAAGAGCGGAACCAGTGACATTTGACGTAGCAAAGCTTGAAAGCATGGGATTAGAAGTTATTAAACGAGACATTGCTACAATTCGTCCAGATGGCACGGTTCGGCATAATGCTGCGAATGTTGCAGAATGGCTGGTAGATTATGCTGATATTTACCATCAAAAAGTAAGAGGACCAATAATAGAAACATAATGGCTTTATTGTATATGGTAAGATGAACATATACATAGAAATCAGGATTGAAAGGGGGGCGTGATATGTCTTTTGCTTCTGAAACAAAAAAAGAGTTAACACAAATAGAAGCGGACAATCATTGTATGAAAGCAGAAGTTTCTGCCCTAATTCGTATGAATGGTTCATTATCCTTTGCAAATAAACAACTAAGCTTAGACGTGCAAACCGAAAACGCTGCAATTGCCAGAAGACTATATACGATTATGAAAAAATTGTATCCGTACAATGTGGAATTACTGGTTCGTAAGAAAATGCGACTGAAAAAAAATAATGTGTATATATGCCGTGTAAGAGAAGGTGCGCGTGAGCTGTTAATTGATTTAGAAATCATCTCAGACGACTTTCAATTTAACCATACGATCTCAAGAAAGCTCATTCAAAAGAGTGGCCAAAAAAGAGCTTATTTAAGAGGTGCATTTTTAGCAGGAGGTTCTGTCAATAATCCAGAAACATCAGCTTATCATTTAGAGGTGTATTCTTTATATAAAGAGCATGGTGAAGCATTAATGGATTTGATGAATGAATTTGAACTCAATGCCAAAACAATCGAACGTAAAAAAGGTTTTGTGACTTACTTAAAGGAAGCAGAAAAAATTTCGGATTTCCTTAATATTGTTGGTGCACATCAGGCTATGATGAAATTTGAAGATGTTCGCATATTGCGAGACATGCGCAATAGTGTCAACCGTATTGTAAACTGTGAAACAGCCAACCTAAATAAAACCATTGGTGCAGCATTACGGCAGGTAGAGAATATTCGATTTATTGAAAATTCAATTGGTCTTGATCAACTACCAGAGAAGCTTCGTGAAATAGCACGTCTCCGTGTAGAATACCAAGATGTGACATTAAAAGAGCTTGGTGAAATGGTATCTAGTGGAACGGTTAGTAAATCAGGTGTCAACCATCGATTGAGAAAAATTGATGAGATTGCTGATGCATTAAGGCGCGGTGAAAAAATAGGTGGTTAAGTTATCATACTTTTCAGGTATGAATGTCATGCTAATCGCTTATTGTTCTTTTGCTAGTAAGTGAGGTAAGATAAAACTAATAGATGAACGGTAGTGAAGGGGAGTTTTGAGAATGATTGAGAGAAGAGTCCAGGTTAAATTAAAATTAGGACTACAAGCTAGACAAGCAGCACTATTTGTGCAGGAAGCAAATCGTTTTAGTGCTGATATCTTTCTAGAAAAAGATGAGAAAAAAGTAAATGCCAAATCCATTATGGGTGTCATGAGCTTAGCTGTTGCTAAAGGTACGGAAGTTACTTTAAGTAGTGAAGGTAACGATGCTGAGCAAGCGGTTACAGCATTGGCAACAATTATTGAAAATGAAGATTAACATTCATTGAACACAAAAGGCATCACAGAGCAAATCTGTGATGCCTTTTATTTTTTATTTATTATCGCTACGATGCATAATGTGGTCAATTAAGCCATATTCTTTTGCACGTTCAGCAGTCATGAAGTTATCACGATCTGTGTCTCTTGCAATGACTTCAAGTGGTTGACCTGTGCGTTCAGATAAAATGCCATTTAGTTTTTCACGTAAGAATAAAATACGTTTAGCAGCAATTTCAATTTCTGTCGCTTGACCTTGTGCACCACCTAGTGGTTGGTGAATCATTACTTCAGCATTTGGTAGAGCAAAACGTTTACCAGGTTCACCAGCTGCAAGTAGGAAAGCACCCATTGATGCAGCCATCCCAATACAAATTGTTTGTACCTGTGGTTTAATAATTTGCATTGTGTCATAAATAGCCATACCAGCCGTAATGGATCCGCCAGGTGAGTTAATGTAAAGTGAGATATCTTTATCTGGATCTTCTGCTTGTAGGAAAAGAAGCTGAGCGACAATGGAGTTAGCAACATTGTCATCAATGGCACTTCCTAAAAGGATAATACGGTCTTTAAGTAGACGTGAATAAATGTCATATGCACGCTCACCACGACTTGTTTGTTCAATAACTGTAGGAATTAAATTCATGTTAAATCCTCCTTAAAAAGCTAAATTCGAATACCTTTACTGAAAATTTCCTTTGTATTTCAGCTGTATCCTTATCATACACATTATAGTCAGGGAAGGTCAAATATTAACCCTGCTAAAGTGAAATTAAAAAAAATAAATTGTTTTTGCATTCTATGGTTGAATTATATAGGATGGGCTTGTATAATAATTAAGGTTATAAGTTTAAAGTACAGGACACTATTTTGCAGGTATGCTTCAAATGAGGGTTATCTACATCATGCTTTTCGTAAGCCTAGAGTGAGTACTTTTTTTTTGTGTCTTTTGCCCTCGTGGTGTAATGGATAACACGTAAGATTCCGGTTCTTGCACTGGGGGTTCGATTCCCTCCGAGGGCGCCATTTTACTGATGAATTGATATACTGTAATAGCTCATCTCCTAATAAGTAGTTTAGCAGCCTGCTTACTGGAGATCGAGAGGAAGAATAACGTGAATACTGTCCTAGTTGGCATTATTCCCCTATTTATTCCTTTCAAACCTTCAAAAAAGCAATAACTCCAAATTATTTTTTAGTGAACATACTGTACGTGAGACTAGCAATAGTCGAAAAAAAAGAATCCTATCTGAGGGGATTCTTTTTTTTTGCCTAAATTTATCGAAATTTGGCATGGTTCTCATTGTATATATATTAGTTTTAGGTTTAATTTCTTGTGATTTATACATGTTTTTTCAAATTATATGAATTAATTATAAATTTATATGAAAAAATATTTAGTTTTATGCGAAAAGTTGTTGTCTAAATACTATATTGTTAATATAATTGACCTAATAGTCTAACATTTCCGAATTGCGAAAAATAATACGTATTTTGGAAAATTATCGAACTAGGGGGAAATACAATGAAAAAAACAGGTTGGATGTTACTGATGATTATCGCAGCATTAACATTAGCACTTGCAGGATGTGGTACAAAAGATGATGCTTCTTCTGGTAGTACACCTTCAGAAGACGGCGGAGATGGCAAGAAAGTATACAAAGTTGGTACTGAGGCCACTTTTGCACCATTTGAATCTGTTGACGATTCAGGGAAAATTGTAGGGATTGATGTCGATATTTTACAAGCTATTGCAGATGAAATGGACTTTGAAGTTGAGTGGAATAATATCGGGTGGGAACCAGTTTTCCAAACAATTAAAAATGGTGAAACAAATATCGGAGCTTCAGGAATCACAATTACTGAAGAGCGTAAAGAATCATTTGATTTCACAGAACCATACTATGAGTCTCAATTATTAATTGTTGTGAAAGAAGATTCAAAAATCAAATCTCTTGATGAATTAAAAGATAAAAAAGTATCAGTACAAATTAATGCTACTGGTCATATGGCGGCGAAAAAGCTACAAGGGGAAGCAAGTACAAATATTATGGCATTTGAAAGTCAGCCAATTGCGATTCAAGAGATGCTAAATGGTAATGTTGATGCAGCTATCGGAGATAATGCGGTAGTTTATGAATATATGAAAGCTCATCCAGATCAAAAACTAAAAGTAATTGAAGATGACGCATTCGACAAAGAATACTATGGCTTCATGGTTCAAAAAGGGAATAAAGAATTGTTAGATAAATTAAATGAAGGTCTTAAAAAGATTAAAGAAAACGGTAAATTAAAAGAAATTACGGGCACTGATTTTGAGTAACAAATGAATGACATGATGCTACTAACATAGTAATTTTGCTAGCGGCTCATTTATTATTCGTAATTTAAAGGGGAATGGGGTTTTCGGATGGACATCTTTGACTTACGCTGGGACATTGTCTGGAACTACCGAGATATGTTTATACGAGGTATTGGCGTAACACTTATTTTGACACTTAGTGGTTATTTTGGCGGTATTCTATTAGGGCTATTTTTAGGTCTTGGAAAATTATCGAGTAAAAAATGGATTTATTGGCCATCTAAACTATATATTGATTTATTCCGTGGAACACCGATGCTTGTACAAATCTTGTTAATTCACTTAGCAGTTATTCCAACAATTTTTGGTCATTCTTTAGGTTATATGGTATCGGGGATTACAGCGCTTATTTTAAACTGTGCTGCTTACAATGCAGAAATTTTCCGTGCAGGGATTCAAAGTATTGCAAAAGGGCAAATGGAGGCTGCACGCTCTCTTGGGTTAACACATAATCAAGCGATGCGTAAGGTCATTTTACCTCAAGCATTTAGACGTATGATCCCACCATTAGGGAATGAATTCATCGCATTATTAAAAGATTCATCACTCGTAACAGTTATTGCCGCACCAGATATTTTATATGCTAGTAAGGTAGTAGCTGGTGCAAGCTTCCGCTTCTGGGAACCGTATATCGTTGCAGCATTATTGTATTTAGTTTTAACATATGGTGTAACAAAAGTTGTAGCATTTATCGAGAAACGATTTAGCAATAGTTATGTCCCTCGTAAAGCTAAGGTAGAAGGGCGGGAAGCAAGATGATAAAAATTGAAAACCTACACAAGTACTTTGGCAAGCTTGAAGTATTAAAAGGAATCGATTATGAAATTCAAGAAAAACAAGTTGTCTGTGTCATTGGGCCATCTGGATCAGGAAAAAGTACATTTCTACGATGCATTAATATGTTAGAAGAAGTAACAGATGGTGCTATTTATATTGAAAATGTAAAGATTAATGATCCTAAAACGAATATCAATGAAATACGTGCAGAAGTGGGCATGGTGTTTCAACAATTTAACTTATTCCCGCATATGACTGTTATCGATAATGTCACGATGGCACCTATGCAAATTCGTAAAATGAGTCGTGCAAACGCAGAAGAACTAGGACATGAGCTATTAAAAAAAGTTGGACTCGATAGCAAGGCCTATAATTATCCTGAGCAGCTATCGGGTGGTCAACAGCAGCGTGTGGCAATTGCTCGTGCCTTAGCTATGAAGCCAAAAGCTATTTTATTTGACGAGCCAACTTCAGCACTTGACCCTGAAATGGTAAAAGAGGTGCTAGATGTTATGAAAAATCTAGCGGCTGAAGGGATGACAATGGTGGTTGTGACGCATGAAATGGGCTTTGCTCGTGAAGTAGGCGATCGAGTAGTCTTTATGGATGGAGGCTATATCGTAGAAGAAGGTTCTCCAGAGGAACTATTCGGCAATCCACAAAGCGATCGAACAAAGGCGTTTTTAGGAAAAGTATTATAAAGCTGAAAAAGCGAACGACATGCTCGTTCGCTTTTTTGTGCTAAAAAAAGTAGTCCATGATGAGTATTCACCATGGACTGTTCTTATTTAATGAAGGGGATTAGATGTTGTGTCGTATGCATTTAGCATCGTTTGCATATCCTGTTGGGAGTACTGAGGCACCTGATAATAGCCGTGTTTATTTTGATAAATGGATAATTCGTATCCCATTTCAATGCAGTTAGGAATACTATCTGCAACAACGCGACGAACAACAGGGTTTGTTGTCTCCAACGCAGCGGTTGTCATACATTTTGCTGCGCCTTTTTGAGCACCAAGTAAGAATCCAGAAATGGCTTCATCATTTATTTCATTAGCATTTTGCATTGGCTTTTTCGGTTGACCAGGATTTAAGCCATATTTGAAGTCATTTCCTGTTTCCATTTGGTAACGTCCTGTTGGAACAGATGGATCGTGCCCTGTTTTAAAGGACTCTACGATTGTATTATACATACCTAGAGTGAAATTATATTGACGATCCAAAATGTTGAGTAATTCAGGGTCTTTTACATGGGGACGCAAAATAATGGCTTGGTTCATACCTGCAATAATTTCGCCAATTGTTTCATGCATGTCCATCATTTCATGGCCACCATGATTTAGGCTATGCTGTTGGTTGAAATTTGTTTGATTGGATGATTCGTTGTAAAACGATTGTGACAAAAAAAACGCCTCCTCAATAATTTTTTGTTGCAGTATTTAGTATGTCGAGTCAATTCAATTTCATACGGTATAAATGTAAAGGTAAAAATGTAGACTAATGATAGAAGGAAAAGCAAGTCAAGGAGGCTTAAAATTGAAAAAGTTGCTTGGACCAATTGGAATAATTGTCATTATTCTTGTTGTAATCGCCTTATTATTCATACCTAAATATAATAGCCTGGTGACAGCCGAGGAAAATGTTGATTCTAAATGGGCACAAGTTGAAAATCAGCTCCAACGTCGCTATGATTTGATTCCCAATCTGGTGGAATCTGTGAAAGGCTATGCCAATCATGAGCAAGAGGTGATAACGAGTATTACGGAGGCACGTGCACAAATGGGGAGTGCAAGCTCACCAGAGGAGCAAGCTGTCGCCAATGATGCATTAACGGGCGCTCTTAGTCGTTTACTAGTCGTTGTGGAAAATTATCCAAACTTAAAAGCAGATGCAAACTTCCGTCAGTTAATGGATGAGCTAGCAGGTACTGAAAATCGCCTAGCGGTAGCACGTGAGGATTACAATAATGAGGTGCAGCAATTCAATAAACATGTTAAACGTTTTCCTGGTAATTTGATGGCAGGGATGTTTGGCTTCGAACAAAAAGAATACTTTAAAGCCGCAACAGGAGCTGACAAAGCACCATCTATCAACTTTAGTCAATCAGGTACACATTAATGAAACGTTGCATTGTACAGATGATCATCGTTTGTTCGGTGCTTCTTTTTTTCTCGGATATAACGAAAGCAGCTATGCCGTCACCCATGAAAAATACGTATATACATGACTTTGCCAATGTAATTTCAGCGAATGTCAAAGAAGAGTTAAATCATTATTCAGAGCAATTGGATCAAGGTACGGGTGCTGAAATCATGGTAGTCACAGTTGATAGTCTTCATGGACAAGAGCCAAAGATGTATGCAACAAAATTGATTCGGTCATGGGGCATAGGTGATAAGGAGAAAAATAACGGTGTCTTGATTTTAGCTACTTTTGGTCAAGGGGAAGGGAATAACGACGTTGTAATCGCTGTGGGCCAGGGCTTAGAAGGAGCATTACCAGATGGTAAATTAGGACGCATTTTAGATAATGCCTTTTATCCTTCGGCAAGTACGGGTAATTTAGATCAAGCTTTCCAAGCGACCTATACTGAAGTTTTTCGAGCTGTTGCCCAAGAGTATAATTGGAGCGGTGAATTACCAGCACATACAACCGAAGGGGAAGACATGCCCACTTGGTTAATTATCTTAATCATTATCGTTGTCATTATTATTTATTCGTTCTTTTCGAAAGGTGGCGGAGGTCCTCGCAGTGGAGGCTATGGAGGCTATCCAGGTAGCTTTGGTGGAGGACGTTCAAGTAGAGGTGGCTTTGGCGGCTTTGGTGGAGGATCTTCCGCCGGCGGAGGAGCAAGCCGGAAATTTTAATAGGGGTAGTGGCGAACTAATTTGTTTAGTTCGCTTTCATTATGAATCAATTAAATTCTCTCAATTATTGACAATAATGCTAGAATTGTTATAATTTAAATGTATCGACAATCGATATAACGTAAACTGATATAGGGAGGAATCATTTTTGAAAAAAAGATTTTTATCCGCATCGTTAGCAATTATTTTAACAACCTCTATAGTTATACCTGCAACAATGCAAGAAGTTCGTGCGGCCAACGAAACAACTAGCACCGTGATAGCACAAGAAGAACGTTTGACAGCGCAGGAATTTTTGAATTTAGCTGTAACAACTTTAACATTCCAGCACGGCTCAGATTCAATGCGTCAACAAATTATTGATAAATGGGTAAAGGCTGGGGAATTCACAGATTTAAGTTTGACGATTAAACATGATGAAGCGGCTCGAATTTTAGTAAGAGCGTTAAATAAAGAAGAAAAAGAGGCTTCACTTGCTGAGTATTTAGAGAAAGCCAATAAAATTGGTTTATTTAATGGCCTATCATTAAGTAGTGAAGCAATATCAAAACAAGATGCAGTAAAAATTTTAAACAATGCAAAACAAGAAAAAAATGGTTCCAATCATGAAGGTGTAAAGGAAATTTCAGTTGAAGACTTTATGAAGAATCCTGGGAACTTTGGTTATGAACTTTCACCTGATGGCAATTACATTACTTTTTCCTCTGCTTGGGAGAACAGATCCAATGTTTTCGTGAAAAAGATGAATGATGATAGTGAGCCCGTTCGTGTTTCTAATTCAAAAGATCGTGATGTTGCAGGATTTTTCTGGAAAGATAATAATTTACTATATTTAAAGGATAAAGGTGGAGATGAAAACTTCCATATTTATTCTACGACATTTAATAGCGCTGAGGAAAAAGATTTAACACCATATCCAAACGTCACAGTTGGCATATTAAGTGGTCTGCAAGGTGTTAAAGATGAAATACTTATTATGATGAATAAGGAAGATGCAACAGTTTTTGATGTCTACAAACTGAATGTAAAGACTGGTGAAACAACTCATGTTGCAAAAAATCCTGGTAATATTACGAGCTGGCTAGCAGATCGCAATGGCAATGTGCGAATTGCCGTAGCTTCAGATGGTGTGGAAGGAACGATTCTTTATAGAGATTCGGAAAAGGATGAATTCAAGCCATTTATTGAAATGGAAGCTGGCGATGAAGTAATGCCACTAGCATTTTCTAAAGACAATCAATACATTTATGCTACATCAAATAAAGGTAGAGACAAAGTAGAAGTGGTGAAATACGACTTAAAAGGTAATGAAGAAGTCATTATGTCTAATGATCAAGTAGATGTTTCAGGTGTCTTATATAGTGCTGAACACGATAAATTGCTATATGGTGCATATATAACAGATAAACCACATTATCAATTCTTTGACGAGAACTTTGAAAAGCTTTTCCGTAAAATTCAAAGCAAGCTGAATGTGCATGAAAGTGAGCTTGGTATCAATGATTACAATAAAGAAATGACAAAATTTATTGTGAGTGTTTCAAGTGATACTGTCTATGGAAAATATTATTACTACGACTCAACAACAGATGAATTAACAGAATTGGCCACTTTAAGTCCTTGGTTAAATCCGAATGAACTTGCTGAAATGCACCCAATTTCTTATAAGAGCCGAGATGGTTTAACAATTAATGGCTATTTAACTTTACCGAAAAATAAAGAAGTGAAAGATCTCCCTCTTATTGTCAATCCACATGGTGGGCCATGGGCACGTGATATGTGGGGCTTCAATCCAGAAGTACAATTGTTAGCTAATCGTGGCTATGCAGTGCTACAGGTGAATTTCCGTTCATCAACTGGCTATGGTAAAGAGTTCCTTCAAGCTGGAAATAAGCAATGGGGTCTGAAAATTCAAGATGATATTACAGATGGTGTCCAATGGGCAATTGACCAAGGCATTGCAGACCCTGATCGCATCGGTATTTATGGTGCATCATTTGGAGGTTATGCAACATTAGCTGGTATTACGTATACGCCTGATTTATATGCTGCAGCAGTTGATTATGTAGGGGTATCTAACATATTCACATTATTAAATACCATCCCACCTTACTGGGAAACTATGCGTAACATGTTTTATGAGCGCGTAGGTCACCCAGAGAAGGACAAAGAATTATTAACAGCTGTTTCACCTGTTTTCCATGCAGATAAAATCAAAACACCATTATTTGTCGCTCAAGGTGCAAATGACCCACGTGTGAACAAAGCAGAATCCGATCAAATTGTGGAAGCCTTACGTGCTAGAGGTGTGGATGTAGAATACATGCTAAAAGATAATGAAGGACATGGCTTCGCTAACGAAGAAAATAGAATTGAATTCTATAATGCCATGGTGAAATTTTTCGATAGTCATTTAAAATAATCTGAAACGAAAGGCATTGATGTGTAGCTTGCTCACAATCAATGCCTTTTTAATTACATAAGGTGAATAGAGTTTGTCTAGCGTTTCTTACGATCAAATGGAGAAATATACAGAGCCAGTTCCTCAATACCATTATAAATTTATTGTTCATCCACTCGAGAAATACTGAAACGAATAAGATTATGCTTTTTAAATTCTGGTAAAAACATTCTAGAGGCGTCATCCATCAAAATATAAATCGTCAATGAATAGTAGCCATAACTTCATTGTACTTTCGTTTATAATAAAGATGGGAGGTGCTATCTATGAAGATTAAATTTTTTAGTCGGGCAAATTGTCCTTTATGTGTAGAAGGATTACAGACATTAAAGCTTGCTCAGGAAGATGTTCCCTTTGAAATTGATGTGATTGATATTGAGCAAGATGATCGCATACATGAAAAATATATGCTAATGATTCCTGTAGTTGAAAAGGATGGTGTCGTAATCCAGTATGGTAATTTAGATTATGCCACCTTGATGGAGCAATTAGGCAGTTAATTTACTGAATGTATAAAAGGTTATTAACGGAAAAAATGACTCTATTGTTAGCTGTAATTCTCACAATTCACAAATTGTTCAATGAAAGCGTTTTGAATTTGAACAGTTTGTGAAGACCTTCACATTAGACTTTCTTTTCATAAAAAACGGAGTAGAATAGGTATCAAGTAAGAAGTTGTTATAAAACAGTTTAGCGAATGTATCACAAATTTTAGTGGTTGTTATATTACAAAAATGAATGATGTGAAGGGAGATTTTACAATGTGGGTTATTACAGTATTTGAGAAAAAGGATGTTCGTATTTTTGAATTTACAAATAAAAGTGAAGCAACAAAAGCTTTAGAAGGTTTTAAAAAGAACGCGATTTTATCTTTCACTAAATAAATAAGTACAACAAAGTCTCGTAGCCATGTTGAAGGCTATGAGGCTTTTTTTAATATAAACAATTCAACTACTTGCACTTTAAAACAATGCATATTATAATAAAAGCATAAGTGGGACACAAAATAATTGAGTGGGATAAAAATAAACCCACAACTATTAGTTAAGGGAGTAGATAGATATGTTAACTGTTCCAGAGGCACAGCAAAGGCTACTTCCTGAAATGTATCCGCTTCTGCAATCAAGATATCGAATTTTGCAAGCCGTTCAACTTATGCAACCAATCGGACGACGTGCGCTAGCCGATTCACTGAAAATGACAGAAAGAGAAATACGTAAAGAAACTGATATTTTACGTGAACAAGGGTTATTAGATGCGCAAAAGTCGGGTATGGTATGTACAGATGATGGTGAAATAGTCATTGAAAAATTAAGAGTCATCGTTTACGAATGGTCTGGTTTAACACAGCTTGCAAAAGTGCTCGAAAACCATTTTGGCATCCAGCGTGTAGTCGTAGTTCCTGGTGATTACAATGAGGATCATACAATCCTGACCATGCTAGGCAAAGAAGCGGCATTGCAATTTATGTCAACTGCTTTTGATGAGCAAGTAGTAGCTGTCACTGGTGGAAAATCTGTTGCCTCTCTTGCACAGTTTTTACATCCTTTAGACGGACAAAAGGATATCACTTTTGTAGCTGCACGCGGTGGGATTGGACATGAAATGCAAATGCAGGCCAATACACTTGTTGCAACATTTGCCATGCAGATGGAGGCACAGTACCGTACTTTATTTTTACCAGAGCATTTAAGTGAGCAAGCTTATCAAGCGATGTTAACAGAGCCGATGGTAACAGAAATGATGGCATTCTACGATCAAGCAGATTGCGTCATTCACGGGATTGGCTCCGCAGAGGAAATGGCGATTCGTCGTAATTCATCTCCAGAGGATTTGCGAATTCTTGAGGAGAAAGGCGCTGTAAGTGAAGCATTTGGCTATTATTTTAATGCTAATGGTGAAATTGTTCATCGTATACGTACGATTGGTATTCAACTTGAGCAGGTACAAAATAGCCAGCAAGTCATTGCAGTTGCAGCAGGAAAACAAAAGGTCAATGCAATGCTTTCTTATTTTAAAGTAGCACCTAAGCAAACCATATTTGTAACAGATGAAGCAGCAGCCAAAGCAATTGCTGCCCAATTATCTTCTATAGAAAATAAGCATCTTGAATGATGGTAAAGTATCAAACATGTCACTCGATCTCAGAAAGTGCTAGAACACTTTTTGAATGAGCATAAAGTAAATTTTGATGTCTCTATTCATAGAGACAGACAATACACATTATTGGAGGAATTAACAATGGCATTAAAATTAGCGATTAATGGATTTGGACGTATTGGACGTTTAGTATTTCGTGAGGCAATGAAGCATGATGAAATTGAAGTAGTAGCCGTAAACGACTTAACAGATGCTGGTCAGCTTGCGCACTTATTGAAATATGATTCAGTACACGGTATCTATGATGCTGAAGTCAATGCAGATGAAGATTCTTTCGTAGTAAATGGCCAACGTGTAAAAGTATATGCTGAAAAAGATCCTGCACAATTACCATGGGGCGAATTAAGCGTAGACGTAGTGCTTGAATGTACTGGTCGATTCCGTTCAATGGAAGAAGTAGGCAAGCATATTGAAGCAGGCGCGAAAAAAGCCATTCTATCGGCACCAGCAAAAGGGGCAATGCCTACATTTGTTATGGGTGTAAACCATGAGGATTATAACCCAGCAACTGATGATGTAATCTCCAATGCTTCTTGTACAACAAACTGTCTTGCACCAGTAGCTAAAGTACTTGATGAGAAATTTGGCATTGAACGCGGTATGATGACAACAATTCACTCTTATACAAATGACCAACGAATTCTAGACTTCCCACACTCTGATCCACGTCGTGCACGTGCTGGGGCGGTTTCTATGATTCCAACAACAACGGGTGCAGCAGTAGCAGTATCAAAAGTATTACCACAATTAAAAGGTAAGCTAGATGGCTTCTCTATGCGTGTGCCAACACCTAACGTATCATGTGTTGACTTAGTTGTGGAGCTAAAAGCAGATGTATCGAAAGAAACGATTAATGCAGCATTAAAAGAAGCTTCTGAAAATGAATTAAAAGGCATTTTAGATTACAATGAGCTACCATTAGTATCAATCGATTATAACGGTAACCATCATTCTTCTACTGTAGATGGTCTTTCAACAATGGTATTAGAAAACAAAATGGTGAAGGTTTTAGCTTGGTACGATAACGAAATTGGTTACTCTACTCGCTTAATGGACCTAGCTTTATACATTGCTGAACAAGGATTAAACCATAAATAAGTATCATATTTCGACATTTTGAGTAAAAAGTGTGACATATTACTGCTTTTTATGCACAAAAAGTATAGCCTTTATAATATCGAATAGATATAATATACAAGGGTATTGGGAGTAAGGGATAACCCTTACTCCTTTTTTAACTAGATTCAGCAGAAAACGCCCACCTCCATAGGTGGTGAGATGAATACACAAATTACTCTCTTTGATTCATTGGGTGTCCAGACATAGACTGAATCAAGATAAAAGCCCCAGCAGATGTACAGATTTTGAAGAGGGGCTTTTAGAGCAAGCTCGAAAAATTACACTAAGGCGTAATTGATACATGGTGATTGCAAGACATAGAAGGTAACTTTTGCTACTATAAAAACAAGTATTAGGGTTCATTATCAAAAGTTGGAGAATCATAATCACACTAGATAGTGACCCTGAAAAAGTACCAAAATGACTTTTCAATTTAGTAAGCATGGTGTAGAGCCAAGATGGGTAAAACACAAGGGTGTAAGACTAAAACAAATTTTGAAGGGAGTTTCTTCATGTTAAATAAGAAAACAATGAAAGATATTGATGTAAAGGGTCAACGCGTTTTTGTACGTGTAGATTTTAATGTGCCAATGGCAGATGGTGCTATTACGGATGAGACACGTATTCGTGCAGCTATTCCTACAATTGAGTATTTAGTAGAGCAGGGTGCTAAAGTTATTCTAGCTTCTCACTTAGGTCGTCCAAAGGGTGAAGTAAAAGAAGACATGCGTTTAACAGCTGTTGGCATTCGCTTAGCTGAATTAATGGGCAAGCCTGTTACGAAGCTTGATGAATCCATTGGGCAAGCGGTGGAAGAAGCCGTTGCAAACATGCAAGATGGAGATATTCTATTGCTTGAAAATGTACGCTTCCATGCTGGTGAAGAGAAAAATGACCCGACATTAGCACAGCAATTTGCTCAGCTAGCAGATATTTATGTCAATGATGCTTTTGGGGCAGCCCATCGAGCACATGCTTCTACAGAAGGAATTGCTAAGCATATTCCAGCTGTATCTGGATTCCTAATGCAAAAGGAATTAGATGTACTAGGTAAGGCCTTGTCTAACCCTGAGCATCCATTTACAGCCATTATTGGTGGTGCCAAAGTAAAAGATAAAATTGGTGTTATTGAAAGCCTGTTAGAGAAAGTAGATCACTTAATTATCGGTGGAGGTTTATCCTTTACATTTATTAAGGCACAAGGCCATGATATCGGTAAATCATTGTTAGAAGAAGATAAAATTGAACTAGCAAAGTCCTTTATTGAAAAGGCAAAAGTAAAAGGCGTGCAATTACATATGCCAGTCGATGCTGTTGTGGCAAATGAATTTTCACAGGATGCTGAAACACAAATCGTCGATGTAGATGCTATTCCAGCTGATTGGATGGGCCTAGATATTGGTCCAAAAACAGCTGCAAACTATGCAGAAGTTATTAAAAACTCTAAATTAATCATTTGGAATGGGCCAATGGGTGTCTTTGAAATGGACAAATTTGCAAACGGCACAAAAACAGTTGCTGATGCAATGGCAACAACTGCAGGCTACACGGTAATCGGTGGCGGTGATTCGGCAGCGGCAGTTGAAAAATTTGAAGTAGCAGATAAGATGGATCATATTTCTACAGGTGGCGGTGCTTCCTTAGAATTAATGGAAGGCAAAGAGCTTCCAGGGATTGTAGCACTAAACGATAAATAAGCTAATCGGAGGCAAAATGATGCGTAAACCAATTATTGCAGGTAACTGGAAAATGTTTAAAACATTTGAAGAAGCTATTCAATTTGTAGATGCTGTACAGGAAAAACTTCCTTCCAATGACAAAGTAGATGCTGTTATTTGCGCACCAGCTCTTTACCTACCTACACTTGTGCAAGTTGCTAGTGAATCAGAGCTGGCGATTGGTGCACAAACAATGCACTATGAAAATGAAGGTGCTTTTACTGGTGAAATTAGTCCAGCACAGCTAGCAAGTGTAGATGTTGACTATGTCATTTTAGGGCACTCAGAACGTCGCGAATACTACAATGAGACAGACGAAGCGATTAATAAAAAGGTAGCAGCAGCACTTGCACATACTATCGTACCTATTATTTGCTGTGGTGAAACGCTAGAGGAACGTGAAGCTGGCACAACAGAGCAAAAAGTTGCTGGTCAAATTAAAGCGGCACTTGCTGGGTTTGAAGCACAGCAAGTAGAGCATATGGTCATTGCATATGAACCGATTTGGGCGATTGGTACTGGTAAAACTGCTACGGCAGACGATGCAAACCAAGTATGTGGAGCGATTCGAGCAGTAATCGAAGAGCTATATAATGCTGAAACTGCGAATGCTGTGCGCATTCAATATGGCGGTAGTGTGAAGCCTGATAACATTCAGGAGCTTTTATCGAAAGAACATATTGATGGTGCTTTAGTTGGTGGAGCAAGCTTACAACCAGAATCTTATTTAACATTATTGGAGGCGGCAGCAAATGCCTAAAAAGCCAGTAGCATTAATTATTTTAGATGGCTTTGCATTTCGAGATGAAACATTCGGGAATGCAGTAGCACAGGCGAATAAGCCAAATTTCGATCGATATTGGAACCAATTCCCTCATGCGACATTAACAGCAGCGGGAGAAGCCGTTGGATTACCTGAAGGACAGATGGGAAATTCCGAGGTGGGGCACTTAAACATCGGTGCTGGACGTATTGTTTACCAAAGCTTGACACGCTTAAATAAATCCATTCGTGATGGAGATTTCTTTACGAATCAAGCCTTTTTAGATGCAGTAGCACATGTTAAAGCTCATCAGTCAAAGCTACATGTTATGGGCTTATTGTCAGACGGTGGTGTTCATAGTCATTATGAGCATATGTTTGCGCTATTAAAACTAGCTAAACAGCAGGGATTAGATGAAGTTTATATACATGGCTTCTTAGATGGTCGTGATGTTGGTCCAACAACGGCATTAGACTATATCGAAGAAACAGAAAAGCAAATGGCTGAAATAGGCATAGGGCAATTTGCTTCGATTCATGGACGTTACTATGCAATGGATCGTGATAAACGTTGGGATCGTGTTGCGCTCACTTATAATGTACTGGTGGATGGCGTTGGTCAAACAGCAGAAAGTGCCAAAAGTGGTGTAGCAGCATCCTATGAACGTGAAGTTACAGATGAATTTGTCATTCCATTTAGCATTCAAGAGCACGGTGAGCCAGTAGCAACAATTGGCGATCATGATGCAGTGATTTTCTTTAACTTCCGTCCTGATCGTGCGATTCAGCTATCAAAAGTGTTTACAAATGAAGCATTCGATGGTTTTGCAATATCTGCAAAGCATCCAAAGAATTTAAAATTTGTGTCCTTCACACATTATAGTGATGAAGTCAACGCACAGGTTGCTTATGAAAATGACAACTTGAAAAATACAATTGGTGAAGTATTAGCGACGAATGGGAAAACACAGTTGCGCATTGCGGAAACTGAAAAATATCCACATGTTACATTCTTTATGAGTGGTGGACGTGAGGAAAAATTCCCAGGTGAAGAACGAATTTTAATTGCTTCTCCAAAGGTGGCGACATACGATTTAAAACCTGAAATGTCTGCTTATGAGGTGACAGAAGCCTTACTTGCAGAAATTGCGGCTGAAAAATTTGATGGCATTATTCTTAACTTTGCCAACCCTGATATGGTTGGTCATAGTGGAATGCTGGAGCCAACAATTAAAGCCATTGAAGCAGTAGATGAATGCTTAGGGAAAGTAGTAGATGCGCTCCTTGTAAAAGGTGGTGCAGCTATTATTACAGCTGACCATGGCAACTCTGATGAAGTGTTAACTTTAGCAGGTGAGCCAATGACAGCTCATACAACAAATCCTGTTCCAGTAATTGTGACAAAACCAAATATAATGTTAAGAAATGATGGTATTTTAGCCGATTTAGCGCCAACCATGTTAGAATTATTACAGGTGTCACAGCCTACTGAAATGACAGGACAATCATTAATTGAAAAAGAGGAGAATTAATTATGCCATTTATTACACAAGTTTATGCGCGCGAAGTTTTAGACTCACGTGGGAACCCAACAGTAGAGGTTGAAGTATTTACAGAATCAGGCGCATTTGGCCGCGCAATCGTACCATCAGGTGCATCAACAGGTGAATACGAAGCGGTAGAATTACGCGATGGTGACAAATCTCGTTACCTAGGCAAAGGTGTATTAAAAGCAGTTGAAAATGTAAACACAATTATTGCGGAAGAATTAGAAGGTAACTATTCTGTTCTTGATCAAGTTGTCATTGACAAAGCTTTAATCGAGCTAGATGGCACAGAAAACAAAGGCAAGCTAGGTGCCAACGCAATTCTAGGTGTATCCATGGCAGTCGCACATGCTGCGGCAGATTATTTAGATGTACCTCTTTATCAATATCTTGGTGGGTTCAACTCTAAACAATTACCAGTACCAATGATGAACATCCTAAATGGTGGTGCTCACGCAGATAACAATGTAGACATTCAGGAATTCATGGTTATGCCTGTTGGTGCAGAATCTTTCCGTCATGCAGTACGCATCGGTGCTGAAATTTTCCATAGCCTAAAGGCTGTTCTAAAAGCAAAAGGCTACAACACAGCAGTAGGTGATGAAGGTGGTTTCGCACCAAACCTTGGCTCTAACGAAGAAGCGATTACAGTGATCTTAGAAGCGATTGAAAAAGCGGGCTACAAACCAGGTGAAGAAGTGAAACTTGCAATGGACGTAGCATCCTCTGAACTATTCAATAAAGAAGATGGCAAATACCACTTAGATGGTGAAGGCGTTGTAAAAACTTCTGAAGAAATGGTTGATTGGTACGAAGAGTTAACAAACAAATATCCAATCATTTCAATTGAAGATGGCTTAGACGAAAATGACTGGGCTGGACACAAGCTATTAACAGACCGTATCGGCAGTCGCGTACAATTAGTAGGTGATGACCTATTTGTAACAAATACAAAAAAATTATCAGCTGGTATTGAGCAAGGCGTAGGAAATGCTATCCTGATCAAAGTAAACCAAATCGGTACGTTAACTGAAACATTTGAAGCAATTGAAATGGCGAAACGTGCAGGCTACACAGCGGTTATTTCTCACCGTTCTGGTGAATCAGAAGATGCAACAATTGCTGATATCGCTGTTGCAACAAATGCTGGTCAAATTAAAACAGGTGCTCCATCACGTACAGACCGTGTAGCTAAATACAACCAACTTCTTCGCATTGAAGATCAACTTGGTTCAACAGCAGAGTATCTTGGTTTAAATTCATTCTATAATATAAAATAAGCATTTGATTTAAGAAAAAATGCTTTGAACTTAGTAATACACAACCTTTTTATACAATTTGAACTATGTTGTACATTTAGGTGAATTTAGCAATACGTATGTATTGTTTCAACCTCTAATTTATAAGTGTGATAAACACTTGTAGATTGGGGGTTTTTTATTTGCTTATCAAAGATATATTAAAAGAATTTACATGCTAATTACTGATTAAAATTATTCAATTAGAACAACAGAAACTTATAACTACAATACAACTCACTTCATTCAATATCTGGACGAGTTTCATGAGGTGAATGAAATTGAAGACGTTTCTACAGTTCATGTAAAAAAATATATTCAACATCAATTAAATCTTGGTAAAAAGGCAACTTACATTAACACTGTAATTAAATCGTTGAGGTCGTTTTACACGTATTTGGTGGCGAAAGAATATGTCACATTAAACATCATGGCACGCACCGAATCGTTGTGTGATGAAAGGTATGCACATTACGCACACCCTTGGTGAAAAGGATACGAATAGTAATGAGAAGGTTCGTAACATTATTCAGACCCTTGGAGGGAGTCGCAAAACACGACCCCCTTGTAAAAACGTTATGTACTTAGCAAAATGCTAGATACCTCAGTAGTGTTTACGCATGGAGGTACTCTCCTCTATAGAGAGCACCTATGATGGACTTACCTATATTAACGCATACAAAATTGTATCAGTTGTATTTAATCAACGAACGCAATTTTGCGTTGGTTAACATGCTGTATACAATGTATATACCATTATCTAAGAATAGTGTTTGTACTATAGTTTTTCATTGAACCTTGTTTCAAGATTCTGTTATTATTATCCTAATTACATAATATAAACCAATACATAATTGCATAATGATATAAATTACAAGGAGGAGTTAATAACATGAAGAGAAAAACAAAATCTGCAATTGTTATCATTGCAGTATTGGTCATTTTTGGAGGGATTTTTGGTTACATTAAATCCACCGAACAAATGGAAAAACCTGTTGCCAAAAAAGAAAGAGCCACTATAACTGTTGACGGAGTAGCGCTTGAAGATAAAAAAGTTACAAAAGAAGAATTGCTTTATCCTGACAATTTAATGGAAATAAAAGTAAGTGAAACCATCCATAGCATGTCTCACCAAAAAGTGAAAGCTGCTTCTCAATGGGGTCGTGAGCGAATAACACAAGAAAAAGTTGACCGATTGTTAACTGTAGTTAAAATGAACGATTATAAATATAAAGATCTTTACATTTCAATATTGGAAAGATGGTCGAAAGGTGATTTTTCAAACGCCGTTGACGACCATAACAAAATTTGGGAAATGCAAGGTGGCGATGACACAACAAATTCAGGAAGAGCAACTCGTTTATTATCGCCCGAGGAAGAAGAGCAGTATATTGAACAATTTTACACAGATGAAAAATAGGTGAGCCTTTGAATTGTATGTAAATTTTTCTGTTTGTTATCATTAATTTTTATTACACAAAATCCACCAATTACTAAGATACAAAAAAATTATCAGTGGAGAGTTTTATTTATGAATGAAGAAAGACCGCTAACAGACTAAGAATTTTATCATTTAATTATCACTTTGAACGCAAAAGCCTATGGATTGAAGAACGTGTACAAAAAGAGTTTGGCGATTCAACTATTCATGCGAGGTCACAAGTTGGACCATACAATGCGGAACAAGCGAAATCCGAAATTTCAAGTTTTTGTGTTCACTAAGACTCCCAAATTTATTGTAGACCTCATATAATTGACCATAATAAATCAAGGTTCATGCTCAGGTGCTCCATCACGTACAGACCGTGTAGTAAAATACAACCAATTTCTTCACATTGAAGATCAACTTGGTTCCACAGCTGAGTACCTTGGTTTACAATCGTTCTACAACCTTAAATAATAGACAAAAAATACCTCAAAGTATGTATACCCTAAGCAGTCTAGTATAATAAAGAAAAATAGAGGGGGATAGAGATATGGGGATTATCCAATCATTAGAAGAGACGTTGCCGATTTTTCATGAAGTCTTTAAGAAGGAAATAGCAATGACTATTAATTGTGCAGAGGAAAGAAAAGTCCTGTTTGTATTAGAGGGGACAAGAGTCAAAACGAATTTACAAGTAGGGACTATTCTTGAGGATACACCTGATTTTCATAGTGTCACAAAAGGACAAATTTTAAAGCGTAGCATTCCAAAAGAGTATTTTGGGATTGCAATGAATAGTGAGCTTTATCCTGTGCGTGAAAATGGTAAAGTTGTAGCCGTATTAAGCCTAATCTTCCCAGTTGATGCGCAAGAAAAAGTGGAAGGTTTTATGGGCAGTTTGCAAGCTATTATTCAAGAACTCCAAATTAAAGTACATACGATTGCTGCACATTCTGAAGAATTGTCTGCAACGAGTGAAACTATTACAGAAAAATCTCGACATGCCTTAGAAAATTCTTCTCGTTCTAATGAAGTAACAGATTTTATTAAAACGATTTCGAGACAGACCAACTTACTGGGCTTAAATGCCTCGATTGAAGCGGCACGAGCAGGCCAATACGGTGCAGGTTTCAACATCGTAGCGCAAGAGGTAAGGAAGCTTTCTAGTGAGACAGCTACAGCAACAGAGCAAATTGAAACCTCTCTTAAAACGATTACGAGTAATATTCAAGCACTTATGGAAAGCATGGAGCAAATTGAAGCAGCCTCAAATGATCAGGCAGAGCAGGTTCAACAATTTAGTGAAGCCATTGAAAAACTAAATGATATAAGTGAGCAAATGGCGGTTTACATAAAAGGTCTCTTACGATAATAAGAAAGGACAGTCTAGTAATGCTAGACTGTCCTCATATTGTTGAAAAACAAAACCATCAATAGAATTTTTGTGAAAGGTGAAAATGGTTTCCGTTGCAGGCTACTTGCTTTCCTGTGGGCGAGCGCCGAGCCGCTTCCTCCGCTATCGCTTCGTGCAGGGGCTCGCCTGTCTCGCTATCCCACGGGAGTCAAGTAGCCTTCCACTTCAACCTACAAAAGTGTTACCTTTTTAGCAAAAGTTTTCAAATAAAGTAAAGGTGTTCACTACTCTTTATGGAGGGGTGTTGGCACGCATCACTTCTCCACATTGAAAATAAAAATCCTATCCCCCCTAAGAATACAGATATTGGGCTATTTGATTGCTATGCTA